>JBJFDC010000030.1:0-11922 GCA_051889215.1 Christensenellales bacterium
AATCTTGACCAACAGAGTTCACAACCAGATTATATTCGGATTGTGAGTTTGAAATCAATCCATAAACATATGGGTCATCTCCATAGATGGTTTCTGTTTGATAGTTGATGTTGATTTGAAGTGAAGGCAAAATTGTTATTCCAACAACAATTTCATTCGAACTTTCATATGGCTTGAATTTGAGTTGGACATTCATTCCACCATTTGGCGCACCTTTGATGTTGATGCCTTGACCGCCAGACACAAGTTCAACACATTTGTTATCTGCGACATCATGTTTCAGCCCGAAAATCTCTTTGTCAAACTTTTGACCAAAATATCTGGTGATTCCAAATGTTTCAACAATGTCATAAATCTTCCCTGCATCAAGATAGTAATAGTTGAGAAGTTCGCTAGGATTATTTGGGTCATAAACTTCTTCGATTGTGTGGCTGTCAAGAGTTGGATTCATTTTGAAATCCCAAACTCTCTTATATTTATATTCTCCAGACACTTTTTGTTCATCAAATGTGAATGCAACCGATTGAGCATCAGCATCAATTGCGTTTTGAGGAATTGTGAACCCTGAAATTTCGCCGTCGTTCGCTTTGAATGAAGAATTATAATCAGAACTCAAAATCAAGTTGTTATAAACAAATTGAAGTCTTGGCGTTCCATTAATCGTTTCATTGAATGGTTCCAAATCTGTTCCGCCGTCAATTGGCAAAATCTCTGCACCATTTTCGTCAAGATGTCCGTCCTCTGTTGTAATCAAAGTTGAGATGACTGGGTTCTTGCAAACTGTGAGTGAGTATTGTCCAAAGGTGTATTTGTTGCCGCCAACTGTTGCTTGAACACTGATGACAACATTTGCCTCTGAAACACTGACATCACTGAAATCAAATGTGAATTTTCCTCCGTCTTGTCCTTTTATGATGTTTTGACTTGACGAAGCGGTGTATGACACTTCGAGAGTTGGGATATAGAATGAACCAACACCAGAAATTGTGTAAACATTGTCTTCATTTTTTGCAAAAGTCTCAACTTTTTCGTCGACTGAAATTGTGACATTTTCGCCATTCACCTCATAGGTTGCTGTTTTGTTGTTATCTGTTCCATACGCATAACGCGTGATTGCCATTCTTGCAACTTCATCACCCACTGAAAGGTTGGATTTTTCGTTGATGTCAAATTCTCCTGCACCCGCATAGAAATATTCGGTTGCTTGAGCAACTTTCCCATCTTTTGTCCAAATTGTTGGATATGTCACAACAACGCCAACACTTGGTTTGACTGCGAGAGAACAATAGGCGAATGCAACCTCTTTTGCGCTTTCTCCTCTTCCGCGAAGAACAGAGAAACGGAATTTGACAACCGTGTCAACAGATGTATGGTTTCCGGTCAATGTCAATGCGCCAGTCTCCTTGTCAAAACTCTCAACTTTAACTGCCGACCCATTGCTCTCAATTTTGTAGTTATATGTGAACACTGGTGTTATTGTGATGACAAGTTGTTTGCTTGGCTCAGCTGGAGGCAAAGGTTCTTCTGTTCCCCCTTCTGATTCTGACCCGTTTTCTTCTTCTGAACCCGGCGTTTCCCCTCCTTCACTCAAACCTTCTCCAGGCAATGCACCCGACTCGTCAAGTTGCTGAATTTTTCCAACAAAATCATATAGGTCTGTGTTGAGTTGAATTTCAAATGTATAGCCCTCACTCAAAGTGCCATCGCTGTCAACAAGCGCGAACTTGCGTGTTGTCTTGCCAGTTTCCTCGTCTGTGACATCGTCACAAACAATGATATACTCTCTTTCTTCTGCTTCACTTGTGAATATGATTGAAATTGTTATGACATCGCCATCTTTTTTGAATCTGAACACATTGCTTGAATATGTATATCCTTCATCATTTAGCACGCCTTTCAGATATGAGAGTGAATTTCTATCAAACAATGCATTAATCATCTCTTCGGTGTCGGCTTCGGCGTCTTTTCCCTTTTCTCCATAATAGTCAACTTTTATTTCTGCAGAAGTTTGGTCAACATCAAAAACATCACCTTTGAGGTTTATCGTTTTTGTTTGACTGCTTGCAATTGTTCCTCCGTCAAGTGGACTGCTTGGACTTGTTGCTCCATTTTCTCCTCCGCCAATGATTGTGACGGCGGATTTTTCAACAAGGTCAACAACAAATGTATAGCCACCTTCAATCAAGTTGCCTTCAGCATCTTTGATTTTTGTGATGACAATCTTTATTTGTTTGTTGTCACCAAGATTAACAATCGTGATTTCCTTGCCCGATGCTTCCATTGTTGCGCCGTTTTCGTTTTCATAAGAGGTTGCAAATTCCCAATTATCAAAATTGAAATCACTTCCTTCAATCTTGTCTTTGTAAACAACATCGCTGTCGTCTTGTGCATTTCCAGTTTTTTCTGCTTTATATGTCTTGTTGCCCTTTGAGAAATTGTCGCAAGTTGATTGTTCCATCAAATCAACCAGACCCTCAAAATAGTTTTGTTCCGTCACATCGCTTGTGCTGTCAATAACATAATTGAAATCAACTCCCTCAAACTCGAATGAAAGTGGTGCAGATTTTGCAATCATTTTCAATTTGATGTTTGTGCCATCATATTCAACCAAAAGACCATTGCTGAACAAATATTGATTGTCATTCATAACCGCATTTTGAGTTAAATATGTGACTTTTTCTTTGTCGGCAGCATCTTTTGTGAGAATTGTTGTTAAAAGATTGTTTTTAACAACAAATTCAACCGAAGAAACAACCTCGCTTTCTTCATTTTTCTTTTCAATTTTCAAGCTTGTTTCACTTGGTGCTGATGAATAGATTTTATAGTTGTTATAACTATTATCACCAGCATAGTCTTCAAGATAGATATGTATGTTTGCGATTGCATAATTGTTTTGATAGATTGTGAGTGTGTTGAATGGGTCACCCGTCAATTCTGCCGCTGTTTTGAGTTCTGTGTTTTCCCCAAATACAAACATTTCCAAAGCATATCCCGATTCATTGTCAAGGGCTTTGTCTTTCCACACAACATAATAGTTTGTCAATCCGCTTGTGTAATTCGCAATAATTTCTTGAAGCTTTTCATTTCCAGTTCCGCCAATCAAATATTTGGTCGTTGCCATTGGAAGAACCCATTTGTCACCAATTTTAACAACTGAAGCAATTTTGTTTTCAGACTCATAATCTCCACTCAACCCCAGTTTGTCAAGATTTCCAGTTTCGTGAAGAGTTTTATTTCCGTGTTCTTGGTTGACAAGATAGAATGTTCCGGTGTGTTTTGGGGCTTTTGTTATCAAAGTCAAAGTGATGATTTTGCCTCCGCCAAAAGTTTTGTTATCGGAATTATATCCTCCATCAAAACTAATATTGCAATCGGCAAGAACGGCGCTCCAATCTGCATAACCCAAAATGTTTTCGGCATCTGCCCCAAACAATGCTTTTGCAAGAGTAGAATAACCGCTTACGTAATTCAAATCCAACACACCTACGTCGCATGTTGATGAGTTTGTTCCCAAAGTTTTTGGAACATTAACAACATATGACAAAGTGATGTTTTGTTGAGACGAGCCAGAAATTGTTATTCCAGTGTCTTCAACAACAACCGCTCCCGCAGAAGAAGAAATTGAAGTTATGCTGTTTTTGAAGTCAACGAATGAAGCAAATCCCAATCCGCTCCAAACCGCTTGCAAATCATCAGCCGAAATAGTCAAACCATAGGTTGTTGGGTCCTCTTCGCTCTCTTTTGGTTCTTCAACAAGAGTCAGTGGCAACTCGCCACTCTTTTCTTCTTGATACTCAAATTTTGCGGTGAATGTATGTTTGTTCAAAGTTGTTTTTGTGATTGAGTCAGAAAGTGTCCAAACACCTGTTTCGTCATCTTTTGTGAGAGTTGAACCCATCGTCAAAACATAAACATATTTTGTTAAACCACTTTCGTCAACAATCTCAACGCTGTCGCCACCAGCAAGTGTGCTTAATTGCTCTTCGCTGAATACACTCAAATCCATGATTGTTTCAGTTCCCGAATCAAACCAACATTCGTGGGTGTTGCCAAGCAAAATATTTTCTCCGCATTTTTCACAACTTTGCTTGAATGTGATTGTCACAGTTGAACCATATGCAACATTTTTGATATTTCCATTTGCATCAAAACCAAGTTCAGGACGATCAAGCTCGTCAGCAAGTTCAATCAAAACATTTTGAGCACTCATTGAACTTTCCAATTCACCAAAAGTTGTGAAAAGTGATGTTCCAAAAAATTTATTTTTCCATGTATCATAAGGAATTGTTGTTGTCAACTCCTTGCCTGCGGCATTATATCGCAATTGTGCATCGACTGTTATGCTTCCCCAAGGGGCTTTGCCCTCAAGTCCCGAGATTGCTCCATTGCTGTCGATTGAAAGACCATATTCAGAATTAACTGAATAAACGTAATTTTTCCAACCAGCATGGTCAGTGTCTATCACTCCACTAAAGCCAGAACTCATGGCTCCCTTATATTTTTCAAGTTCTATTGTGCCTGAATTCAGTTTGTAATCAATGTCACTTGAACCCGCCTCAACAAATAGTGTTTTGTTGTTCTCTGCTGATTTGGTTGAAGTTTCAACTGTTGGAACAATTGTGACGCGTCCGACAACAAACTTTGCTGTTGTGTCTTGGATAACAATGTTGATTGGTTGAAAACGATTTTCCGCAATTGATATTTCCCATGTTTTGTTTGAATTTTCACCTTGTGTTTCAACAAAATCAACTGATTGAAGATTTCCACTTCCATCGTCAACAAAGAAACTAAACAACCCGTCTTTATATTCATTACCGTCAAGTTTCAAAACATTGTCAGAATATCCTTCTTGTGTGAAGAAAAGAACTTTGCTCAAATCAATGGTCGTTTCATCATTTTTCAGCATATATCTGATTTTTGGAACATTTTCAGTCTCGCCTTGTTTGTTTTCAGCAAGTCCGTCATAGTCAATTCTATAGAAACGAGTGAAATAGTGTTTTTGGTCATCAACAACAATATATTCATCATCGTTGTGTTCACTATCAACACTTGCGATATATTGAACATTGTTGTGACTAACACGAAGAATTGAAACTTTGAGTTCTGTTTCTGTCTCAACTTTATATCGAATGTATCCATTCACATATGCATAAACATAGGTTGTGAAAGAGTATTCCCCATGCTCCACGCCATAAGGTTCAATTTGATATTGCTTGTCTTCTTTTGTTTCTTCAGGGTGGAAAACAAGGTCAAACAAAACATAATCACGTGTGTCGTTTCCGCTTGAGAATTGGAGGTGTGGAATAATGACATAAGTTCCGTCTTCGCTAATTTGATATGAAACTGTTTGTGTGTCGGTTGTTGATTGGAGAGGAATGTCAAAATATTGTTCTTCTCTTTCTTCTCTTATTCTGATGACACTTCCGTTATATCTGATATATTTGCCATCATAGTCAGACAAAATATCGTATTTTGCCTCATCTCCGACATAGAATTTTCCGCCCCAAGTGTCAAAGAGATTTTCAGCGTAAACTTTTATGTTGTCAAGGAGAACATATTGGTTATAATCTTTTGAAATATCCTTGATTGAATATCCGCCGATATTAATGAACAAATTGTTTGGCAAGGTTGTTCCAATATCGCTTCCATTGAGATAATCTTTCACATATAATCTTGTTGAAATTTCTTGCATGCTATAGTTGCTGGTTGATTGAGTGGTGTTGAAGAAATCAATGCTCGACCCAATGTCATATCCACCACCAACACCAATGGTTGTAGATTTGATTTCATGATCGATTGTGCACTTGAGAATAAGATTAAATCTCGCAATTTCGCCCGCAGCATTATAAATTACGATTGTTGTTTCAACATCATTGACGAGTGTGGAAATTTGAATATGTCCGGCATCAAGTTTTATGAATTGACTATAATCAGTCCCCAATTTTTCATGGATAATCAAATAGAATTTATAGGCATTTGAAGAGACAACTTGTTCTGGGTTCTCATCAATCTTGACAAGAACAGATTCGTTGAGGTTGATGTCACTTTGCCCATTTGATGCAACAGAGAAATCGTCAGATGTCACTCTTTGGTTTTTATAATAAACCTTGTAGGCAACAGGATTTTCTCCAACCCTAAAACGATAGTATGCTTCTGCACCACTTGAAGTGTATGCTCTTATTGTGACATAAATTGTTTCAGTTGCTTGCCCGCGATTTATAAACAAGTTTGCACTTTCGAGTTCGCCAGACGTTGTTGTTTTTTCATTTATTGTTGCATAGTTTGAAATTTGTTCAACAGGAATTACTGTCTTGCCAATTCCAACGCTTGCAATCTCAAAGTGCAAGTCTTTGTAGTCAAGAGGAATGAGTTTTCCGTCTTTGTCACGGACAACGACAAAACGCCTTGCATAAACATTTCCATTAGTTGTTTCAAAAAGTTGTTCCAACAATGCTCTGTTTGGAGTCTTGTTTGCATCAAATTCCTCAAGCAAGTCAACCGACACTTGATTTTTTGAACCAAAATACAAGTATTCATATGCATTGTCAACATTATAATCTTCAGTGTATTCAATATATGGATAGAACACTTTTATTTGTTGATTTGCTGTGATTTTCACCCTATAGGTGAACGCGAATGCTTCTTCAAATTCTGCCCCACATTTGACATTGACATAAATCATTTGGTCTTTTCCAACAGGATTTGCTGAAAGAGTGAGATTTTGTTGGTCAAAGTTGACATATTTATTTGTTGAGCCATCGGCATTTACGACTGTGACAATCGCTCCACCATCGTTTAGCCCATCAACGAGAAGTTTTGATTTCAAATCAATGACTTCTTCGCCACCTGCTTCAAGCGAATCATAAATTGTTTCAGATTCAATGACTTGTTTGAGGTCAACCGTCCTATAAGTTTCTTCTTGGTCGGCACCGGCAATCATTGAATACAAAACAAATGGATATTTCACTGGCAGAATGAGAATAGGAAGTTCTGTCGCGCCATTTTTATTTTCAATTCGAAGTTTTTCGGAGGAAATTATTTTTGTGTAGAGTCTGTCGAGTTTTTCAATTTGTTTTCCTCTGATTCTCAAATATTGTTCGCTCGTTGCATTGACAATCGAATAAACAACACCATCTGCATCAGAAAGTGCGATTGGATTGTCTCCTCCTGCAATAAATGGAACATAGAGTTTTCCGCCATAAAGCACTTTTGCGTCGAGAAGAATGCTATCTTCAAAGAAAGGTGTGAGGAAAATTTGGATTGGCGCAATGGCATATCCGTCATAAATAATTTTGATTTCAACGAATCCGCCCTCTGTTGCGCGATATGTGCTTGGAAGAACAAACACTCCAGAATTTGACGAAAGAGCAACCCATTCGCCATTAATTTTTGCTTGAAGAACCGCGTGTTCGCTGATGATGTTCGAGCCCAAAATTCTTTCAAGTTTTATGAGTCCATTTGAATTGTTTTTTGCATCATATATGACTGTTTCACCACTCACATAACTTGCTGGATTTTGTTCAGTTCCTTGGCTTGACACAAATGAAGCCCTGATGTTTGGGAACACGAGGAATTTCATGGTGTAAACAAAAGCATATTCGTCATTTTCTGAAAAATTTTTCTTGAAAATGATTGTCTTTTCTGTCATTTGGCTAACTGCGTCAAAGCAAATCGTCAGCACTCCAGCGCCATATGTAATGCTCTGTATCCCGCCATTTTTTGGCAGTTCAAAATCGTCAACTGAAATTGAAATATTTGTTGATGTTGGTTTTTCTTGAGTTATAACAAAAGAAATCTCTCTTGAATTTTCAGCATACACTCTTGTTCCGCGCTCTGCTGGAGGAGTTTCGCCACGCTCAACAAAGTCCGCATCGTCCAAACCTTGGTCATTTAATGCGTATGTGCTTGTTGCAGTGATGTTGCTTACAATTCTGATTGGAATGATTTTTGTGAAACCAAAATCCGATGTGACATATAGTTGCAAACTTGCATCGCGTCCAAGCGTGCTAACAACTTTTAATGTGTCATCAGCAAAAGCAAACTTGCTTGTGTTCTCGATTGGAACATTATAATGAATGAGATTATTCAGGTCGATATCCCCCGCTTTTGCATCAAAGTAGGAGCGGAAATTAATTTGGTTTCCTTGATATCCGTCAATAGTAATTTCAGACTCGTTTGGAGTCATTGTGATTTGAAGCGATGCCAAAACCTTGAAATATATGCTGGTCGAAAGTCCCGACCCATCAGCAGCAGTTGCAGTGATGACGACATCTTCATCTTGAGTTGATCCAAGAATTGAAAGTTTTGCCCCCTCCGCAACATCTTCAACCGCGATAACAGCGGGTTTGCTTGAAGACATTGTGTAGGTCTTGTTGAGGGCATCTTCGTTGATTGTCACTTTTGACAAATCTTCAAGAATGAGGTTTTGACCATTCAAAGTGATGCTATACTCAACATTTGTTGCAATGTTATCCGACCCCGCATTAAAATTGATTTCAACCCGAATTGGATTTTCAGCCGAATTCTTTGGATTTGCATCTTTCACAGCATCGAATGAAATTTGTTGAGCAAAGCCGTTGAGAACTTTGATTTGAACTTTGTTGCCATTATTTGAAACAAATTTGTCAAGTCTGTGGTCAAGTTCATATGTGATTTTGCATTCAAGTGTTGGCTGATTATTGTCTGGAAGTGCGTTAACACTGACTTGAAAATCTATTCGTTTTTCAATTTCATCAACTTGATACTCGCCAGAAATTGCAAGTATGTCTGATTTTTCTCCACCAAGCAAGAAATCGATTGAGATTTTGCCGTCAGCATAATCTCTTTCAAATATCTCAATGTCACTAACATACAAACTCAATGTGAACACTTTTTCGTCTTGTTGACGGACATGGAAAATGTAGCCATTGGTGTTTTCGTCGGTGTTTTTGTTGTAATCTTTTCCGTCCTCGCCAACATTCACCGCCATGCTTGCATCAAGATTTTTCAAGCTCTTCACAACATTGATTGTGTTTGTGTTGGAAAAACTTTCAAACAAATATTGTCCAAATTGTATTTTTGGATTTCCAAGATAATCCGACACAACAGTCGCAAAGAAAATTCTGAAGCTGCCGACATCTTTTACTGTCAAAATCCCGTTTGGAATTTCAAAAACCTCATATTGATATGAACTATCAGGCACTTCAAAATTTCCATCATAAAGTGAACAGTCAAGAATGTTCTTTAGGTTTGCGCCTTCTGTTGAATAAGCAAAATAACGAACAACTTTGTATGTTGCGTTTGGATTTTTTATGTCAACATAGTCCGAAAGATTGAGTGTTGGATAATATTTTTCTGCTTGTGTTTCCCCGTCAAGAACAACCAGTGTTTTGATTGCAGGCAATGTGCTCTTCCATGAAACGTCAGAAGAAATTGGGTCGGAAACCATAATGTTGTTGTATTCAATGTCAAAATTTATGATTGTTGGAACAGAAGACGACGATGAATAATACTCATATGAAAGATTTACAACGAGTTTGTATTTTCCTGTCTCTCCAGCAATCGCTTTCCACGACGAAAGATTTGCATCATTTTTATTTATTTTTGCTCTGACGCCATTTGCCTTGTTTGAAGAAGACTGCCCAACAACAATGAGTTTGTCGCCGGCATCTTCCCATTCACCCAAATCGTTTTGCCAATAAGCAAAAAGTTTGATTACTGCAATTTTGTCTTCAAGACGAGCAACTCCCGCATCAGAAGCGATGTTGAGTCCCAAATCAAAAGCGTTGTCTCCGCTTGTGCCATTTGCAATCAAGGTTTTTGGAGTGTTTATTGCAAGTTGCAAATATTCATCTTTTGTCGTGCTTGTGAAACTTGTGATTTTTTGGTTCGTTCCAAAAATTTGAGCACTTTCACCGCTGATGCCAGTCGAATTCATCATTGTTATGAGTTCGTCGTTTGTGTATCCTTTGTCTTGAACGGCATATTCGTCAGCGCTCGTCCTAAAGCAGTATGCGTTGATTTTGATGTCTTCAACAGTTGTTTGTCGCAAAACTTCAATCAAATCATTTTCGCCATCAACAAAGTCAATATGTATGCCTTTCCATGCGGTTGGGATTTCAAACAAAACTTTTCTTTCTTCGCCTTTTGTTGTGTATGCACTTTTTTCAGGTGTGAAAACAGGTTTCAAACGAACAACAGAGCCAACGGCAAGTTCGACAACATTTTTGTCTTCATCGCCCTCGGCAAGTGTTTTCATATAATTTTTCATGTCCCTTGCGGCAACAGTTCCAATTTTTGTTCCAGATGTTGTCACGAGTTCAACACCAATTGAGTGAACCGGAACATCAACTTCAACAGTCAGAGGTTTTGCCTCTTGAATTAGTGGGTTTGTGGATTTTGCGCGAATAACAGATGTTCCGCCAACGTTCCATTCTTGTGTCATGCCAGCATAGTGGGTTTTGTTGACCTTGACGACAAATGGTTGTCCAAGTTTAACGACCTTTGGAATTGTGATGACTCCATCACTAATCATTCCGTCGGTTTCAGTTTGATTGGTCAAAGAAAGAGTGACATCTTTTTCCGTGACATTTTCAGTCGTGGTGACAACCTTGACCTCAAAGTCATCTTCTGTCAATTTTTCAGTTATTTCAAAAGCAATGTCCGCTGGTTGAACAACCTCTTTATCGAACTTGCCGGTCAAAAACAAGACGCCGACAGTGATTCCAACAACCGCGAAAATAAAACCAAAACAAGCCAAAACAATTTTAAAATATCTCATGTTTCCCCACCATTAATATTGCCGACAAGACTTTTTTGTATTGTTTGCAATAAATCTTGTTATTATTATAATAATATAAAATTCGACAAGTCAAACAAATGACCAACATTTGCCACACCATTTTATGGGGCGTGTGATGTTTTGACCGCACGATTTTGGATTTCTCGCCCCGACTTTGTCATCACTAAAATGACATAAAAGGTGAACACCTCCACTCGAAACAAGAATCAATCCCGTTATTTCAAGCAATCGACCCCAACGACGCGACCTCCTACCCACATGTCATTGTGAAGCGGACTCCAACGACCGGCTTTCTAATAATCCAGTTCTTTTTCGCAATCGAAAAAGAACGTCCGGAATTTAATTCAAAAATAATTAAAATTAATTAAAAATAATTCAAAAATATTTTTTATAAAATAAATTAATTATTTTTTGTTTAAATAAAAAATATCTACACGCCTTTATTTATAAGGCATACAAATATTTTAATATTGAAAAATTAATTTATTTGTATTTTATAATCTTTTGACGATTAATGCTCGAAACACATTGCAAATATCAACAAGTGCAACAAATTTTTTTTGACCAAAGAAAAAAGACAAGAGAAAATTCCTGCTTTGTTTCAATTCAAAAATGCCCAAGACCATGTCACAAAGATAAATGAACATGTCTAGTTTGTTGAGTGAAATTTGCGAACTATTAATGTGTGATATTTTTTTGTTGCAAAAAATTTGTAATGGTGCTATAATGTCAGAGTTTAGGCAGAGGTGTCAGAGCGGTCTAATGTGCTCGCTTGGAAAGCGGGTGTGGTGAAAGCCACCTCGGGTTCGAATCCCGACTTCTGCGCCAAACCAGCAGGGCGAGGATCTCATGTGCTCAAGCACATGTTCCCGACTTCTGCGCCATAAAATTCAACATTTTGTTGAATTTTTTTTTGCTTTGTCGGGATTTACAAACAAAAGTTTGTGTTGCTTTCAGCAACAAACCCGAGGACCTCGGCTGGCACCCGTCTCCCCTTGCCCGTCCGTGGAGTCAGCTTCGCTGACTGCGAATCCCGACTTCTGCGCCATTCTAACGAAGAGGGATTTTCATGTGTGTGAACACATGTTCCCGACTTCTGCGCCAAACCAGCAGGGCGAGGATCTCATGTGCTCAAGCACATG
>JBJFDC010000031.1:0-11229 GCA_051889215.1 Christensenellales bacterium
AATTTGTTTTGTTTTTTTAATTCTTTTGCCAAGACAAAAAGAAATTTATCCCCATCAACGAGATTGAGCTTTTCATCGATTGCAAGCACTCGGTCTGCATCGCCATCATAAGCAAAACCGATTGGCACTCCATAATCCTTCATATAATTTTTTAGATGTTCAATATGAAGACACCCGCACTCGTCGTTGATTTTGTGGTCTTTTGAACGGCCAATGATATGTGCGCGGACGCCAAGTTTTTCAAAAACTGCTCGAGCAAGTTTTTCGCTTGAACCGCCCGAAACATCAATCGCGACCTCAAAGCCCGGCATTTTTTGAACAGAGGCAGTCACATGAGAAATATATTTTTGAGCAGAAATTTTTTCAATTTTGGCATTATTTGCGGCCTTTTTTGTGTTTTTTTGTTTGTTTTTGCTCAATTTGTCAATATTTTGCAATTTTTCTTCCAAAGCGTTTTCGTCTTTTTGTGAAAGTTTTTGTCCAAGTCCATCAAACACTTTTATTCCGTTAAATTTTTCGGGATTGTGAGATGCGGTGATGACGACGCCATAGTTTGCTTTTAGTTCTTTCGTCATATATGCGACACAAGGAGTTGACGCAACGCCCAAATCAAACACTTGGACATTTTTAATGCCTGACAAAATTCCCTCTCGAATGATTTTTCCACTTTTTCTCGTGTCTCGACCAAGCACAATCTTTTGAATATTTTTTGATGAGATTGCCTCGCCAAATTTTCTTCCAACTTCAAAATATTCTTCCTTGCTTCCCTCAAGTCTAATCCCGTCCGTTCCAAAATATCTCTTTGGTTGTGGCTCAAACTTTTGGGCATACATATTTTTGAATGAATCTCTGATTGTCTCGCGTTCACGTGCAATGCAAAATTGACCATCTTTGATGTTTTTTGTGACTGTTGACCCCGCGGCAATAAATGCGCCATCTCCAATCTTGATTGGGGCAATAAGATTGCAGTTGCTTCCAATAAAGACATTTTTGCCAATATATGTGTGATGTTTGTTTGCTCCGTCATAATTTGCAAAAATGACGCCGCAACCAACATTGACATTTTCGCCAAGCGTGGCATCTCCGACATAACTCAAGTGTGAGATTTTGCAGTTCGCTCCAATTTCAGATTTTTTTATTTCTACAAAATTGCCAATTCGACATGAATCTTTGACTGTTGACTCTGGACGAATGTGCGCAAAAGGTCCAATTTCACAATTTTTTCCAATTTGTGAATTTTCAATTTGACTGTTAATCACGATTGAATTTGTTCCAATGCGGCTTTGAGTTATTTGAGAACAATATATTTTTGCATTGTCGCCAATTTTGCAGTCTTTTAAAATGACATTGGGTCCAATTGTTGCGCGACCTTCAAATTCGACATTATCAATCAGGCAACTCGCTTTGTTTATGTAAGTAATTTTATCCATATACACCTCGTGATTATGTATGCGGAGCAAGTGAATTCTGTGAAAACACAAAATGAATTGTTTTTGCATAAAAAAAGATATGTTAGACAACATATCCCCGTGTGAACTCACAACGCTCGCAACTCTTGTCGCACAAAACATTGCCTCATGCAGTTCGGTTGAAGAAATCAATGTTTGGCGAATGTTTTTTTCGCAGATAGCAAGCGTTTTGGCAACGTTTTGCGCTCAAGAAGGAAATCTCAAAAAAGGCAAGCACTAGCCCAACATGTCTTGTTGAGTTTCACTTTCTTTTTTAAATTTTTCGCGCCTAAATTCAAGTTTGCCTTTTGTTGCAATCGCCTTGTAAATCAAATATGCACAGGCAAATCCAAAAAGCACATAAAACATTCTTGAAACAACGTGCGCTTGTGAACCAAAAATCCCGGCAATAAAGTCAAATTGAATGAGCCCGATTGAGAGCCAATTAATGCCGCCAAGCATGGCAATAACAAAACAAATCAAAGTTATCATATTCACCTCAAAATTAATTTGAGAAAAACAAAGAAAATTATACAAGTGTGAATTTTTTGAAAAATAAAAAATATAATAAACAAATAACAAATTTGCAAAATTAATGCCAAAATGTTGACATGTTTTCCACATGAAACTATAATAAGCATGATTTTGAAAAAATTTCCTATTTTTGGAGATTGTTTTTTTTAATTCAGGAGGGCAAAATGGCAAACGAAATTTATCTTACGCCAGAAGGCAAAAAACAACTTGAGGAAAAACTTGAATACTATAAAAAAGTCAAAAGACCAGAAGCAACAAAAGCAATCGGTGTTGCAAGGGAATTTGGCGATTTGAAAGAAAATTCTGAATATGACCAAGCAAAAGAAGAACAAGGCAAAATTGAAGCGGAAATTGCAGAAATGGAAGCAACGCTTCGTGATGCCATCATAATTGCAAAAAAAGTTTCGACGAGCAAAGTCGGAATTGGTTGTGTTGTCAAAGTTTATGATGAGGATTTTGATGAAGAGATTGAATACAAAATTGTTGGTTCAACCGAAAGTGATCCACTTCGCGGACTTATCAGCAATCAATCTCCAGTTGGTGCCGCTCTTCTTGGAAAAACAAAGGGCGAGGAAGTTGTTGTTCCAACACCATCAGGACACATAACTCTAAAAATTCTCGACATCAAATAATCGACTTGAATTCAAGGTGCATAAACGTGCACCTTTTTTAAACTTTGAGAAAGTTGTTTGAATATTTTTTTATGTGTGTTATTATGGTGTTATGAATATATCAAACAACATAATCAAACGACTCAGACTTTTTCAAGGTTTGATTGCCCAGCGTGAAGCGGGCGTATTTTTCCATGCGAATCTATTTTATAGTCCAGACAAAACGACAAATGAGATTTTTTGCAAACAGGTTGCGAAGATGCTTGTTTGTGAATGTGGTGAAAATGGTTGTGATCATTGCGGAAATTGTTTAAAAATTGAAAAACAAACAAACCCAGATGTAATGTTTTTTGGAAACACAAAATTTGCTGTAGCAGATGTTGAAAAAATTGTTGAGGATCAAGTTCTCAAACCAATGATTTCACCATGCAAGGTCTATGTTATCAACAATATTGACAACGCGACAATTCAAGCACAAAACAAACTTCTCAAAGTTCTTGAAGAGCCAAACCCAAATGTCTTTTTCCTTATGAGTGCAACAAACCTTGATTCAGTTCTTCCAACAGTGAAGTCGAGATGCAAGACCATGCCAATTGACCCGTTTGATTATGAGCAAATCAAAGACATATTTGAAAATGAGAAGACATCAATTTCTCAAATTTTATATTCTCAAAGTGGCGGATATATTGGAAAACTCGCCGAACTAATGACGGGCGGAGATTTTTCTGAGTCGCTTAACCTTGCGCGCGGAATTGTGTTTGACATGAAAAACAGCAAGCAAGTGCTCGGTTATTCTTCGGCTCTTGCTTCTCAAAAATCAACATTTTTAACAAAGTTGTCGCTCATTCAAGAGTTATATCGAGATATCCTCATGTCGATTTTGGGACAAGACACTTTGCAACAAAGCAAAGATTTTTGTGAAATGATTGAACAAGTGAAAAACGAGTTTACAAAAGAGGCATTGATTGAAATTATTGAAAAAATTGATTTATGCAAAAAGCAGTTTGATGCAAATGTCAACATTGGCATGATTGCGGACGGGTTGCTTATGAAAATCTTGGAGGTAAAATATTTATGCAAACAAAAATAGTTGGCGTGAGATTTTGTGACGGCGGAAAAATTTATGATTTTTCTCCAAATGAACTGCATTTAAATATTGGAGATAAAGTTATTGTCGAAACAGTTAGGGGGCTTGATTATGGTGTTGTCGCGACTCCAGTCAAAACAATTGAGAGGGCGGACACTGATGAACCGCTTAAAGATGTTGTGCGCATGGCGACAAATCAAGACCTTGTTCAAGTAAAAAAAATTCAGACACTCAACAAAAAATATTTGGAAGAAACAAAGAAAATTGTTGAAAATTTTGAGCTTGAAATGAAAATTGTTAGTTGCGACACATCTTTTGATGAGCAAAAAATCAACATAAACTTTACGAGTGAAAACAGGGTTGACTTCAGAGAACTCGTCAAAGAACTTGGAAGCCGCTTTAAGGCGAGAATTGAACTGCGTCAAATTGGTGCGCGCGATGAAGTTAAGATTATGGGAGGACTTGGCCCTTGCGGCAAGGTCTGTTGTTGCAGAGAATTTTTGAAAGATTTTGAGCACGTTTCAATAAAAATGCCCAAAGTGCAAGGACTTTCACTCAATCCGACAAAAATCAGTGGGCTTTGTGGACGTTTGATGTGTTGCTTGGGCTATGAGAATTCGCACTACTCCGAGACCTTCAAACTCATGCCAAGAATCAACTCTGAAGTTGAAACACCGGACGGAAAAGGTGTTGTGCTATATAACAATTTGCTCAAACGTCTTGTTCAGGTGAGGGTTGGAGCAAAAGATGACCCAACGAGTCAAATTGTTGAATATCCACTTGACCAAATCAAAGTCAAGGCAAAAAACAACATTGGGTTTGACGATGACCCGGGGAATAAACTAAAAGATTTGGAAGATTGATGAAAAATGAAAAACTGCGGCTTGAAGATTTGCAATACAAAGGTCTAAAAATTTATCAAAATAAAGACCTCTATTGTTTTACGAGCGATGCAGTCACCCTTGCCAATTTTGCACATATAAAAAAGGGCGAAACAGTTTGTGATTTTTGCTCGGGTTCGGGCATTATCGCAATTTTGCTTTCAGCAAAAAATGAGCCGTCAAAAATCTTTGCGGTTGAAATACAAAAAGAAATGTTTGGTCTTTTGCAAAAGAACATTGAACTCAATGAAATCCAAAACATAATTCCAATTTGCGGAGATGTTGTGGATTTTTCCAACGAGCAAAAAGCAGGCAGTGTGGACGTTGTCGTTTGCAATCCGCCTTATAAAAAAAGAGGTGCATCATTTCATAATGAAAATGAGGTTGTCGCAATCGCAAGGCATGAAATAAAACTTGACCTTGATGGCCTTGTTGCGAGCGTGAAAAAGGTGTTGAGATTTGGGGGAAGATTTTATATTTCATATGACGCGAATAGGAGTGCCGAGCTTTTGAGCAAACTCAAGAGCAACGACCTCGAACCAAAGCGAATGTTTTTCACACAACCTTCTCCGAATGGGAATGCAAGTCTTGTTTTTGTTGAGGCAACGCGTGGCGGAAGAGAAGGGGTTGAAGTCTTGCCAACCATCATTTCAAATGACAAAGACGGAAACTATGTTCAAAATATATTTGATAATTATCGAAGGAAATAGGGAGGCAAAATGTTATATATTGTTGCAACGCCAATCGGCAATCTAAAAGACATGACAATTCGAGCCATTGAAACTTTGAGGGCGGTCGATGTGATTGCGTGCGAGGACACGCGCAATTCAAAAAAACTGCTTAATCATTTTGATATTGACAAGCCCCTCATTGCATATCACAAGTTTAATGAAAAGACCAGCACAGAAGGCATACTGAAACTTTTGGACTCAAAAAAAGATGTTGCATTAATCACGGATAGCGGCATGCCGCTCATTTCCGACCCGGGAAACGTGTTGACCAAAACGCTGCGCGAAAAGGGTTATGAGTTCACCGTTGTCCCCGGCGCCAATGCTGCACTTTGTGCACTTGTTCTCAGTGGACTTGATTCAACTCGCTTCACCTTTGTCGGCTTTTTGCCGGAAAAACAAAGTCAAAAAGAAGAATTGCTTTCATCTTTTGTTGATAGAGAGGAAACGCTCGTGTTTCATGTGTCATGCCACAACATAAAAAACGACTTGACGCAAATTTATAAAATTCTCGGACCGCGTCCAGCATGTTTGGTGAAAGAGATAACAAAAATTCATGAAAACGCACTCAATTTCACCCTTGGCGACGACGTTGAAATTGACGAAAGAGGGGAATTTATTTTGGTTGTTGAAAAAATAAACAAAAATAATCAAAAATTAATTAAAAATAATTCCGACAATGATAAAAAATTAATTAATGATGTAAATAATTTTATTAAATTGGGTTTAAAAAAGAATGAGGCAATAAAACTTGTAGCCCGCATAAACAAAGAGGATAAAGACAAAATTTATAAATTATTTATTGAGTAAAAAACAATTTAAATTTTTTAATATTTTTTTGGGGGTTAAAAAATGAAAATGGCAAAATTTATCACGATTGAAGGCGGCGAGGGTTGCGGAAAATCAACACAAATTGAATACATAAAAAAGTGGTTTGAGAGGCACAATCTTCCCTATGTTTTGACACTCGAACCAGGCGGCAGTCCTTTGGGCATGGAGTTGAGAAAAATCCTAAAAAATTCAACCTATGAATTTTCAGATTTGGCAGAACTCTATTTGTTTAATGCCGGGCGTGTTGAGCACATCGACAAGGTTATACGTCCAAACCTCGAAAAGGGTGTTTTTGTTGTTTGCGACAGATATTTTGATTCGTCAATCGCCTATCAAGGAAACGCGAGAGGACTTGGTTATGAAAGAGTGAAGAACATTTGTTTTGAGGCCGTTGGCAACATGATTCCAGATCTCACAATTTGGCTTGATTTGGATCCCGAAAAAGCATTTGCAAGAAAAGGCGGTGCGGACAAAGGGGACAGAATTGAGCAAACCGGCATTGAATTCCATAAAAAAGTTTATGAGGGCTATAAAAAACTCTATGACGAATATCCAGAGCGCATAAAAAGAGTGGACGCCTCACAAAATGTCGAAAATGTTTCAAAACAAATCGACAAAATTCTGACAAATCTGGTTGAAAACGATAACTATGTGAAAAATATGTGAAATAATTGTAGCAAAAACTTGAAAAATCACAAAAAACCAAAAAATTGTTTTGTGGTTTTTTTTGATTATTATATAATCAATAACGAATAATAATTATTGGGGAAAGGTTTGAAACAAGGCACATTTTCTTTGAAAAAGAGACAAACGAGAATAATGCTGTATTTGTTGATGGCAATCGTTGCTGTCATTGTCTCTATTTCTGTTGCTGGTGCATGGTTTTCTGACCGCGATGAGGCAAATAATGAAATTCCAATGGCAAATGCTGTCATTGTTAGACTTGCCGGAACTGGCGAGGACGGAACCATTCAAAATCACAAAGAACTATATAGTTCAGATGGCGGGGCATATCCGGGTGATAAAATTCTCGACACAATAAAAGTTCAAATGGGCGAAAAAACAGAGGAATCTGTGCTTCGTGTTCAATATAGCGTCAACATTTTGGACGAAGAAAACAATGTAAAAACCGAAAACTTGACCGAAGCGGAAACAAACCTCGTTGGACTGTTGAGAAATGATTTGAAAGAAAAGACAACGTTATATAGTTCGGATTGGACTCCAACAAGTGGGGAGTGGATATACTACAAACATCTTGCGAGCGGAAGCACAAAACCAATCGAAATTTTTGAAGAATACAACCTTCCTCTTTCAGATGCAAAAATGAATAATGATTATCAAGAACTTAAATTCAGAATTTCGATTATTGCTGAAGCGATTCAGGCGGCGAACATATTGAGCCATGATGAGTGGAATGACGATATCACAAATCTTTCTGATTCGGCGCTCATGGAAACAGTCATAAAATATAACGCAGAGAGATTTGCCGACATTGATGAGGTTTTGCCATACATTGAAAATTCTGGCACACAATACATAAACACTGAATATTATTGGAAAACTGATAATGTCCGCGTAGTTCTTTCGGCAAACATCATAACACACAACCAATCTCAATCGTTGTTCGGAAACGAAGAGTATATTGGCAGTGACAGATATTTTGCATTAATCCCACACAACTCTGGCGGAACAATGAAAATATTTAGTTTGAATAGAAATTTGGTGACTTTTTCATATCCGCTTTCAACAGACATAATTCTTGATGTTTCTGCGACAAAACAAAACTCAAACAATTATGTCAATCTTGCAATCACGGCAAACCAAACAACAACCAACTATGGCGGAAAAGCAACAACAGACGGCTCAGTCATCACAAATCCAAACAAGCTGGATACCGGCGTTGGTCATATATATTTGTTTGCAAACCACAATTCTGGCAAGGGTGCGGTTAATGGCACGACAACTCCAAACATGAACGGAATACAGATTGTTAGCAAAATGAGAGTTTATTCATTCAAAATGTATGACGATGGTGAACTTGTTCGCTGTTTTGTTCCTGCGCGCGACAAGGAAGGAAATATTGGACTCTATGACATTGTCACGCGAAAAATGTATTTGAATAAAGGAACTGGAAGTTTTTCGTATGGTCACAGCATAACCTATGTGGCAAACGGAGGAACTCTTGATCCGTCAAGTCCAAAAACATTTGTATCAAGTGATTTGCCAATAACGCTCAAAACTCCAACAAGAGATGGCTACGAATTTGGTGGCTGGTTCTTGTCGTCAGACTTTTCAGGTGCGGCACAAACAACAATCCCTGCAGGAACTGACAACAATGTTTATTTGTATGCAAAATGGATTAAGACATATGACATCAACTATCACTTGGGCGGTGGAGTGAACTCTGCAAGCAATCCTTCAACTTTTAGTGAAAAGACCTTGCCGGTGACACTTTCAGCTCCAACAAGAGAGGGATTTGTCTTTGCGGGTTGGTATCAAAACCCAACATTCTCTGGTTCGCAAGTGACAACGATTGAAACAGGAACAGAAAACAACATTTCGCTTTGGGCAAAGTGGAACGCGATTGAATATTCAATTTCATATGTTCTTAACGGTGGAACAAATAGTGAACAAAATGTCGCAACCTACACAATTCTTGACACTCCGGTCAAACTCTTTAATCCGACTTATGGTGGGAAAGTGTTTGAGGGTTGGTTCAAATCAAGTGATTTTTCGGGCGGCAGAGTGACTTATCTTTCAAAAGAAGGTCTTGGCGATGTGACACTTTATGCAAAATGGTCAACCGCATACACGATTACATACAACACGAATGGTGGGCTTAATGACGGGCGCAATCCAAGCATATTCACAAAGGATAGCGAAACATTTTCTCTCTTTGCTCCAACAAAAACAAACTATACATTTGTTGGCTGGTTTGACAATGAAGAACTTTCGGGAACTGCGGTGACACAAATTGCGAAAGGCACACAGAATGACATTGCCTTGTGGGCAAAATGGAATTCCGCTCAAATCACAGTCACATTCGACGCGAATGGTGGAGGCGTTTCGCCATTAACAAAAGTTGTCAAAAAAGACGAAACATATGGTGAACTTCCAACACCTTCTCGTCCCGGATACACCTTTGATGGCTGGTTTGAAATTCCTGCCGAATATCAAAAAGTGGAATATTTGTATTTTTCCGGTGCCCAATACATAAACACTGGATTTGTGGCAACGGCAGACACGGCAGTCGAAGTTGCATTCAACACATCAACCGATGGCAAATGGTTGCTTGGTTCAAGGTCATCATATGGCGCAAACAACACATATGCTGTTCACCTCTACACAGGGTCAAACGCGATTTGGTTCCAATATGCGGGGGCAGGTCCAAGTCAGCAGACTGTTTCGGCATATTCTGGGGAAAAGACAACCCTCAAGGTTGACAAGGACTACATGTATGTCAACGGAAACAAAATCAATTCAACCGCTTTTGGCATCTCCGGGTACACAAACGGCACTTTGCCAATGTTTTTGGGGGAAATAAACAACAACGGCTCGAAAGATGGTAGGTCTTTTGTTGGGAATATATATTCGTTTAAAGTTTGGCAAGGTTCAACTCTTGTTCGTGATTTTGTTCCTGTTGTTCGCAAGTCTGATGGTGTTGCAGGAATGTATGACAGGGTTGAAGGCAAATTCTATTCAAATGCAGGGTCAGGGTCGTTCACAGTTGGACAAGTCTCACAACAAATCACGTCGGAAACCACTCTTATAAAAGATGTTGACCACACGCTTTATGCTCACTGGACAGAGGAGATATATTCAATCACCTATAATCTTGATGGAGGAACAAACGCAGCGGGAAATCCGGCAACATTCACTTGTTCAAGTTTGCCAATTTCATTGAGTGATGCAACGAAAACAGGTTTATATTTTGCGGGGTGGTATACAGATAGTGCCTTCACGTCAAAACGCCTAACACAAATCGCTGCGGGCACACTCAAAAATGTTGAACTTTGGGCAAGATTTAGTTCTGAACCTCTCGTTTTTGACCTTGTTGGAACATCGGCATATTCTGTTAGTGCAGCAAATTCGTCAATTTCTGGCGATATTGTCATTCCTTCAACTTATGACGGGAAGTCGGTCGTTGTTATTCAAAATCATGCTTTTGCAAATTGCAAAAATATAACCTCAATTCAAATTCCTAGCACGGTCAAATCGCTCGGAATAAATGCTTTTGAAAATTGCTCAAAACTCACAAGCATAACAATTCCAGATGGAGTGACATTCATTCCAAACAACGCGTTTGTTGGATGCTCCTCGCTTGCGAGTGTTGATATCCCAGAAAGTGTTGAAAGCATTGGCGCCTCTGCCTTTGAAGGGTGCACAAGCATTACTTCGATCACACTTCCTGCAAACATGTCGGAAATTGGGAAAAATGCTTTTGCCGGCTGTTCAAAACTTGCAACCATTGAAGTGCTTGGTGACACGCCAGCGACTTTGAAGAGCGGGGCTTTCCCAAGTTCTGTTCAAAAGATTTATGTCAAATCAAGTCTTGTTGCGACATATAAATCAGCATGGACGGATTATTCAAGCAAAATTTTTGCTTCAACAACATAGTGCGAATTTTTCATATAAAAACAGTGGCCACATCGCCACTGTTTTTTGTTGCTGTTTTTGAAGCCAACGCTTTTCCCTTATATTATATATTAATATAATAATACAACTTTAGACAATAATTAAAATAGCATTGCAGTATAAAAGTGATTTTGAGGGAAAAAATTATTTTTGCAAAAGGTTAAAATATTTTGAAATTTGTGTTGACAAGCATTGCGAGATGGGATAGAATAAGAGAGCTGTGAAAATTTGGGTTGATGTGAAAGATTGCTAAATCCCAGACAAGCGGGGTAGAGGGAACTTTCACGGACAAGTTCGAACAACGATTTCGAGCGACCGTTTTCCGCTTTTTATTTTGAGTCGCAGCGCGACACACACGGAATAGTGTGCCGAAAACTCGAAAAAGTGAATAAAGACGGGTTTTGCTATTACAGGAGGTAAATTATTAATGGCAACACAAAAAATCAGAATCAAATTAAAGGCCTATGATCACTC
>JBJFDC010000032.1:0-10809 GCA_051889215.1 Christensenellales bacterium
CGTTCTGAAATGATGATGGCGTCTTCATACTTATACCCTTCCCAGTTCATATAGCCAATGAGAACGTTCTTGCCAAGTGCGAGTTCGCCATGATCTGTGCAATATCCATCTGCAAGGAGATCCCCTGCTTTAACTTTTTCGCCATGTTTTACGGCTGGTTTTTGATTTACACAAGTTTCATCGTTTGTTTTTGCAAATTTAATGAGATTATAAACATCTTCACCAGTTGCTGTTTTAACCCTGATTTCTTTTCCGCTAACAAATGAAACAACACCATCATTTTTTGCCAAAACAACTGCACCGCAGTCGTGGGCAATTTTTGCTTCCATTCCAGTTCCAACAACAGGAGCTTCTGGACGCAAAACAGGAACTGCTTGACGTTGCATGTTTGCACCCATCAAAGCACGAGGTGTGTCGTTGTTGTTAAGGAAAGGAATGAGTGAAGTTGCTGCAGAAATAAATTGTTTTGGAGAAACGTCCATCAAATCAACTTTTGTTGATGGAACTTCAACAATTGAGTTTTTATAACGGCAAAGAACTCTGGCATTAACAAATCTCTTGTCTTCTGTGAGTGGTTCAACTGCTTGAGCGATGTAGCAGCTGTCTTCTGCGTCTGCCATGCAGTAAACACATTCGTCAGTGACAACGCCACGCTCTTTGTCAACTTTTCTATATGGTGTTTCAAGGAATCCATATTCATTGATTTTTGCATATGATGTGAGTGTGCTGATAAGACCGATGCTTTGTCCTTCTGGGGATTCAATCGCACAAATTCTTCCGTAGTGTGTGTAGTTGATATCACGAACTTCCATTGGTGCTCTTTCTTTCTTGACACCGCCAGGTCCAACAGCCGAAATTCTTCTCTTTTGGGTAAGTCCTGAAAGAGGGTTAACTTGGTCCATAAGTTGAGAGAGTTGGCTTGAAGCAATAAAGTCTCTCATTGCTTTGTTGACTGGACGAGGGTTGACGATTTGACTTGGAGTGATGTCAGAAAGTTCTTTCCCTTGAAGGGTTTCTTTCATTGTTGCAGAAAGTTTGAGCATTCCGCTTCTGAATGCGCCACCAAGAAGTTCGCCAACAGATGCAATTCTTCTGTTTGAAAGATGGTCGATGTTGTCAGTTTGTCCAAATCCCGCAAGAAGGTCGAGATAATAACTTATCATTGCCAAAATGTCGTCCATTGTGAGAGTTGTGACAACGAGTTGTTTTGCATTTTCTTTTATTGCTTGAATTCTCTTTTCTTTTGTCTTGTTTTGTTTGAGAATTTGCATAAGAGTTGGATAATACACAAGTTCGTTTATTCCAAGTTCTTTTTCATCACAAGGGAAAACAGCACTGAGTTTGACTTGATTATTGCCGCGAACAAGATGTTTTTTGCCATTGATGTTCAACCAAACCTCATTTATCCCAAGGTCTTGAATGCGAGCGGCAACTTCTGTTGAAATAACCTCTCCAGATTTAACCAAAACTTCATCTTCGTGAACAATGTTTTCGAATGCAACTTGTCCTGCAATTCTATTTGCGATTGAAAGTTTTTTGTTGAATTTATAACGACCAACACGAGCCAAGTTATAGTATTGGTCAGAGAAGAACAACAAGTTGATGTAGTTTCTTGTTGCGTCAGCTGATGGAACTTCACTTGGGCGCATCTTTTTTGAAAGTTCAATAAGCGCTTCCTCTTGAGTGTTTTGTGGTTCTTTGTCCAAAACATTTTTGATATATTGGTTGTCGCCGAACATATGAAGAATTTCATCAGCGGTGAATCCAAAGCATTTGAGGAACAAACCAAGTGTGATTTTGCTTTCACGGTTGACAATAACTTTGATGATTTCGTTTGCGCCTTGTTCAAGTTCGAGCCATGAACCACGAGTTGGAATCATTTGGCTGTGTAGTGTTGAAAGGTCGTCTTTGTCCATTGAGAAATATACACTTGGAGAACGGACGATTTGGCTGACAACAACTCTTTCAATTCCGTTGAACACAAAAGAGCCCTCTTCTGTCATGAGAGGAATATCGCCAAGATAAACTTCTTGGTCAATTGATTCGCCAGTGTCTTCAACAACAAATCTTGCTTTGACTTTGAGTGGAATAATATATGATGCACCACGTCTCTTGCATTCAAATTTGTCGTATTTTGGTTTTGTTTCAAGGTTTGGTTCAAAAAGATAGAGTTTCGCCTTTCCCGAATAGTCAGAAATTGGAGAAATTTCTTTCAAAACCTCACTAATACCCTCTTCCAAAAACTGTTTGTAGGCCTCTTTTTGAATGTCGAGAAGATTTGGTATATCAACAATGTCGTCCAACTTTTGAAAAGTAAAACGTTCATTTTTACCATACATTTTCTTTCTCATGTTTGGCATTTTATCTTGCATAATATCGCACTCCTTATAGTCTTGATTATCGCACGCGCGGAAAAAGAAAACAAAAACACAAGCAGACAAAACGCTGCTTGTTTTGTTTTTTTAAATTTTTTTTGATTTGAAAATATGCATATTTTCCACACTACGACTAATAATACAAGAATATTAACACAATATCAAAAATAAAGTCAATACATTTATTGACAAATTTAACAAAAAATTACATAAAAACAAAAAAATTTTTCGACAAAAAAACACAGTCAAAATTTGACTGTGCCTTAATTTTTAATCAAGTTCTAAAAATTGAATCAAAATTTTGTCCTGCAAAGACGAATCGCTTGCAACATTTTCATATGTTTTTTCATATGCACTTTGGGTTTCATCTCCGTTTATCCAAATTCTTGAGAACAAAACAGCTCTTGAACATTTGTTGCCGCCAAAAATCACCACTCTTGAAGTTGCTTTGCCAACGACAACTCCGACATAATTTGTTTCAAACCCATATGCCACGATTTTTGTCGCATAGTCTGTTTCATTCTTTGCATCACTTGGAATGATTTTTCCAATAAAGCAATCTGAAATCTTTATGCTTCCGGACCCGTTTTGAATAACTCCAACAACACCACCAACATTGATATTGCCGCGAAGATTGGATTCAATCCTATAGTTTGAAATTGTGCCCGATCTCATAATTCCAGCGACACCGCCAACAAAACTTATGTCAATGTTGTCAATATCGACTGAAATCAACGATTTGTCACCATTCAATGAATAAATCAACTCTCCATTGTTTGTGCCAACAAGTCCACCCACCGCAACAGGTGCGACAGACGCATTTCTAAAGTAATTTGTTGCATTCCCCACAACACTTGATTGATTTATTTTTCCATTATTGATTCCAGCAAGTCCGCCGCCGACAAATGATGAGCGAATATAACTCTTTTCAGAAATATTGGTTGAAGACTTTTCAACTCTTGCTCCGCCGCCCACATATCCAACGAGTCCTCCGACAATTTGTCCCATTATAATCGTCGCACCAGACTCGCAGAATGCCATTGTGCCACCTTGCAAATATCCCACGACGCCACCAGCAATGGCAGCAAGATTGATGTTCACAACTGTTTGAGTTGGAAGATATATTGCAGTTGAATTCTTTTTGCTTTCGTCACTCGTTTGATTTAGTGCAGTTGCATTAACATTAAGCTCTGAACTGCAGTTTATGATTTGACTGTTGAACACTGACGAATTGAGCATATGTCCAACAATTCCGCCGACAAAGTTTTGTCCTTTTATGACAATAACATTTGTGACATTTGAATTTTTGACAGAAACATTATATATTCCAGAACCCACAACTGTTCCTGCAAGTGCGCCAGTTTTTGCCGCATTTGGGAAGTTGAGTTGGTCAGGAATGATTGTGATGTTTTTGACAACTCCCGCTTGGACGTTTATTCCGATTGTGGCAAACCAGCCAGAACTATCAACCTTGTCTTGGTTGTTGATGTTGAGTCCAGTCACTTTTAGTCCATTTCCGTCCAGTTCACCGCAGAATCTCACTTTGTGAAGTCCACTGAGTTCAACCCCTGTTTCTTCATCCAAGTAGTCAATGTTTGCAACAATTCGAATGTATGCATCACAAGTCATGTCGCTTTTTGTTGTTGACAAAATTTTTTCTTCAAGTTCTTTTGCTGAACTAATGATAAATGGATTTTCGCTTGTTCCATCTGGCATGCCAAGATATTTATATACAACCGCCCCTGTCACGTCATCAATAACTTTTGACAAAAGTGTCTTTGTTGTTGAGATGATATTGTTTGCGGATATCAATCTTGGATATGAAAGGTTCTCGCGATTTTGAGTTGAAAGTGTCCAAACACCTTTTTCTGGTGCAAGCGCCGACGAAAGTCCAAATGTCACAAAGGTTTCACGATTTGAGAAATCTGCCATTTTGTCAATTTTGTTTATTCCGTCAATTTGTTGATTTGTTGTTTGCCAATTATTGATTTCGTGACAATAATAGCAAGCTTGGAATTTTCCCGCTGTTGTGTCAACAAGACCCGCCGGGTCGATTGCGACAAAAGCAAAATTGTTGCTCATATTTTTTTGCAACAAGCAAAGCGAGAACGAGTTGAGAATTGAACCATTTTGTTGGTTTTCATACACAAATCCTGACGCGACAGAACCAGAGCGAACGAAAATATTTGCATAAGAGTCTTGAATTTCGCCAGAATTGCTAAATACAAATGCTGCGATTTTTGAGTTTGCTCTTATTGAAACCGAATTGTCGCAATAGATTTTATCTTTTTCAAATGCCCCACCTTCAATATAACAACCAAATATTCTTGCATCGTTTGTGTTCTCGCAAACAACTCCAGCCGTCATTGCATCTGTTGTTATTGAATTGTTAATCAAAGTTGTGTTTTTGACAAAACAAGATGAAATCACCCCAGAGTTTGAAACTGCAATTCCGGCGACATTGCCATATGCCGAGAAGATTGAAATTTCAACACGCGAATTTGTTATATATCCACCATTTTCTGCAACAATTCCACCAACCCGTTTTGCTCCAGTGTTTGAAGCGGATTCGTTTAGAACAATTTTTGCACTCTCTCCTTCAACAAAGCAGTTGGTTATGATGCCGTTGTTGACCGCTGCAATAAACCCAAAATTAAGTTCTTCGGAAATAATTGTTGTCGCAAAATTTTCAAAATATAGATGAACATTTTGAATTGTTGTTCCCTCTTTGATTTCTTCAAACAAACCAAAGTTCACACTCGTTTCATCATCGTTTTTATAACCGCTGATTGTGATTTTTTTGTTGTTTCCATCAAAACCAGCAACCTCTGTTGAAATTGGTTTGAAGGTTTCGGCTGAAAGTTCAATGTCGTTTGTCAAGAGATAATAGTTTCCGGCAGTCATATTCAACAATTCTTCAACCGAAGAAATTGGAATCATTGATGAAGAGGTGCTTATTTCTTCAACATTCATTTTCATTGTTGCCGAATATTTTGTGTCACCAATTTTATATTCAAATTCAAAAGTGGTCTTTGAATTTTCCGCCAGCATCGACATTTGAGGATAAACAAGATTATTGTCTTCAACTTTAAACTCATCTGAATTCTCTGGCGAAAGTTTGAATGTCCCACTTTTATTTAATTCTTCTTCGAATTTTTTCAATTTGGAAACAATCGAATCGTTGTTTATGTCATATTCGCAGTTAATTGCGTTAATTAGTTCAACCTCGAGTTTTTTTGCAATTCCCACATATCCTGTGACGATGTCATACTCTCCTGTCAAACTTTGTTCACTTGCACCTTTGAAATTAATCTTGTCATAAACAACAAAATCCATGACATCAACCTTGATTTCTTGCACTGTTGTCTTGACAGTCATTCCATCGACTTCTTTTTCGCCATATATTTTCAATATTGTTGAGTCTGAACCCGCAATGTTATTCGCATGAATGTTATAAACAAAGTCTGAAACACGTGTGATTTGAATAACTCCGTCTTTTGCCGCCTCAACTCGAACCTGGTCAGCCGTGAAGCCGACTGAAGTGATATTAAGTTTGTAATCAAGTCCTTTTGCCAACGATGTTTCAGACACACCGCTTTGCCTGTTTTCAATCGTTCCAACAACTTTTTCGGTGTGCTTTGTTATTAGAACCAATTCCTTTTGATATCCATCACTTGCTCCAATAGTTAAGGTCAAAGGTTGATTGTCTGAAACTTGGGTCGCGACAAGAGTTTTGACAAACACTGTTGAAAATCTGTCATTATTGATGAATAGTTTTGTTGGAATTTTTATTCCGCCCTCATATAGTGTTGCGCCAGATATTTTCAAATAATATGAGTTTACAAAATCAAATTGAACATAAGCAGGGTTTGTTTTTGCATTTTGAATTGTGATGAACTCAATGTCTGCTTGATGTGGGATTATATCCAAAAGCAAAACACCATGTTTTCCAGGAGTGATGAGCGAAGTTGTGCTTGCTCTATTTATGTCTGTTGGATTTGAATCAAAGAAACGTGTCGCAATCACTTCAACATTTTGAGGCAAAACTTTGATTTGAACTTCTTTTTGGAATGTTTTGTTTTTGTCAGAGAAAACAAGTGTCACAGTCCCAACGTAGTCCTTGTTGAATAGTTCAATCAAAAATTCGCCAGATGTATTCAAATCTTTTTTATAAATTGTGGCAGTTGTTCCAACTTTCACATCTTGACCGTTGATATAAACATGTTTGTCAGCGCCAACATAAACTTCTTCGTTGTCTCCAAGGTCGCTTGTGAAACCAAATCCGATTTTAAGTTGGTCATTTGCGCACATTTCAAGATTTGAAGAAGAGAGGTTGAATTTTGTTATTCCTGCGAGCACTCGTGCTTTAACCCCAAGCAAGGCAAATGTTGAGGAAACAAATTTTCTTCCGCCAATGTTTATTGAATATGCTCCGCCAAAATTAATGTTTTCAACAAAATTTGAAACTTCATTGTTCCTTATTTTATTCAAATAATCTTCATCAAGACCAATCGTGAAGAGATTTTCATAATTTTGAATGACAAAATTGTCGTTTTCAGTCAAAACATCATAACTGTTTCCATCAACAATTTGAACGCCATCAACAACCATTCCGACATTGTTTTTGTCATAGGAAGAAACCTGGTCTGCCCTGACAATTATGGTCGAATCTCCCAAAATCACATAATCAGTCTCGTCAACCATTTGAGAAAGTCCAATGTTCTCATTTGCGCCCACAACCCAAACGTAAACAACAGATTTGAGGTTTGGATTAAATCTTGACGAAACAACGATTTCACAAAGTCCACGCGAAAGGACTTTCAAACCATCTCCTTCAATTTTGATGATTGAACTGTCGCTGCTCGTAATCTGTGCGCCCGCGTCTCCAAGTGCATGACTGATGAGAGTGCCGAGTTCAATTTTATTTAGATAATCAATTATGCTTTGTTCATCTTTTTTCTGTGCTTCATAGAAATCAATATAAACAACTTTATAATCCGAGAACGACGCATCATCTGTCGTCATTTCATTTTGCATAACTTCAAGTTCAACACTTGTTGGCACTGGTGGCATAACAGAAACCGCATCAGAATAGATTGTGTCATCAATTCCACCAAGAGAAAGTTTTGTTGCTTTTATGTTTGAATTGCAAGTTGCGATTGTCGCCCCAGTGAGGTTTCCAACAAACGCGCCTGCTTTTGATGTCGTTCCATTTGAATCCATGCAAACCAAAATATCTGAACCTGTTCTGAACGAGGCAACATAACACTCCGTGATGTTTCCAGCATATGCAACACCTGCAAACCCTCCAACATGACCAGAAGCATAGGCAATGTATTTTTCGCTTTCCAAATATGTCGCCTGCTCATAAATTTCGACACCACTCAACGTGATTGTTCCGCCTGCCATATCGCCAACAAATCCGCCAACACCTTCTGTTCCTTGAACAAAAGTGTTTGAAAAACTGCGAGCGGAGTTGTCTGGATTGTTTTCAAGACCAATTTTTCCATTATTCTGTCCAACAAATCCGCCAACATTTTTTCCACCATAAATCTTCCCGCAAGAAGAAAGTGAAAAGCATTGACCCTCGTTTTGTCCAACAATCGCACCAGTTGCTGCAGCCCCTGTTGTCCTCATGTTTACATTTGCAGAATATCCATTATATCCATAAAGAGAAATGCCGTGAATTTGACGAAGAATTGTGCCAGCAAGTGAGTTTTTCCCAACAACACCACCAACCCAAACTTCAGTGTCATCAAGCGCTTCAACAACAAACTCTCCCACATGTCTTGCGAGCGTGAAGTTTGATTTGTCAGGTTCAATAATGTTGATTATTTGAGCATTGTTTGTTCCAAACATTGCGCCGACGTTTGAATTTGCCAAAACCTCAACACGACTTTTCCCGAGTTCAACAGAGCAGTTTTCAATCAATCCGTTGTTAACTCCAGCAACAAGTCCAATGTTTTGCGCCTCGCCATAATAGTTTATTCCACCCGCAAAACCAACATTTTTTATGTAGCCAGATGGAGCAATTTTGGAAAACAATCCTGCATATCCATCGGCATCTTGAGAAATGTTTATTCCAATAATTCTTGACCCGCTCGCTCCAACAATTCCGCCAGTGAGTTCGCCAAGAGGACTAATTTCTTTGCCCTTGAGGTCAATCACACCAACAATTTTATAGAATTTTGCAAGCGCTTCAGAAGTATTCAACGAAAGAAGTTCGTCCGCCGTGCTGATTGGATAAGGGCTGTCCTTTGTTCCAATCGCAACCGACACTTTGATATCTCGATATGTGTCGGCATTGATGTTGTCGCGCTTGAAACTGTCTTGGGCAGAAATGCGGATTATTCCTCCAAGCTCTTCTGTTGTTGCACGATTGACATCGAGCACAACAAATCCATTTTGGTCAACCGAAATCACACCAACAGAGTCATCGTTCGCCGGAATAAAACTATAGACAAGTGTTTTGTTGTTTGCTGTAATTTTTTCGGCATGGGCAATAATTTGGAATGTTGGATGACCTGCTGAAAGAGTAAGTTCAGCGGACTGTGAAATATTATCAATAACAATATTTCGAACAAGTTCGTATTTTTCAACGTCAACATCAATCGTCACAACATATTCCCGAGTGTAATCAACAAGTCTTGCGGTGATTGTTGTCCTAACCGCAGTCGTTCCACTGTTGAGTCTTCCAGTTATCTCGCCCGTGTCCGTGTTAAACATTATGTAGTCATTTTCAAGAATTCCCTCTCCCGAAGCACCAGAACCAGAAAGCGTGTATTCGATTTTTCGATTTGTTGCATCAAGAGGATAGATATATGATTGAATTTTCTTTGTTGCTTCACTGAGTTTGTAAAAACCAACAGAATTAAGGTCCGCAACTGTCACCGCTGTGTCCGAAAAATAGAAACTTGACACCGCGACATAAACCTCAACCTCAAAACCAAATGTTTGACTTCTGATTTCTTTTTGTCCGTCAACAAATTTGACATAAAAGACTTCAACCTCAACTTTTGCCGTTCCCTCGTTTTTTCCAACAAGTGAATTGCCGACAACCTCAACAATATTGTCCTTTTCACCAGAAAGTTTGGTTATTGTATAATTATATTCAATGTTTGAAGCATTTTGAGGATAATATGTAAAATTCAAAGGAACTGCTTTTTCATATGCACGAGATTTTTGAATCACAAGTTTTTCGAGTGGAAATGCTCGGCTGACGACAACAGGTTTCTTTTCGCCAACAAAATCGCTTTCGGTTGAGTTTGGCGCATCGAGTATAAGCGAATCCTCGTTCATCTCGCAAACGACTTCAACCTCAACGGTCTTTGTCACACCATTTCCAAGCGTCATAACAATTTTTGTTTTTCCAGTGCTGAGTGCCTTGATTTTGATGATGTTTGAATTTTCATCTTTTTGAAGAGCAATAATTGTGCTCTTTGCTTCAACCCAAATATCACCAGAATATGCCCCGCTTGGAGAAACATCAAAAGTGTAGTTATAAATCTCGTCACTTGCACTTCCGTCGCCGTTCAGTCTCAAGACAATTGAGTCTTCTCCAACAATTTCTTTTGCGCCCTCATGGACGACAACTGGAACAACTGCCTCAATGTCATCACTCACGCCAGTCATTCCGTCAACAACAAATTTTATTTCAGTGTTTCCAACAACGTTTGTGTTTCCCTTGACAAACAAAGTTGTCCCACCTTGAATTCTTTCGCCAGAATATATAATGTTTTTAGTATTATTATATATAGTTATATAATTACTATCATACAAAACTATGCCATTCCTTTGACTTGCTTGCACATTGTTTGGAAGAACGGCAAAATTAAGTGAAGTGCCCTTCGAGTTTGTCGAATTATAGTTGAACACACGAAGAGTTGAATAATTTTCGGTTTCAAGTCCAATGGCAATGTTTTTTGCAACAACAACACTCTTCACGTCAACAGAATGTGATTCATAATAATCATAATCTTCGCCAATCCCAAATCTAAACTCATATGAATCACTCACATCTCCCGCAACACCAGAAATTTCAAAAGTAAATGTGTGAATTCCGTCAGCGTGAGTTTGGTTTGTCATGCGAATTGAATAATCATCTCCCGAATAAAACCCATTGAGACAAACAACTTCGCTTTCGCTGCTTTTCATCGAAAACTCAACAACAGATGTGTTCTTTGTTGCTGAATTGATTGCCAAAACAACGTCATTCCCATCATTGCCATCAACTTTTGCAGTTATATCCGAAATTGGGTCAACGAGTCGAAGTGGGAATGTTGTTCTGATATTTTCGTTTGCGGAATTGATTGCGCTGACAACAACACTTTGTCTCTCGTCATCAAGTGACGCCTCAAATCCGTCAGATATTTCCCCGTCAACCATGAAGAAAACATCTCTTTGCGTGGTCGATATTGGATAAAAATTAATTAGT
>JBJFDC010000033.1:0-10059 GCA_051889215.1 Christensenellales bacterium
AAGATTTGAACACTCTTAAAACAAGAGATATTGAAAGATATTTGAGTTTTTTGAGCGGATATGAAAAAAATGGCGAAATTAGGACGAATTCAGATTCTGCAAAGGCACGCAAACTCTCTGCCATTCGTGCTTTTTTCAAATATTTATATGCAAACAACTTGCTTTCTTCAAATGTCGCAAGCATTGTGAAAACGCCCAAAATTCGCTCAAAAGAAATTATTAGACTTGAAACTGATGAGGTCGCAAAACTCATTAATCTCGCAGAAAATCCCAACCTTTTGACAAAGCAACAACAAGGATTCAACAAGCATACAAAAAAAAGAGATGTTGCAATGCTCAGCATCATGTTGGGAACTGGCATTCGTGTTAGTGAATGTGTCGGGATAAACAACGAAGATGTTGATTTCAAGAACAATGCCTTCACAATCACGAGAAAAGGCGGAAGTCGAGTGGTCTTGTATTTTTCTGATGAAGTTAAGAATGCCCTAATTGCTTATATTGATGAAAAAAATGAAAATCCAAATATCAATCCAAATGAAAATGCTTTGTTCCTCTCGTTGCAAAACAAGCGAATCACTGTTCGTGCTGTTGAAAACATGGTTAAAAAATATGCAAAAATCATTTCTCCCCTAAAAAAAATCTCGCCCCATAAACTTCGTAGCACCTATGGCACAAATTTGTATCGCGAGACAAAAGATATTTATATTGTTGCCGATGTTTTGGGACATAAAGATGTCAACACAACAAAAAAGCATTATGCCGCAATCAGTGAAGATAATCGCCGAGGTGTTGCAAATGTTATAAAACTCAGATAAAAATGTCAAACATATGTTTGACATTTTTTATTTGTTGTGCTATCATAATCACATCAAATGAGGATATTATGAAAAAAATTGAAGAAAATTTGAATAAACTTATGGAATATATAACTGAAGCAGTGGCAGAAAAAGGGATTGTCCCATCAATTCGAGAAATGTGCGCAAACATTGGTGTCAACTCAACTTCAACAATAAATTATTATCTCAATATTTTGGAAGAACGTGGTCTCATAAAGCGCTCTTTCAACAAAAATCGTTCGATTGAACTATCTGACAAGGCAAAACAGAACATTGCCCCACCAAACATGAAATCGGTTGGTCTTGTTGGAAACGTTGCTGCAGGAATTCCAATTTTGGCCGAGGAAAACAAAATTGATAATTTTATGTTTTCAAAAAATCTATTTAATTATGACAATATGTTCATGCTTAAAGTTCATGGTGATAGCATGATTAATGCCTCAATTCTTGATGGAGATTATGTTGTTGTCAAACAATGTCAAGATGCCGAAAATGGTCAAATTGTTGTTGCGCTTGTTGGAGATGGCGCAACAGTCAAAACATTTTATAAAGAAAAAGACTGCATAAGATTGCAGCCCGAAAATCCTCTCTATCAACCAATCATCTCCCCTGATATTCAAATCCTGGGAATCGTTGTTGGAATCGTAAGGAAAATTTAATTTTTTGAAAATTCATTAATGAGATTTTGCGCAACAATTTTTGCATGCTCATATGTCAAAGCGCCTTGAAAATACGCTATATAAGGTGCTTTTATTGGACTGTCGCAAGAAAGTTCGATTGATGCTCCAGAAACAAATGTTCCCGCAGCCATGATGACTTGGCTTGTATATCCTGGCATATCCCATGGGAGTGGCAAAACAAACGAGTCAACGGGAGAAAATTTTTGAATCAGTTGAACAAATCTGACGAGTTCGTCCGAAGTGTTAAAGTATATGCTTTTGATGATGTCATATGTGTTGTCATCGGATTTTGGGAAACATGGATAACCAAGATTGCTCATCACTTCACCAATCAGATATGCACCTTTAACGGCACTCGCAACAACACTTGGAGCAATGAAAAAACCTTGATAAAACAATCTATATCCATAGGCATATGACCCCACCTCGCCCAAAAGTGATGGAGTTGTGACGCGAGCCGAAACTTTTTCAATCACATCTTCACGACCTGCAAAATACGCCCCGCTTGGAGCAAGTCCGCCACCCGGATTTTTTATGAGAGAGCCAACAACAAGGTCTGCTCCGACCTCGCAAGGTTCTTGTTTTTCGAGGAATTCGCCATAGCAGTTGTCAACAAAAATTATTGTTTGTGGGCTGGCTTTTTTCACAACTTCGCAAGCTTTTTTTATTTCATCGCAAGAAAGTGCACTTCGCGCCGAATATCCTCTTGAGCGTTGGATAAAGGCGACTTTTGGCTTCTTGTCCATGCATTGTTTTTCGATGTTTTCAAAGTCAAATTTGCCGTCAACAAGTTCAATTTGTTCATACTTTATCCCAAAATCTTCAAGAGTTCCAAGGTTTTTTCCGTCAACACTTTTGATTGTTTCAATCAATGTGTCATATGGAGATGATGAAATTGACAAAAGCAAATCGTTTGGACGAAGCAGCGCAAAAAGTGCAATGCCCAAAGCGTGTGAGCCGCAAGTCACAAGTGGGCTGACGATTGCTTTTTCAGCACCAAATGCCGAGGCGAAAACTTTTCCCAGGTTATCTCGTCCAATATCGTCATATCCATATCCAGATGTTGCCTGAAAGTGTTGTGTTGATATATGATTTTCTTGAAATGCACGCAAAACTTTGTTTGCATTAAAAAAAGCAATTTCATCAATTCTTTTGAATTGTTTCTCAAGATTTTTTTCACATTTTTCAATCGTAATCATAATTCACTCCTGATGTAATCAAAAATTTCTTTTTTTTGACTTGGTTCAAACCATTTTATATATGGCATTGAGCCAAACCAAGTCATTTGCCTTTTTGCAAAATTCCTTGAAAGCTGTTTTATGAGGTTTATGCATTCTTCAAGCGAACTTTCGCCGCGAAAATATGGGAACAACTCTTTGTATCCGATGCCTTTCATGCTTTGAAAGTTTTCATTGAGACCTTTTTCATAAAGTGCTCTCACCTCTTCAACAAGTCCATTTTCAACCATTTTGTCAACGCGCTCGTTTATTCTTTCATAAAGTTTTTCACGAGGGAGACTCAGCCCAACAACAACAAAGTCTTTTGTTGTTGGTTGTTTGTTCGGTGGCGTGTTTGAAAATTTTTCAATTTCAAGCGCACGAATTATTCGCTTTTGGTCGTTTGGGGAAATTTCACTTGCACGACAAGGATTTAAACGTTTTAACTCTTGATACAATTTTTCAAGTCCTTCGCTTTTGATTACATCGTTGCAAGCATTGCGAAATTCTTCGTTTCGTGGGCACAAAGAAAAATCATATCCTTCAATCAATCCCTTGATAAACAATCCAGTTCCTCCAACGATGATTGGAGTTTTGCCGCGTGAAGATATATCTGATATTTTTTGTTTGGTGAGTTCCGAAAATTCGCCAGCGGAAAACCCTTCAAAACATGACTTTATGTCAATCATATGGTGTGGAATGCCATTCATTTCTTGTTTTGTGATTTTTGCACTTCCGATGTTGAGTTCTTGATAAACTTGAATGGAATCGCCCGATATTATTTCGCCATTAAAACACTTTGCAATCTCAATGGAAATTGCAGTTTTTCCGCTTGCGGTTGGTCCAACAACACAAATTGTCTTGTTTGTCATAAACTTAAACAATCCTTTTAAACCACTTTTCAATGTCGGTTTGAGTGATTTTGACGATGATTGGTCTGCCGTGAGGACATAGCAAAGTTGACTTGTTGTCCGAGAGAGAGTCAATCAAAAACTTTATTTCATCATTTGTGAGTTTGTTGCCTGCTTTCACCGAACTTTTGCAAGCTTTTTGGCAAAGGTCATCTTTTATGAAATCAAGCGGCTTGTTTATGAAAGTGTTGAGATTTTTGAAAACATCTTGAAAATACTCGTTTATGTCTTTGCCCGACAAAACAAAAGGGATTTCGTTGATTCGATAACAACATTTGCCATATTCTTCAATTTTAAAACCAATTTGTTCAAACACTTTTTGATTTTCTTGCAAAAAATTATCCTCTTGATTGTTGACATTAATAACGACTGGCAATGCAAGACTTTGACTGATGTTTGACATTGATTGAATGCGTTGTTTAAGTTTGTCGTAGTTTAATCGTTCGTGTGCGGCGTGTTGGTCAACAAGATAGATGTTGTTTGATTGTTGCAACAAAATGTATGTGTCAAAAAGTGTGCACAGAATTTTTGGAGGTTCTTCAACCTTGAAAAGTTCATCCTGTTTATACAAGGATTTTTCATTGCCTTGCACTTGACTGAGCATTATCTCGCTCAAAAGACTGGTTTTGCCACTAAATGTTAGGTTTTGGGGAGGATTTTCATCCTTTGAATAACTGACACCTTCATTCAAGTCCAGTGTCACCCGCTCGATTGTTGGCGTTGAAAATTTGATGAAATTATCAGTTTCAACTTCTTCTTCATGTGAAACTGGAGTCGTTGTGAAATTTGTGTCTTTGAGTGCGTGGAAGCATGCATCAGAAAACAGTGAAAAAATTGCGCCAGAATTTTCGAATTTGACCTCGAGTTTGTTTGGGTGAACGTTGACATCAATTTCGTCATTTGGCATATTAAGACAAAGAACATAAAGTGGAAATTTTCCCTTCATCAAATAGTCTTCATAAACATTGGAAATTGCGCTGGAAATCATGAAATTTATGACATATCTCCCGTTGATTATGAGAGTTTGATAAGTTCTGTTTGCTTTTGCGATTTCTGGTCTTGAAATATATCCAAAAAGAGTCATATTGCCACGCGTTTGTTTGACTTCAATCAAATCTTTTGCAATTTCGTCACCATATATATCGCAAATTGCGGTTTTGAGATCAGAGGCGGAATGCTTGTAGATTTGTTTTCCGTCAGCAACATAGGAAAATGATATATGAGGATTTGCCAAAATAAGACGCGAGATAAAATTTGTTATGTCATTTTCTTCAGTCTTGTCTTTTCTGACGAATTTGAGTCTTGCGGGAACATTGTGAAAAAGGTTTTTGACAGTTATCCTCGTTCCATCAATGCTTGCAATTTGCGTAAGTTCTTCCATTTGTCCAAAAAGACATTTTATTTTTCCGCCGTAGTCACAATCGCGAGTTTTTGAAATGATTTCAATTTCACTGACTGATGCAATGCTTGAAAGTGCTTCACCACGAAAACCCAGTGTTCCGATGTTGTCAAGGTCTTCAAGTCTTGAAATTTTGCTCGTTGCATGGGCGAGCAATGCGTTTTTGAGGTCGTCAAATTCAATGCCAGATCCGTTATCCGTCACTTCAATTTTTCCCAGACCACCTCTCTCAATCGATATTGAAATGTTTGTTGCGCCAGAGTCAATGGAGTTTTCAACAAGTTCTTTGACGACAGAGCATGGTTTTTCAACAACTTCACCTGCTGCAATTCGGTTAAAAACCATGGGGCTCAACAAATTTATTTTTGCCATATTAATTCTCCTTTGTTTTTTTGACCAAACCACACAAAACATCAAAAGCATCAAGCGGCGTCAAAGTCTCGACTTTCAAATCCTTTACGATGTCATAGATTTGCTTTGCTATCTTTTGTGAATTATCTTTCTTTTCTTTTTGAGTTTGATTAATTGTGTTTAGTGATAAATTTTTGTTTAGGTCAGATTCTTCAAGGTTGTGCGAAATTTCTTTTGCACGGGAAATAACGCTTTGTTTCACGCCAGCAAGTGCAGCAACCTCAATGCCAAAACTTTTGTTTGTGCCTCCTCGAATAATTTTTCGAAGGAATATGATTGAATTGTTATATTCTTTGACAGAAACGCAATAGTTTTTTACTCCTTGAAGCATTCCTTCAAGTTCTGAAAGTTCATGATAGTGAGTTGCAAACAAAGTTTTCGCTTGATATTCTTTCGCCAAAGATTCAACAACAGCCCATGCGATTGCAAGCCCATCAAACGTTGATGTTCCGCGACCAATTTCGTCCAAAATAATCAAGCTGTCTTTTGTTGCGTTTGCGAGAATGTGTGCAACTTCAGACATCTCAACCATAAATGTGCTTTGTCCGAATGCCAAATCGTCACTTGCTCCAACACGCGTAAAAATTCTGTCAGTGACACCAAACTCGGCACTTTTTGCTGGGACAAAAGAACCAATATGCGCCATGAAAGTTAAAACTGCAACCTGTCTCATATATGTGCTTTTGCCGGCCATGTTTGGTCCAGTGATAATCATAATTTTGTCGTCACGCGAATCGAGATATGTGTCGTTTGGAATGAATGCACAATCTTTTTGCATTGCTTCGACAACCGGGTGGCGTCCTTCAACAATTTTTATATGGTCGATTTTTGAACTGACTTTTGGTTTGGTGTAGTTGTTTTTTACCGCAACAGTTGCAAGTGAGCACAAACAATCAATTTCTCCGACAAGTTTTGAAAGTAGTTGTAAATCTGGAACAATTTTCAACAGTGCTTCTCTGAGTTCAGCAAAAATTTCGCTTTCAAGTTTGAGCGCTTTTTCGTCGGCTCCCAAAATTTTATCCTCGATTTTCTTGAGGTCCTCGGTGATGTATCTTTCGTTGTTTGAAATTGTTTGTTTTCTTATATAGTGGATTGGAACAAGATTTGCTTGAGAACGATTAACCTCAATATAGTATCCAAAAACACGATTATAACCAATTTTGAGGTTCTTTATGCCGGTTGATTCTCTTTCCTTTTTTTCAAGTTCAGCAAGCCAAAAACTTGCTTGAATTTTTGCATTTCGATATTCGTCGAGTTTTGGATTAAAACCTTCTTTGATATAATGCCCGTCTTTTTGAGACAGCGGCGCGTTTTCTGCGATGCATTTTTCAAGATAATTTGCAACATCAGAAAAGTCTGCAATATTTTGATGAATTGAAGACAATTTTTTTGATTTGCAGTCAGAAATGGAATCTTTTAGTGCTGGAATGTTGAGCAATGAAACTTTGAGATTGAAACAATCTTTTGGGTTGAGCGAGCCAAAAGAAATTTTTCCGCAAATTCTTTCGATGTCTCTGATTCCGTCAAGTGCTTTGATTGCTTTTTCTCTTGTGTGAATGTTATTAACAAGTTCTTCAACCGCATCAAGTCTTTCTTTGATGAGTTTTTCATTTTTCAAAGGTTGCTCAAGCCACGAACGAAACATTCTCGCGCCGATTGAAGTGTTTGTGTTGTCGAGAAGCCACAAAATTGACCCAACTTTTTTTCTGTCTTTGAGAGTTTGGTCAATTTCAAGATTGCGTCTTGAATTGATGTCGATTGTCATGTAGTCATCATTGCTGATTTGCTTGATTGTTCGAATGTGACTCATGCCATTTTTTTGTGTTTCTCGAAGATATTGAATCAGTGCGCCGCAAGCTGAAATTGCTGCTGGCTTTTTGTTGAGTTCAAAAATTGAAATACAAGTTTGTCCAAACTGATTTTTTAGGATATCCTGTGCATTTTTCAGGTCATAAACTGAATCAATGTATTGATAAGGTTTTTTGATGTTGTTCATTTTGTAAGCGAAAGATGCCAACACCTCTTCTCTTGCCTCGCCATTACATATTATTTCAGAAGGCACAGTGCGAACCAAAAAGTCGTTGAGTTCAGTTGAACAATCTTCTCCATTCATTTCAATCACAAAAAGGTCGCCAGTTGAAACATCAGAATACGCAACACCAATATTTTGGTCTTTTTTGAAAATTGATGCGATGTAGTTGCTTCTTTTTGCATCCAAAATGTCGTCTTCATAAACAGTTCCTGGGGTTATTATTCGGATTACATCGCGTTGAACAATCTCTCCTGCTTTTGGCTCTGTCATTTGCTCACAAATCCCGACTTTGAATCCCTCTTGCAAGAGTTTGGCAATATAGACATCTGCCGCATGATATGGCACGCCACACATCGGAGCAAAAAGGTCTTTGCCACACGCTTTTTTTGTCAATGTCAAATCAAGGACTTTTGATGCAATTTCAGCATCGTCAAAAAACATTTCATAAAAGTCTCCAAGCCGATAAAACAATATGCAATCATCATATTTTGCCTTTGTATCAATATATTGCCTCATCATTGGAGTGACTTTTTCTCTATCAAATATCATTTGTTGCTTTTCCTTTTTGAATGGTCTTTTGTAGATTTAACAAGAAGTTGACTCTTCTGTTTTTTTCTTCTTGGTTGATTTGGTCGGGCATTTCTGCGGCACGTGTGTGAGGTCTTGGCGAATACATAAATGCAAAAATTTGGTCATATTTCACATTTTTAACCAACTCAACCGTGTCCATGAATTCTTCTTCTGTTTCGCCAGGAAATCCAACGATAATGTCAGTCGAAAGTCTTATATTTGGAATTTTTTCACGAAGTTTTTTCACAATATTGAGATACTTTTCGATTGTGTAGTTTCTGTTCATGAGTTTTAGAATTCGGTCGTTTCCAGATTGAACGGGAAGATGAAGTTCTTTGAGCATTTTGCTTTCTGTTGCCAAAACATCAATCACTCTGTCGTCAATGTCCTTTGGGTGAGATGTCATGAATCCAACATGAAAATCTCCTGGAATTTTGCATATATCTTTGAGAAGGTCTGCAAAATGATAATTGTCATCTGTGTCATTGCCATATGAATTCACATTTTGTCCAAGAAGTGTGATTGTGTCATATTTTTGGCTCTCAACAAGCGATTTGACTTCTTTCAAGATTTCTTCTTTGTCACGACTTTTTTCCCTTCCGCGGACATATGGCACAATGCAATAAGAGCAAAAGTTGTTGCAGCCATACATGATGTTGACCCAAGCGTTTTTTCCGCTCGATCTTGCGATTGGAAAGTCTTCCCAAATTTCACCTTCTTCAATGTGGCTTTTTATCCTTTTTTTCTGCTCAAGTTTGCGTTTGACAAACTCTTCAAATTTGTCAATATCATGAGTTCCAAAAACAATATCAACAAATTTAAACACATCAAATATTCTGTCCTGAACTTCTTTTTGTTGCGTCATGCAACCGCAAACACAAATCAAAAGATTTGGGTTTTCTTTTTTTCTTTGCTTGAGGTTGCCGATATTTCCAAACGCTCTGTCCTCTGCTCCTTCGCGAATTGCGCATGTATTAAAAACTATGATGTCCGCAAGATTTGGGTCATCAGTGTGAGAATATCCAAGTTTTTCAAGGACGCCGGCAAGTTTTTCTGATTCATGCACATTCATTTGGCATCCAAAGGTCACAATATGATAAAGCATAATCCACCTCTTTAACCCATTTAGTATACTAAAAATTTTTTGCTTTTTCAATTAAAATATAAATAATTATATAATATATTTGCATAATAATGTTGTGAAAAAATTTGTTAAATGGAGTTTGATTTCGTTTGGAATTTTGGTTCTGCTTGCGGTGGCAACATTTTTTTGCGTTTTTGTCTATTTTTCCCAAACATCGCACTTCGACAAATCCAAACTTGATGTTGCGAGTTTCAATATAACGCTTTATGACGACAAAGAAAACTTGATAAAAGAGGACAATCTCGTCAATCACAAATCAATAAAACTCTCCTCTCTCCCTCCTCACGTTTATCAATGTTTTGTGGCGACCGAAGACAAGAATTTTTATAATCACAAAGGACTTGACTACAAACGCATGGTCAAAGCGACACTTGTGAATTTGAAAAGTTTTAAATTCAAACAAGGTGCCTCAACAATTAGTCAGCAACTCATCAAAAACACACATCTAACAAACGAAAAGACATTGACTCGCAAATTTCGTGAAATCGCCATAACAAGAAAAATGGAAAAAGAACTTTCAAAAAATGAAATTCTTGAAAGTTATCTCAACTGCATATATTTTGGGAACAACTGTTATGGCATTGAAAGTGCCGCAAACTTTTATTTTTCAAAAAGTGCAAAAAATCTTACGCCTTCAGAAAGTGCGCTTCTTGCTGGCATCATATCTGCGCCATCAAAATATAACCCAATAACCAGAGCTGAAAATTGCAAGAAAAAAAGAGATATTGTCCTCACAAATTTATGTGATTTTGGCTCAATCACGCCTTCAACTCTTCAAGAAGAAAAAGAAAAACCAATCCTTCTTAACATAACAAAATCAGACGAAAGCAAAATCAACTCATACAGCCAAATGGCGATT
>JBJFDC010000034.1:0-9696 GCA_051889215.1 Christensenellales bacterium
GTTGCCCTCGGCGGATTTTGAGTCCGCTCCGTCTACCATTCCAGCACTTCGGCATGTTCAAGTGTGATTTGACACCGGCTTGATAAACGAGTTTAGAATAGCATAGTTTTGGCAGAATTGCAAGAAAAATATGAAAATTTTTGGCACTATTTTTCGAGCGGTTTCATGAATTTTGGAAAATCGCTCCAAGCGTGATGCGATTTGAGATATCTCGCAGCATTTTTCAAATTGAAAGCATTTGGTGCAAATTTGTTTAGTTCAGACCACTCAATTGGCATTGACACTGGTGCGCCAACTCTTGCACGAAGCGAATATGGAGCAACGCAAGTCGCACCTTTTGTGTTTCTGGCGCAGTCAATATATATTTTTCCTTTGCGATTTTCTTTTCTGACATTTGATGTGAAAAGATTTGGATTTTGATTTTCGAGAAGCAGGGCGATTTGTTTTGAAAAATTTGAAAATTTTTGCCAAGAAAAATTTTTGTCAAAAGGCACAACAACATGATAACCTTTGCCGCCACTTGTTTTTAGATATGATTTTAGTCCAAGTTCGTCGAGTGTGTTTTTGAGAATAATGACACCTTGTCGCAAGAGTTTTAAGCTTAATTTTGTGTCTGGGTCAAGGTCAAACACCATGATGTTTGGGTGGTTCAAATCATATATTGAACTTCCCCATGTGTGAAACTCGACTGACCCGAGTTGGACTTGTTTTATTAGTCCTTTTGGATTCTGAATTGAAAAATATTCATCATCTCCAACTTTTTTTATTTTGATGTCTTGGCCTTCTGAAACTGGGTGTTTTTTGAAAAAAATGTTTTTATCAATGTTGTCATGGCATCTGATGACACTCACCAAACGGTCTTTGAGATGTGGCATCATGAGTGGAGCAACACTTTCATAATATCTCGCGACATCAAATTTTGTTATATTGTCTTGTGGAAAAATAATGCGTGTTGGACTTGAGATTTCAATTCCTAATATTTGTTTTTCAGTCATTTTGTTTCTCCCAAACGCACTCTCTTGGATTTTTGTCTTCTCTGAGTCCCAAAAAACTTGGCTGACGCAGAGACCCCGATGAAGTTCTTTCAGCAAACTCAATTTGCGCAACAATTTCGGGCTTTAACCAAAAACTTTTGCCATCTGTTTTGATTTCGTCAACTTTCTCAAAAGGGCTTTTATCTAGTTTTAGTTTTGAAAACTTTTTGTTGAGTTCTTTTCGTGTGTTTTGGTCAAACCCAGTTCCAACTTTGCCAACAAAAACCAGTTTTCCACCTTCATACACTCCAACCAAAATCGAACTCAAATCTTTGTTTTGAGACGTCGTCACAAATCCGCCAACAACGAACTCTTGACTGAACCTGCATTTAATTTTTTGCCAATCAAGATTTCGCTTTCCAGAATATTTGGAATTGATTTCTTTTGCGACAATTCCCTCAAGTCCGAGTTTTTTTGCGACTTCAAAACTTTGTTTTCCTCGATTTTTGACAAAGTCGCTAAAAATCAAATTGGATTTTGCATTTTTGAGCAGATTTTTTAATATTTCTTTTCGCTCCAACAATGGTTTGTCCCTCAAATCTTCTCCGTCAATTGCCAAAATATCAAAAATGACATAAGAAAAAGCATTGCCGTTTCTCTTTATTTCATTTTGAAGTTTTGAAAAGCTTGAGCGCCCATTTTCATCAAAGACGACCATTTCTCCATCAAGAACAAAAGATGAGCCCTTTGAAAGGTCGTTGAGGGCGGGGAGCACGGACAAAAATTTTGTTGAAAAATCAAGATTGTTGCGTGAGAGCAGTTTTGTTTTTCCGTTCTCACAAAATGCAAGCGTCCTATAACCATCATACTTGATTTCATAAATCCAATTTTTGCCAGTCGGAACGCTTTTGACCAGTGTTGCAAGCTTAACATCAACTTTTGCAAAAGGATTTTTGAGTGTTCTTTCTTTTTGTTTGCACTTGACTGCAAGCCAGTTTTTTTCGTCCATTTTTGCAAAGTTCCATGTGCCTTTGAGTTTGCCGCCGTCAAGCGTCACTTTAAAATTGCCTTCACGCAGTCCTTTTGTTAAATTTATATCGGTTGCATATGTTCCTTTGTCCCATATTTCAACCGTTCCTGCACCATAATTTCCTTTTGGAATTGTCCCGCTGAAATTTATATAATCAACAGGGTGGTCTTCAACGTGAATGGCAAGTCGTTTTTCGGAATGCTTTTGCGATAGTCCTTTTGGAATTGCAAAACTCACGAGAACACCTTTGTGTTCAAGGCGAAAATCATAGTGCTTTGCTCTTGCCTCATGATATTGAACGACAAAGCGAGGAGATGACTTGCTTGTCTCAACTTTGCCTTGGGGTTCATGAGTTTTTGAGAAATCTCTTTTTTTGTTGTATAAATTTAGTGTCATCAGTTTGCCGCCTTTTTGCTTTTTGCACGAGGTTTTTTGTTTTGCTGCAAACTCTTTTGCAATGCTTCCATGATGTTGATAACTTTTGCAGGTGCTGGCTCGTCCTTTGATACAATAATTTTGTTTCCTGAAATTTTTGATTTGATTGCGCGTCGCACTTTTTCGGCATATTCGTCTTTATATTTTTCTGGCTCAAACTTGCCGCTCATTTGACCAATTAGTGCTTTTGCCAGTTCCAATTCTTGTTTTGTGACGACGGCTTTTTTATATGCGGGAGCGGCTTGAACTTCGTCATAAAAAAACAGAGTGTTCAAAATCATATTGCCATTTTCGGCACGGATTAGGACGAGAGTTTCTTTTGTTCCGAGAACAGTTTTTGCAAGTCCGGCTTTCTTTTGCTTTTCCATTGCGCCGAGCAGCAACAAAAATGCTTTGTCCGCTCCGGTTGGGCTGACATAGTAGGATTTGTTGAAATACACTGGGTCCACATCGCTCAAATCCACGAACTGTTCAATGGTTATGTTTTTGTCTTTTGGCGATTTGATTTTTTCAAAATCTTTGTCATCAAAAATGACATATTTATCTTTTTCATATTGATATCCTTTGACGATGTTTTCGTTTTTTACTTCTTTTTCATTGCAGTCCACGCAAGTCTTTTTATATTTGATTCTGCTCATGGTTTTTTTGTCAATCATGTTGAATCCAATGTCATTTTCTTTTATGCACAAACTCAAAGTTATTGGGATATAAACCAATCCAAAACTGATTGCGCCCTTATATGAATATGCCATAATTCCTCCAACCTTATTTTGTTGCATGGCATTGATTTCATTCATAAAGATTATTAATTGACAAATTTCGACTTGTTATTGACAAATGGCAAGCCAGAGAGTATAATCAAATCAACTTGGAGGCAAAAAATGAACGTTAGCGACAAAAAAAGACTTCACATGGCGCTCTATGATGGCGAAAAAAACGAAACCGTTTCGGTTTCTCCAACAGGTTATATGGTGAAATTTAATGACAAACAAAAAATGTATTCGTTTGCTGACGGAACTCAAATTGTCAGGCACTATGAAGAAGGCATTGGTTTCAACAACACGCACCATTGGATAACAGGAAATTGTGTTGATATTGATTTGTCGGCGTTCTCTTTTAAGGACACAGCGGAAGCGATTGATATTTGTGCGACATATTCATTCATAAACTATCTTATGGATAGTGTCAGACAAGATTCTCCAGATTATGCAAAAGTTTTGATGCTTCGAAACAAATGCTATGATTTTCTTGAATCAAGACTTGATGTGTCACGTCCAACTCGTGTGAATATCGACGAAAAACTCAAAAGATTTAATTTTGAAGAATATATGAGCGAACAAGATTACACGGCATATTTGCAATATCACATTGAAGCAAAAAAACAAATAAAAGAATATCAAGATTCTCCCGAATATGTTCTTGAAAGTTTCAGACTTGAACAAAGAGAAGAAAAAAGGGCAATAAGACGAGAAAGAATGCTCATGCTAAAACAAAAATTTCTCGGAAAATTTTCTTCTGCTGCTCGTTCACAAAAAAGAATTAACGAACAAGCCAAAGCAATAACAACGGCGCTGACTGGTGCGACTGAAGGGAACGAACAAGATTTATAAAAAACAAAAACAAAATCCCATAATTTTGGGATTTTTTGTTGGCAAAACATTGAAAAACAAATAAAATTGATTTGAGGTGAATATGATTGAATTGCTTAGTCCCGCAGGGGATATGGAAAAACTTAAAACCGCAATATATTTTGGGGCAGATGCGGTTTATGTCGCTGGCAAAAATTTTGGACTTCGAGCATTCGCGGGGAATTTTGACCTGACCGAACTTGAAGAGGCAACTTTGTTTTGTCACGAAAAAGGAAAAAAAATTTATGTCACAGTAAACATAATTGCACATAATTCGGATTTTGAAGGGCTCAAAGAATATTTGGAGTTTTTGCAAAAAATTGAGGTCGATGGGGTCATTGTTGCCGACCTTGGAGTGGCAAGTTTTGTCAAAAAATATGCTCCAAATCTTGAACTGCATATTTCAACTCAAGCAAACATAATAAACAAATATTCAGCCGAACTCATGGCGCATCTTGGCGCAAAACGCATTGTGCTCGCAAGAGAACTTGGATTGCAAGAAATAAAAGAAATAAGAGCGGCAATCCCAAAAGATGTTGAACTTGAATGTTTTGTTCATGGGGCAATGTGCATTTCTTATTCGGGAAGATGCTTGCTTTCAAACTATCTCAATGGTCGCGACTCAAACAAGGGTGCATGTGTTCAAGCGTGCAGGTGGGAATATTCAATCACTGAAAAATCGCGCAAAGGTCAGCAATATGAAATCCAAGAAGATGACAAGGGAACTTATATTCTCAACTCAAAAGACCTTTGCATGATCAATCATATTCAGGAACTCATTGATGCGGGTGTTGATTCTCTCAAGATTGAGGGCAGAATGAAATCGCCATACTATGTTGCCACCGTCACAAACGCATATAGGCGCAAAATCGACCAAATTTATGGAAGAACACAAAACGACATAAATTATGTCGAAGAGGTCGAAAAGACAAGCCACAGACTGTTTACAACCGGTTTTTTCTATCCTGGAGAAAACAAGGAGAATTTGTTGACTTCAACACCCATTCAATCTCATGAATTTATCGCTGTTGTAAAAAATGATGCAAAAGACGGATTTGTTTTGGTCGAGATGAGAAATCAATTTAAAATTGGGGACGAACTCGAAGTTTTGTCGCCAAATGACACATTCAACAAAAAGCTCGTTGTCACAAAAATTTTGGACGAGGATAGATGCGAGTTGGAGTGTGCGCGTCGTGTTCAGCAACTTCTTATGCTTGAAACTGATTTGCCACTCAAAAGTGGAGACATCTTGCGAAGAAAGAATGATTAAGACTCAAGGTTTTGAGTCTTTTTGTTTGTAAAAAGTTTGTAAATATGTATATAATCAAGACATGGAAGAAAAATTAATCGTTGTTGACGGAAACAGTCTTTTGAATCGTGCATTCTATGCACTGCCGCTTCTCACAAACAGAAATGGCGAATTCTCAAATGCGGTTTATGGCTTTGCGAACATGCTGATAAAAGTTATAACAGAAACAAAGCCGACAAAAATTTGTGTTGCATTTGACTATGGCAAAAAGAATTTTAGGCACACTCTTTATGCTGACTACAAAGGGACAAGAAAGAAAACTCCTGACGAACTCGTCGAGCAATTTGGTCTTGCCAAAAGAATGCTCTCATACATGGGAATAACATATCTTGAGAAGTCTGGGATTGAGGCGGACGACATCATTGGCCGCGTTGCAAAATCAACAGATATTCCAACAATAATTTTGTCGGGGGACAAAGATGTTTTGCAACTAATTGACTCTTCAACCGATGTGTGGCTGACGCGCAAAGGAACAAGCGAGGTTGAAAAAATTGACCTTGAGAACCTCAAACTCAAATTTGGATGGACCCCAAATCAAGTTGTCGATTTCAAAGCGCTTTGCGGGGAAACATCAGACAACATTCCTGGGGTTGTGGGGATTGGAGAAAAAGGTGCGAACTCTTTGCTTCAAAAGTTTGATAGTTTGGACGGAATTTATCAACATATTGACGAGATCGACCTCAAAACAAAAAACAAACTTATTGCCGGAAGAGATAGCGCATATCTATCACAAAAACTCGCGACAATTGACACGAATTGTGACATCGACTTTGATATTGAAAAGATGGGATACATTTATCCATTTGGCAAAGATGTGTTCAACTTTTTTGAAGAATATGATTTTCGTTCTTTCCTAAAGCGAAAAGATATGTTTGCAGAGGAATTTCAAGCAAAATCATATGATAATCAAATCGATGTTGAGGTCATAAAACTCACAGATATGTCCAAGGTTGATTTGATAAAAAAGATTGCCCAAGAAGAAAATAGATTTGCTTTTGCGGTTTCCGACAAGGTCGAATTTGCTCTCACTCCAAACACTCGCTATGAAATTGAAAATGAATTCAGTCTTTTCAGTGATGGTGGAGTGTTTGATGGATGGATAAAGGCGTTAAAATTTGTTTTTGAAAGTGACAAAATTCAAAAGATTTTTTATGACACAAAAAAAGTTATGCACTTTTTGGATAAATATGGAATTGAAATCAAAAAGCCATATTTTGACTTGAGTGTTGCAAAATATTTGGAAGCGCAAGGACTCAAACTATATAATTCAAATCTTTTCGCCGAGCAATTTTTTGAAGAGAAAAATAGGGTTGAACAAAGTTTGAAATCCCTCAATCTTCAAAAGCTTTATGATGAGATTGAAATGCCGCTTGTTGAAGTGCTTTTTGGCATGGAAAAAGAAGGTTTTAAAATTGACTTGGGTCAACTTTCTGAACTTTCCATTCAATATAAAAACGAACTAGACACTCTTGAACAGCAAATCAAGGGAATTGTGGAACATGATTTTAATCTCAATTCTCCAAAACAACTTGCCGCTGTGCTTTTTGATGAACTTGGACTTCATGCTTGGAACAACAAAAAACGTTCAACAAGCGTTGAAGTTTTGAACGAACTTGTGGGTCAGCATGAAATCATAGATTTGATTTTGCGATATAGAAAAATTCAAAAACTTTTTAGCACCTATGTTGAGGCGTGGAAAAATCAGTTTGCCGGGTCAAACGGAATCATTCACACTGTGTTTAATCAGACTTTGACTTCAACTGGCAGACTTTCATCAAGCGAGCCAAACCTTCAAAACATTCCAATCCGTGACGAAGAAGGCAAAAATTTGCGAAAACTGTTTGTTTCCAAATTTGATGGCGGCGTCATCATGTCTGCTGACTATAATCAAATTGAACTTCGCTTGCTCGCAGCGCTGAGCGGCGATGAAAAACTTGTTTCTGCTTTCAAAAACAATCAAGATATCCATCGAGCAACTGCAAGCATAATTTTTGGCGTTAAGTTTGACGAGGTTAGTTCAACCCAAAGACGAGATGCAAAAGCGGTCAATTTTGGTGTTGTCTATGGAATTTCAGATTACGGACTTTCTCAAAACACGGGGTTGAGTCGCAAGCAAGCAAAAGAATATATTGAAAAATATTTTGAGATATATCCAAAAGTCAAACAATACATGGACTCAAATGTTGCACTTGCAAAAACTGAAGGCAAAGTCACGACAATTTTTGGAAGGATAAGACGCATTGAGGAAATAAGCAGTTCAAATTATGCTCAACGTTTGTTCGGTGAGAGAATTGCAATGAATATGCCGCTTCAAGGCAGCGCTTCGGATATAATAAAAATCGCCATGATAAATGTCGCGAATGCAATAAAAAACATGAATTTAAAAAGCAAACTCATCTTGCAAATTCACGACGAACTTATTGTTGATGTTTTTCCAGGCGAACAAGATGTCATAGAGAAAATTTTACACAATGAAATGGAAAATGTCGTGGCGCTTTCAGTTCCGCTTCCGGTTGAAGTGTCCATGGGAAAATCGTGGTTTGATTGCAAATAACAAAAAAATGATTGTATTCAAAAAACATATGTGATAAAATACTTGCAAACTAATTTGAGAGGCAAAAGATGATAAGAGAAAACATTTATAGGAACAGAACTTGTTCAGAACTTCGACTTGAAAATGCGGGAGAGGTTGTCAGACTCGCCGGCTGGGTTGACACAATAAGAAAACTCGGAGGAATAACATTTTTGACACTCCGCGACCACTATGGAATAACTCAAGTGCTTGTTCGCGACGACAAAATGCTTGAAGGCATCAACAAAGAAACAGTTATATCTGTTTTGGGAACTGTGATTGAGCGAGAAAGCAAAAATCCAAAAATGGAAACGGGCGACATTGAAATTGATTGCAAAGAAATCACGGTTTTGGGAAAATGTAATCCAGTTCTTCCATTTGAGATTGATGATGCTCCAAACACCAAGGAAGAACTTCGCCTCAAATATCGCTATTTGGACCTCAGAAACAGAGCGCTCCACGACAGAATTTCAAAGCGTGCTGAAATTTTGAGATTTGTTCGAAACAAAATGTCCGACTTGGGATTTGTTGAAGTCCAAACACCAATTCTCACATCTTCTTCGCCAGAAGGTGCAAGAGATTATATTGTCCCAACAATTTTGGCACCAGGTGAGTTTTATGCTCTCCCTCAAGCGCCACAACAATTCAAACAACTTCTCATGGTTAGTGGGTTTGATAAGTATTTCCAAATTGCACCATGCTTCAGAAATGAAGCGGCAAGAGCGGACAGAACTCCTGGCGAATTCTATCAAATCGACTTTGAGATGAGCTTTGCGACACAAGAAGATGTTTTTGCAGTTGTTGAAGATGTTGCATATTCAATTTATCGTGAATTCACTGACTTTGATATTGATAAAGCACCTTTTGTTCGCATCAAATATAAAGACGCAATGGACATTTATTGCTCTGACAAACCAGACCTTCGAAATCCATTGACTGTTTGCGACTTAACCGATTTCTTCAAAGACGTTGAGTTCACACCTTTCAATGGAAAAGTGATTAAGGGTGTTAAAGCAGATTGTTCTTCAAAATCAAGAAAATTTTATGACGAAATTGCAACAGAAATTGTCAAAAACGAGGGAAAAGGTTGCGTTTGGATCAAACTTGGCGATGAGGGACTTGTTGGGTCTTTGGCAAAGGTGTTGAGTCCAGAAAAACAACAAGAACTCATTGAAAGAGTTGGTCTCAAACAGGGTGAAAGTCTTGTGATGGTTGCGGGTGAAGACGGAAAAGTCCAAAAACTTGCAAATGTTCTTCGAACTTTCCTCGGAGAAAATCTTGGACTTGTTGATCCAAACAAAGTTATTTTCTGTTGGATTGTTGACTTCCCATTCTATGAAAAGAACGAAGAAACGGGCGCAGTTGACTTTTCACACAATCCTTTCTCACTTCCTCAAGGCGGACTTGATGCTCTTCTTCACAAAAATCCTTTCGACATTGTCGCTTTCCAATATGACCTTGTTTGCAACGGTTATGAAATGCTTTCTGGGGCAGTGAGAAATCATGATCCAGAACTCATGGTCAAAGCATTTGAAATTGCTGGATATGACCGCTCTGTTGTTGAAAACAAATTCCCAGCATTGTTTAATGCGTTCAGTTATGGAGCACCTCCTCATGCTGGAGGAGCATTCGGATTTGATAGAATGCTCATGCCAATAATGAAGCAAGAATTTATTCGTGATGTCATTGCTTTCCCAATGAACAAAAACGGAAGAGACCTTCTCATGAGTGCACCTTCTTCAATCGAC
>JBJFDC010000035.1:0-9371 GCA_051889215.1 Christensenellales bacterium
GAACACGTCAAAACATCAACAACTTTTGCACTTTTTGCTCCCTGTCCACGCGTTGGATTGACATCAATCCCAACAACATAGTCACAACCAAAATGTTTTGGAATTGTTGCCGGAATCGTGTTGTGCAATCCGCCATCTGCAAGCAACATATCCTTGTATTCAACTGGAGCATAAAATCCCGGGAGTGCACAACTTGCTGCAACCGCTTTTGCAATGCTGCCGTGCGTTATCGTCACTTCTTTTGTTGTGAGAAGATCAACGGCGCAAGCAGCATATTGTGTTGGCAAATCTTCAATGTTTTTATAAGATATATTTTTTTCAATCAAGTTTTCAACACCATCAGTTTTTGATGGAATAAAAAAAACTTTGTTTGGTTTGAAATCACTCACTTTGAGGTTTTTGCCGAGTTCATAAATTTGTTCATAACTCATGCCAGCCGCATAAAAAGCACCAATCAAACTTCCCGCACTCGTTCCACTAACAAAATCAAACTTTATGCCATATTCTTCAAATGCCTTTATCGCACCAAGATGGGCAAAAGCTTTTGTTCCTCCGCCGCCAAAAGCAACGCCAATTTTAACAGATTTATTTTTCTTGTGCTTTTTGAATTTGTTTTGAAATAGTTTTGAAAGTGTTGTCATTTTCCTCTCCTATCAGTATCATATCAAATAAAATCAAAAAAAACAAATAAAGCCACCTCGTTTTGAGATGGCTTCAAAAATATGAGATTAGTTGTTTTCGCTTCCTTCGTTGTTCTCTGGTTTGGTTTCTTCAACAGGAGTTTCTTCATTTGTCTCAACTGTTGTTTCAACTGTTTGGAAAGTTTTGAGAAGTTCTTCCATGTTTGCAATATCAGCTTTGATATTGTTGTTTTCTTGAAGAAGAATGTTGTAGTTCTTTTCAAGAAGAGGAATTCTTTCTTCGTTGTTTTTGATAACTTCTTCACAGTGTTGAACTGAAAGTCTGAGTCCATCAAGTAGGTCAAGTTCTTCAGCGAGTTTTTGTGCTTTTTCTTGGTCAATATCAACAACGTTGTTAACTCCATAAAGAACAACTTTTTGTTTTGCAACGATTGCTTCTTTACGTCTGAGTTTTTTCTTGTCGTTGTCAAGAGTCTTCATGATTTTTCTGAGTGGCACATATTCTTTCTTTGCTTGTTTGAATTCTTTTTCGTTTGCTTTGAGACGAGCTTTGAGTTCATCGAGTTTTGCAAGGCATTCTTCTTCTGTCATGTTGTTGACAACAGTTTTAACTTCAACCTCGGCTGGTTTTGCTGCTCTTGCTTCTTCAAGTTCAGCTTTGAGTCTTTCAATTTCAGCCATGAGAGCAAGAGTTGCTTCGTCTGGTTGATTTTCATCGGCAGGAGCTTCCTCTTCAACAACTTGTTCAGTTTCTGAAGTTTGCTCTTCAACAGGTTCGTCTTCTGCTGGAGTCTCTTCAGTTTCTGCTGGAGTCTCTTCTTCATCAAAGTTGAAGTTCGCCAAATCCTCATCTTCATCTTCAACAAAAATGCTGTCAAGGTCAAACTCTTCTTCAGGATTTTCTTCTTCAACTGCAGGTTCATTTGCTTTTGCTTCTTGACGAGCAAGTGCTTGGGCAAGTTGCTCTTGTTTAAATCTTTCTTCTTCTGCTTTGAGTTCAGCCACAGCATCATCTCTTGAGAATGCTTCAGCCCCTTCAAGCATTTGTTGTTCTTTCAAAGCTTCTGCGTCATCAAACTCGTTGAGATTGTCAAAATCGTTAAGTGTTATTTTGTCTTCTTCAACGTCGTTTGCTGCAACGGACTCTTCTGTTGTTGCTGGAGTTTGTTCAACAACTGGAGTTGGTTCTGCTTCTTTAACAACAGGTCTTTCTTCTTCTTGTTGTTGTTTTTTTCTTCTTTTGAAGATGCTTCCATAACTTGGATCAAGGACAGAAAGAAGAAGGTCTCCCAAGAAAAACACCAAAAATCCTCCAGTCAAAATGATTCCAATCAAAGCAAGAACATCTAATAATGATTCAACTAAATTCATTTTTATCTCCTATTTGTAAATTTGAATATATAATATCACAATAGTTCTCAATAATCAACCCCCAATTTTCAATTTTTTGGAGATTTTTTTTAAAATTTAATGATTTATTAATATTTTATGCGAATATAAAAAAATTTCACCAAAATATGGTGAAATTTTGTTTAAATCAGATCCACTTTCATAAATGTTTTTTTGCCTTTTTGCAAAATCAATGAGCCGTTGTCAAAATCTGAAAGATGAACCATTTTTGTTAGGTCAGAAATCTTTTCGCGATTTAGACTAACCCCACCTTGTGTCATCAGCCGCCTCGACTCTGATTTTGACGATGTAAGCCCGGCTTCAAACAACAAATCAATCAACAGCATTCCGTTTTCAAATTTGGCTTTGCTTATTTTTGTTGTTGGCATATTCTCTGACACACCACCGTTGGCAAACACCTCTTCGCTGGCCTTCTTGACCTTGTCCGCCTCTTCTTTTCCGTGAACAAGTTTTGTCACTTCATATGCCATAATCTTTTTTGCTTCAATGATATTTTCTTTGCAAATCTTCTTTATATAGTCCATATCAAAATCACTGAAAAATGCGAGCAGTCTCTCAACATCTTCGTCATATGAATTCATGAACATTTGATAGAAATCATAAACAGTTGTCTTCTCTCTTGAAATCCAAAGTGTTCCACTCGCGGTTTTGCCCATTTTTTCGCCATCGGCTTTGACAAGCAGCGGACAAGTGAGCGCTTCGATTGGTTCTTTTTCAACGCCAGCGGCAAAGTTGAGTTTTCTATATAAATCAGCACCTGCGACCATGTTCGCCCATTGGTCACTTCCCCCAACCTCAAGTGTGCAACCATATTTTTGATTTAAGTAAACAAAATCATATGCTTGCATAAGCATGTATCCAAGCTCCAAAAAAGTGAGTCCGCCATTTTCCAGTCTTTTGTTATATATTTGTGTTGCGAGCATCTTGTTCACATTAAAATGTGTTCCAATTCTTCTCATGAAATCAATATATGTCTCATCTTTGAACCAGTCATTGTTATCCAAAATCAATGCAGGATTGTCCCCGTCGGTTTTCACAAACTTGCGGACAAGATTTTTCACCTCTTCTTTGTTGTGAATGACTTGCTCGTTTGTGAGCATTTTTCTCATGTCGCTTTTGCCAGTTGGATCGCCAATAAGTGCGGTTGCCCCACCGACCAAAATTATTGCATGATGACCGAGTTGTTGAAGACGACGAACCATGGTGAGCGCAAAAAAGTGTCCAATATGCAAACTGTCAGCAGTTGGGTCAATTCCAAAATAAAATGTGATTTTTTCTCCATTAAGCATGTTTTTTATTTTTTCCAAGTCTGTTGCCTGATAGACATAACCTCTTTCGGCAATCTTCTCAAAATCACCCATAATAATCTCCTTTCAATATGTTTTTGTATATCACACAACACTCTCATTGTCAAACAAAAGACAAAAATTAAATAAATCCGCTTGATTTGCGGATTTATGGCATGAGATTAAGTTCATCAAAAAACAATTTTTTAAACGCGTTTTGATGTATTTGTGTGACAACTTCCATATTGCTTGGCTTTGTTGTGTCAAAATCCAAAACACCAACTTCACTTGATATCATTTTTAATTCAACATGCATTTTCTCAATATTCATGAGTTCAGGGTTTGATATGCAAGCAACACAGCATGAATCATGCATTGCGGCACCAACCTTAACATGTCTGTCATGATAAGATTTAAAAATTGTCTCAAACATTTTTCCCGTTTTGTTAACAGCACTCATTTCCACAATTTCTTGAGGACAAAGATGTGCAATGTGCCCCATGTCTGATGGACAAATTCGCAAATTGACGCCGCTTTTCAAAACAATTTCCGCGGCCTCTGGGTCCATGGATACATTAAAACTCGGATACGGGTTGTTTTTGTCGTCATCAAGAAGTCCTCCGCTGATTGCAATCAGTTCAATATTTGTCTTGACTTCGGGATATTTTGTTAATAGTGTTGCAATATTTGTCAAAGGTCCCAAACAAATCAAAGTGATTTTTTGCTCGCACGAAAGAATGATTTCTCTCATTTCTGTCACAGCGTCAATCAAACTCGTGTTTATGCGGAGTGGTTCAAACCTATACTCTCCGAGTCCAGTTCTCCCGTGATAGGACATATTTTCTTCTCTATCTCGAACAAGAGGTTTTCTCGCGCCCTCTGCCACCAAAATTTCAGTTCGATTTATTGCTTGCAAAATATTGAGGGTGTTGACAGCAACGCGCCCAACAGAACAATTGCCTGCAACACAAGTGATTGCACGCACGTCAAGATTATGGTTGTATGTCGCAAGAGCGATGGCGACAGCGTCATCAATGCCCGTATCAACATCGATAATGACTGGAATTTTTTTCATTTGTCCGCCCCAAATTTTGGAATGATTGTTTATTATAACACAAAATATTCCATGCCGCAAATTTTTGTGCGAACATGTCTAATGCAAAAATTTTGTTAAAAGGTTGAATAAACAACAAAATAAAACAAAAAAAACACTCCGAAGAGTGTTTTTTTATTAAATGATTTCACTTGATGTTTGTGGTTTTGCCTCAACTGGATAAACTGAACGATATTCTTTGATTCCTGTTCCTGCTGGAATGAGTTTTCCGATGATAACATTTTCTTTGAGTCCAAGAAGTTTGTCAGTTTTGCCCTTGATTGATGCATCTGTGAGAACTTTTGAAGTCTCTTGGAAAGATGCAGCTGAAAGGAAGCTATCGGTTGAAAGTGCAGCTTTTGTGATTCCCATGAGGATTCTCTTTGCTGTTGCTGGAACTCCGCCTTCCATAAGTGCTTTTTCATTTTCTTCTTCATAGCGCGAAATGTCAACAATTTCACCTGGAAGCATTGTGGTTGAACCTGCATTTTCAATCTTAAGATTTCGAAGCATTTTTCTGATGATAACTTCGATATGTTTGTCGTTAATTTGAACGTCTTGTCCACGATAAACCGAGATAACTTCAGAAAGGAGATAATCTTGAAGACCTTTGACACCTTTGATGCGAAGAAGGTCAGAAGGATTGATTGACCCATCAGTGAGTCTTGTTCCTGGTTCGACTGTGTCGCCAGATTTGACTTTGAGGAAAGCAGGTTTTCTGATTTCGTATTCTTGATCGCCATCGTTTGAAACAACAGTGATGATATAGCGTTTTGCTTCTTCCTTGATTGAAACTTTTCCTGCAACTTCAGAAAGGATTGCTTCTCCTTTTGGACGTCTTGCTTCAAAGATTTCCTCAACTCTTGGAAGACCTTTTGTGATATCGGCAGCGACTGCAACACCACCGGTGTGGAAAGTTCTCATGGTGAGCTGTGTTCCTGGTTCACCGATTGATTGAGCAGCGATAATACCAACTGCCTCACCAATATTGACAACATCAGTTCCTGACATGTTTCTTCCATAGCATTTTGCACAAACGCCATGACGTGAACGACATGTGAGAAGAGTTCTGATTTGAACTTTTTCAATTCCAGCATCAACAATGGCTTGTGCTTGTTCTTTTGAAATCATTGTGTTGCCTGGAACGATAACTTCTTTTGTTTTTGGATTTATGACATCTTCAACAGCAAATCTGCCTTGAATTCTTTCAAACATTGGTTCAATGACATTTCCATCTTCTTTTATGTCTGAAACCCAAACACCTTTAACTTTTTCTCCCGCACTTTCAAAGCAGTCTTCTTCGTTGATAACAACATCATGAGAAATATCAACAAGACGACGAGTGAGGTATCCAGAGTCAGCGGTCTTCAGAGCGGTGTCGGCAAGAGATTTACGTCCACCACGAGATGAAATGAAGTATTCGATTGGAGTGAGTCCTTGACGAACTGAACTCTTGACAGGAATATCAACTTTTTGTCCAGACGCGTTGGAAATAATACCTCTCATTCCGGCAATACCGTTGATTTGAACCATATTACCACGGGCGCCTGAAACACACATCATTTTGAGTGGGTTATAATCACTGAGATTTGCAACAACTGCTTCTTGAACACGTTGAGATGTTTCATTCCAAATTGCAATGTTTGCATCGAGTTTTTCATCAGGTGTGATGAGTCCTCTGTTCATAAGTTTTTCGTTTTGAAGAACTTTTGCTTCAGCTTCAGCCATGATTGTTTCTTTCTCTTTTGGTTGTTTCATATCAAACGCATTGATTGTCAAACAGCCAAGAGTTGAGTATTTATAACCGATTGATTTGATGCGGTCAACCATGTCAGCAGTTTCTGTTGTTCCAAGAACATAGAACGCTTTTTCAACAATGTTTGAAAGGTCTTTTTTCTTGACTTCCTTGTTGATTTCAAGTTGGCAAATGTTTTCTGGCTTTGTTCTGTCAACAAATCCAAGATTTTGTGGAATTGCCTCGTTGAAAATGAGACGACCAACAGTTGTTTTGATTCTGTCAGAATATTTTTTGCCGTCAACTTCTTTTGTTATGCGAACATAAATTTCTGCTTGAACATCAATAATTTTGTCAAGGTAAGCAATTCTCGCTTCTTCTGGGCTTGCAAAAATCATGCCCTCGCCTTTGACACCTGGCTTTGATTGTGTGATATAGTAGCAACCAAAAACAATATCAAGTCCTGGGTTGACGATTGGTTTTCCGTCAGAAAGTTTGAGAATGTTGTTTGATGCGAGCATGAGGTTTCTTGCCTCTGTTCTTGCATCGATTGAAAGTGGAACGTGAACAGGCATTTGGTCACCGTCGAAGTCAGCGTTGAAACCAACGCAAACAGATGGGTGAAGTTTGATTGCTCTTCCTTCAACCAAAACAGGTTCAAATGCTTGGATTGAAAGTCTATGAAGTGATGGAGCACGGTTAAGAAGAACTGGGTGGTCTTTGATTACTTCAGCCAAGATATCCCAAACAATTGGTTTTTCTCTTTCAATCATGCGTTTTGCACTCTTGATGTTGTGCGATTGATTGAGTTCAACCAAACGTTTGATGATAAATGGTTTAAAGAGTTCAAGTGCCATTTCTTTTGGAAGTCCGCATTGGCACATTTTGAGTTCTGGCCCAACAACAATAACTGAACGACCAGAATAGTCAACACGTTTTCCGAGCAAGTTTTGACGGAAACGTCCTTGTTTTCCAACGAGCATTGCAGTGAGTGATTTGAGGTCTCTTTGTTTTGCTCCTTGAACTGCTTTTCCGCGCTTTCCGTTGTCAATCAAAGCGTCAACGGCTTCTTGAAGCATACGCTTTTCATTTCTAACAATAACATCAGGAGCACCAAGTTCAATAAGTTTTTTCAAACGGTTATTTCTGTTGATAACTCTTCTATACAAATCGTTGAGGTCTGTTGTTGCATATCTGCCACCATCAAGTGGAACCATTGGACGAAGTTCTGGTGGAAGAACAGGAATGACATCGAGGACCATCCACTCTGGTTTGTTTCCACTCTTTAGGAATGCTTCAACAACTTCGAGTTTTTTGATTGCTTTGAGTCTCTTTTGTCCTTTTGCGGTTTTGAGTGTTTCTTTGAGTTCTACACTTTCCTTTGCCAAGTCAACTTCGGAAAGAAGTCTCTTGATTGCTTCGGCACCCATTCCCGCAACAAACGCTTTTGGTCCAAGAGTATCCATTGCCTCACGATATTCTTTGTCGGTGATGATTTGTTTGTAAGCAAATCCAGAATCTTTTGGGTCAAGAACAATATAATTTACATAGTAAACAACTTGTTCCAAAGCACGAGGTGTGAGGTCAAGCAATGTTCCAATTCTTGTTGGAACGCTTCTGAAGAACCAAATATGAGTGACAGGAGCGGCAAGTTCAATGTGACCCATTCTTTCACGTCTAACTTTTGCGCGAGTGACTTCAACACCACATTTGTCACAAATGATGCCTTTGTATCTAATTCTTTTATATTTTCCGCAATGGCACTCCCAGTCTTTTCTTGGTCCAAAAATCTTTTCGCAGAACAAGCCATCTTTTTCTGGCTTTTGTGTTCTGTAGTTGATTGTTTCGGGCTTTGTGACTTCACCATAAGACCATTCTCTTATTTTTTCTGGTGAAGCAATGCCAATTTTTATCGAATCGAAATTATTTAATTCAAACATTTTTTTCTCCTAAAACTAAACTTGTGACTATTCGTCAATATCTTCAAAATCATCAAACAATGCGTTTGCATCAAATGTTGTGTTTGCAGTTTCTTCTTCAATTTCTTGAGCGATTTCAGATTTTTCATCATCAATGCTGATGTCTTTGAGTTCTTCTTCAACATCTTTTGTATGAAGAGGAAGGTCGTTGTCATCAATTGAGAGTTCACTGATTGAAACTTCTTGTTTGTTTTCTGTAAGAATCTTAACATCAAGTGCCAAGCTTTGAAGTTCTTTGATGAGGACTTTGAACGATTCTGGGATTCCAGGTTCGGCGATTGGCTGTCCTTTGACGATTGCCTCATATGTTTTTATTCTTCCAACAACGTCATCAGATTTGACTGTAAGAATTTCTTGAAGAACGTTTGCAGCACCATATGCTTCAAGTGCCCAAACTTCCATTTCACCAAATCTTTGTCCACCGAACATTGCTTTTCCTCCAAGAGGTTGTTGTGTGACAAGAGAGTAAGGTCCGATTGAACGAGCATGCATTTTTGAGTCAACCATGTGGTTGAGTTTGAGCATATATTTATAACCAACAGTTGCTGGGTGATCAAAAGGTTCACCCGTTCTTCCGTCATAAAGTTGGATTTTTCCATCTTCTGGGAAGTTGTTTTCTTTGAGGAGTTTTTGAATATCTTCGGCTGTTGCACCATCAAATGGAGGGGTCGCAACTTTCCAACCCAAGCTTCCAGCAACAAGTCCCAAGTGAACTTCAAGAACTTGTCCGACGTTCATACGTGAAGGAATGCCGAGTGGGTTGAGAACGATATCGAGTGGTTGACCATTTGGAAGATATGGCATATCTGCTTCTGGAAGAACAATTGAAACAACACCTTTATTTCCATAACGTCCAGCCATTTTATCACCGACTGAAAGTTTTCTGCGTTGTGCGACATAAACTTTAACCATTTGAAGAACGCCTGGTTCAAGTTCGTCTTTGTTTTTCTTTGAGAACACTTGAACGTCAACAACAACACCGCCGCGTCCGTGTTGAACACGAAGAGATGTATCTCTGACTTCACGTGCTTTTTCACCGAAGATTGCTCTCAAGAGTCTCTCTTCTGGAGTGAGTTCTGTTTCACCTTTTGGTGTGACTTTTCCAACAAGAATATCTCCAGGTCGAACTTCAGCACCAACTCTAACAATTCCGTTTTCGTCAAGGTTTTTGAGCGCATCTTCACCAAGATTTGGAATGTCTCTTGTGATTTCTTCATCGCCAAGTTT
>JBJFDC010000036.1:0-9270 GCA_051889215.1 Christensenellales bacterium
GTCTTGCAAACTGAAGAGCATAATTTTTGAAAAGCAGCATGTCTCCATTTTCATAGAGTGTCACACCAATTTTGTTTTCGTTGCAAAACTTTGCAAAGTTAATATTGCTTTGAGGACAGATTGTTGGAATTGCGCGAAGTCTTTCCAAAATTGAATATCCGACAAAGTTTCCATTTTTGTCGAGTTCCAAAGTCGAAAGTTTTCCGTCAGAAAGAAGAGCCATAAAATCATTTGCGATAAAATCGGTGAAATGAAGACCTGAATGACTTTCAACTTGTTCATTAACAACAATTCCAAATGTCAAATTGCGCCCTTCATATGTGCGCTCTGCCCATTTTGTCAATTCTTCAACAAGTTCCAACAAAACGTCAGATGACTCTTCACTAAGCGATTTGCATATGGCTTTTTCAATGGCAAGTGACTGAAGATTTTTTTTGTATGTTGCATCAAATGCCTCGTATGAATCAACCAATATTAATTCTGCCATAATAAACTTAACCAAAGAAATATCTTTGTTTTTGAATGGTTGATTTCTTTTTATTATCAAACGATATTCATCTTGTTTGTTTGGTTTGAGAAGCATTGATCCGTTCGCACCTTGTGCAACTTCAGAATCACGGCTGCTAGAAATTTCCTCACCGACAATTTGTGCACCAGTGAAGAGTGGGAGAATAACATTTTTTACGAGATTAATAAATTGTTCTTTGGTCATTTTAATATTCCATTTTTATTATAAATAAATAATTAATTAAAATCAAATAATAATTTAATATAAAATATTATTTTTTTCTAATTCTTTTTTTATGATGTCAAGCGCTTTGGTTTCAAGTCGTGAAATATACGAACGAGAAATCCCCAATTTTTTTGCAACTTCACGTTGAGTCAGTGCCGGGCCGCCGCCAATTCCATAGCGAAGGAGGATAATTTCATACTCTCTTTCTGAAAGGTTATCTTTCATGAGTTTGAATAGTTTATCGTTCAAAATATTTTGTTCAACCGCTTCTTCAACCTCATCGTCAATCCCCGGAATCACGTCCATGAGTTCAATTTCATTTCCATCTTTGTCTTCTCCCAAATATTCCTGCAAAGACATGACCACTTTGTGTTTTTTCCCGACACGAATAAGCATCAAAATCTCGTTTTCAATGCATCGAGCCGCATAGGTTGAAAGCTGTGTGTTTTTGTCATATTCAAAAGTGTTTATTGCCTTGATTAGTCCTATTGTCCCAACAGATATGAGGTCGTCTGCCTCACCTGCCCCCGTATATTTTTTTACAATGTGTGCAACAAGTCTGAGGTTGTGATTAATCAAATTGTTTTTTGCTTGCATATCTCCCTTTTTAAATTTTTCGAATTCAATTCTCTCTTCTTCTGGAGTTAGTGGTTTTGGAAATCCCGAGGCAGTATTAACAAAGGAAGAAAACAACATTATCTTGTTTAAGAAGTAGGCAAAACTTTCAAATATCATAGAACGCTCCTAATGTTCTATGTATATGCAGAACTTTGTCGAAATTTGACCAAAAAAAAGATAATGCTATTCACATTATCTCAAATTTTAGAATAAACTTTCAGCGAATTCTTTTGGGTCAAAAATTTCCAAGTCTTCCATTCCCTCACCTGTGCCAACAAACACAACTGGAACACCATAATCTTTTTGAATTGAAATGACAACACCGCCTTTTGCTGTTCCATCAAGTTTTGTGAGGATAATTCCGTCAATTTTAACAAATTCGTCAAATGCTTTTATTTGATTTAGTGCATTTTGTCCAGTTGTCGCGTCAAGGACAATAAAATTGTATCTATGCGCTTGAGGATATTCTCTGGTTATCACTCTATCAATCTTTTTTAGCTCTTCCATAAGGTTTGTTTTGGTGTGCAAGCGACCCGCAGTGTCAACAATCAGCACATCAGTTTTCTTTGCTTTTGCACTTGATATTCCATCAAACACAACTGCTGCTGCATCTGCGCCCTCGTTGTGGCGAATAATCTTCACTCCAACGCGCTTTGCCCAGTTGGAAAGTTGGTCAGCAGCGGCTGCACGAAAAGTGTCACCAGCAACAAGCGAAACATCTTTTTTTTGCGATTTAAAATAATGTGCCAGTTTGCCAATCGTGGTTGTTTTTCCCACGCCGTTAACTCCAACAATGCTAATTACGCATGGATATTCAAACTTATAGTCTTTTGAATCAACAAACATTTCTGAAACAATAAGTTTGAGTGCCTCTCGAACTTCGTTTGCTGTTCTAATTTTGTTTTTACGAGCATAAAGTCTGAGATTTTCAACAATTTCAATGCTTGATGAAACACCAACATCGCTCGATATCAACAGTTCTTCAAGTTCATCATAAAAGTCTTCGTTGAGTTCGCCATTTGAAAGCATTGTGTCAATGCGTCTGGCGAAATATTCTTTTGTTTTTTTGAAAGCATTTTTAATTGATTTTATTAATCCCATTAGCTTGCCTCCTCAACGTGTTTGACTGCCTCACTAAGTTTGACAGAAACAATTTTTGAAACACCTTTTTCTTCCATCGTCACGCCATACAAACTGTCCGCGAGTTCCATTGTTGGCTTTCTATGTGTGATGACGATGAATTGTGTTTCTTTGCTGAAACGTCTGAGATATTGAGCAAACCTATCAACATTCGCATCATCAAGCGCTGCTTCAATTTCGTCAAGCAAGCAGAATGGCATTGGACGAAGTTTCAAAATTGCAAATAAAATTGCAATGGCAGTGAGTGCTTTTTCGCCTCCAGAAAGCAAAGTTATGCTTTGAAGTTTTTTTCCAGGAGGTTCTGCAACGATTTCAATTCCTGCCTCCAAAAGATTGTCGCTTCCTGTCAGTTCAAGTCTTGCATTTCCACCGCCAAAAAGTTCTTTGAAGGTTTGTTTGAAATTTGTGTTGATTTGATTAAATTGTGTTTCGAATCTTGTTATCATTTCGTTTGACAACTCTTTTATGATTTTAACCAAATCAGCTTCTGATTTCTCAAGATCGTCGCATTGGGTTTTCATGTCTTCATAACGAGCTGAAGTCTGCTTGTATTCTTCAATCGCATTGACATTGACATATCCAAGTTTGTTTATGTCTTTTTTGCACTTATTGCATTCAATCATGCCTTGATTTATGTCAAAGTCTGGGCGTTTGAACTCTTGGCATGTTTGATATGTCAAGCCATATTCCTCATAAATTCGTTCTTGCATTGTCTCAATGTCAGTGTCAACTTTGGCAAGTTGCATCTCTTCGTTATGCTTTTTTTCTGTTAGAACTGAAATTTGCGACATCAAAGAGGTTTTTGTTTCGTCGAGTTCTTTTATTGAGTTTTGCAACGACAACTTTTTGTCGTCAAGACCCGCAAGTTGATTTCTCACATTTTGCAATTTTTCCTTATCTTCTTGAGAAGTTTGTGCTTCAATTTGCGCTTGTATGATTGAGTTTGCACCATCAATTGTCTGTTGATTTCTAATGAGCTCGCGCTTGAGATTCTCAAGATTTATGTTTTCATCTTCAATCTCAAATGCCAAACGTTCGCAATCTGTTGAGAGCGAAGAAATTGTTGTTTCAAGTTCGGCAATCTTGACTTTTGATTCGGTGATTTTTTGAATTAAGTCGTCTCTTTCAGTCCTCAAAGTTGCAAACTTTTCTTGACGAAGATTTGTGCTTTCAGTTGCTTTCTTTCTGTTTGTTGCTTCAACATTTTCAAGTCCAGCAACTGAATTAAGTTCATCATTAATGAATTTAATCTTGTTTTCAGTCAGAGTTTTTAGGTTCTCTTCTTGAGCAAGTTCTTCATTAAGAGAATAAAGTTGAAATTCAATGTTGTCGAGTTTTTCACTGACTTTTGCAAAATTAATTTCTGCCTCATTGCGAAGTCTTGTTGCTGCAACAAGTTTGCCTTGAAGCGCTGAAACTTCAAGTGAACTTGAAGCAATATATTTTTGTTTTTTGTCAATATCTGATTTGAGTTTTTCAATTTGTTCAGCAAGCGTGTTGATTTCTCTTTCACGAGAGATGAGATTAACCGCCTCACTTCTTTTGCTTCCACCAGTTAGTGATCCTTGTGGATTGACAATATCGCCATCGAGAGTGACGATTTTGAATGCAAATCTTGTGTTTTGAGCGAGTTTAACAGCAATATCAAGGTCCTCAACAACAACTGTTGCACCAAGAAGGTTTGATATAACCGGAGCAATTTTCTTGTCAAAACTAATCAGTTCGCTCGCGATTCCAAAACAGCCATCTACTGACAAAAATTTTCTGTCTTCTGGTGATATCGTTCTTGGTTTCATTGATGTGATTGGCATGAAAGTTGCACGTCCATATTGATTTTCTTTCAAGAATCTAATCAAATCTTTTGCGCCGTCTTCATCAAATGTGACGATGTTTTGAACTGCGTTTCCAAGTGCCATTTCAATGGCGGTTTCATATGTTGCAGGAACTTTGATGAGAGAAGCAAGCACACCGACCATTTTGTTCTTCACGCCATAATTTTTTTCGCTTTCTTTGAGAAGTTTTTTGACGCTTCCAGCATAACCCTCATACTCCGCTTGCATTTCTGCAAGAAGTTTGCGTCTGTTTTCATAAACTTGAATTTTTGCAAGGTTGGAGTTTTTTTCATTTTCAACATCTTTGATGTTTGAGTTGAGAATATTCATTTGAAGTTCAATGTCGGCACAATCTTTTTCAGCACTTTCTTTTTGAGTGCGCATTGCGTCAACTTCTTCACGACTTGACGAAGCAAGTTCTTGATTGCTTTTGATTTTTTCGTTGATTGAAGCAATTCTTGAAGAGATTGCCTCAATGTTTTCCTCACTCGCCTTTCTCTCCGCTTCAAGACGAGAAGATTTTGATTTGATGTCAGTGAGTTTGTCGAGAGCATTAATCATTTCTTTTTGTGAACTTTCCGCTTCATCTTCATATAGAGTGAGTTCATCAACAATGGTAAGATATCTGTCATAAATCTTTTTTTGTTCGCTTGTTTTGTCAACAAGATTTTTTTGCTCAACTTTGATTCGATCGAGTTTGCTCTCTCTTTCGGCTGTGAGTTTGATTATGTTGTTGTTGCTGTTTGTTATGTCAAGATTGATTTTATCGTTATGTTCTGATAACAAATTTATTCTTTCTTTGACGACTTTTATTTCGCTTGCCTGTTTTTCAATATTAACTGACAAATGAAGAATTTGCTCGTGCAATTCGTCCATAAGTTTATCAATGTTTGAAACTTCTTCCATGTTGGAATTATATTTGTCTGTTGCGTTATTGAGCTCGTCTTGACGAAGTGCAAGTTGCTCGGCTATTCCATTGAGTTTTTGCATGATTTTTGACTTCTGCTCGCTCGCATTATCATATTGATAAACATATATGTTTGTTTCCAAATCTTTGAGTTGGTCGCGAAGTTCCAAATATTTTTTTGCGTTTTCTGATTGCTTTTTGAGGGGTTCAAGTTGTCTTTCAATTTCGCTCAAAATATCTTTTATTCTCGTCAAGTTGTCGCGGACACGTTCAAGTTTTCTCTCTGATTCAACTTTTTTTGATTTAAATTTTGCAATTCCTGCTGCTTCTTCAAATATCCCACGTCTGTTTTCTGGCTTTGAAGAAATTATTTCCTCAACCTTGCCTTGTCCAATAATGGAATAGCCATCTCGCCCAATTCCAGAATCGTGCAAAAGGTCAACAATATCACGAAGTCTGCAAGGAACGCGATTAATCAAATATTCACTCTCCCCGCTGCGATAGAGTTTTCTTGTGATTGCAAGTTCATCGTAGTCATAATTGAAAAATCTGTCTTGATTGTTGAATGTCAAAGTGACTTCAGCATAGCTGAGACTCTTTCTCTTTTCTGTTCCATTAAAAATGACATCTTGCATGCTTGACCCACGCAAAAGTTTTGAGCTTTGTTCTCCCAAAACCCAACGAATTGCATCAGCAACATTGCTTTTGCCACAACCATTTGGCCCCACGATTGCTGTCACACCGCTATCAAACTTTATTTCAAGCCGATCAGCAAACGATTTAAAGCCAGCCACATCCAAAGATTTAAAATACATTCTTTCCTCTCTATATCATCATTAATATACAACAAATTCAATATATTTTCAACTCTTAAATTGCCGCCTCGTCAATTTGAGCATTTTTTATCATATCTTCAATATTTTGATTCAAATTGTTGTCAATAAGTTTTTCAATTTGCTCACAACATGCAAGAATTGCACCGCGTTTTGAAGCTCCATGTGCTTTGACGACAATCTTTCTTGCCCCCAAGAAAATTGAACCGCCAATGGCGTTATAGTCAAATTTGTTTTTTATGTTCTTGAGTGTGTCCTTCAAAAATAATGCACCAATTTTTGCCTTGAAACTATTTTTGACAGCAAGCTTCAATTCGCTCATAATTTCTCCCGCCATGGACTCAAGCCCTTTCAAGAGAACGTTTCCAGCAAAGCCATCACAAACGACGACATCATATTTTCCACTCAAAACATCTCTTGCTTCCATGTTGCCAACAAAGTTGATGTCAAGCGATTTGAGAAGAGGGAAAACAACATGAGTAAGGTCGTTGCCCTTTTTGTCTTCTGTTCCGACATTGAGAAGTGCAACTTTTGGTTTTTTTATCCCTTCCATTGCAGTCATATATGCCGAACCCATGAGAGCAAAATGACAAAGATTGATTGGCTTGCAATCCATGTTTGCACCACTATCAATAAGCATAACCTTTCCGCCGTTTGCTGTTGGCAAAACTGGGGCAAGCGAAGGACGAGAAACGCCTGGCACTCTTCCAATCTTCAAGATTGCGCCAGTAAGGATTGCACCAGTGCTGCCACAACTAATCATGCCGCAAGCATCGCTCTCACTTTTTAATCTTTCAAATGCCATGACCATTGATGATTGTTTTTTTGTTTTTATTGCCATTGTTGGCGATTCAGTGTTCTCAATTTCATCGGGAGAATCAATCACTTCAAATCGCGACAAGTCAACTTTTTCATTATTTAATATTTCTTCAATTTTTTGCTTATCTCCAAACAAAACAAAACCCGCTGTTTTGTTTTGTTTGCTCGCAAGAACCGCGCCCTCAACAAGTTCAAGAGGCGAATAATCTCCACCCTTTGTGTCAATCAAAATTTTCATATTTTACTCCATTTTTATTATGACAAAAATATTTCAAAAAGGCAATAAAAAAACAACTTGTTCTGTAGCAAACAAGTTGTTTTGTTGATTACTTATTTTCTTTCTTTTCAGTTTCAATAACTTTTTTGCCGTCATAGTATCCACATTTTGGACAAACAACATGTGATCTAATTTTTTCGTGGCATTGTGGACATTCAACAAGGGTTGGAGCTACAACTTTGAAGTTTGCGCTGTTTCTTGTGTTTCTTCTTGCTTTTGAAACCTTATTCTTTGGGACTGCCATATTACCTCCTGCTCAAATTCTCTTAACCCTTACGGTTTTTTAAAATAACGAAAATCATTATATAAACTAAATTGCTTTTTGTCAACACAATTTTGACTATAAATAAATTTATTTTGCAAGATTTAGTGTGTCGCGAGCAATAACGAGCTCTTCGTTGGTTGGAATTCTATAAATTTTTACCTTTGAATTTTTTGCTGACAAATCAACACTCTCGCCACGAGGAGCAGTTGCGTTTTTATCTTTGTCGAGAACAATGCCCATTGCATCAAGATTTGATGTTGCAAGTTCACGAACAGATGCGTCGTTTTCACCAACGCCCCCAGTGAACACAAGAGCATCAACTCCATCAAGCAAAGCAAAATATGAACCAATATACTTTTTGATGCGATGAGCAAGCATTGAATAAACGAGTTTCGCACGTTCATTTCCCTTTTCTGCTTCTTCCTCATTGTCTCTCATATCTGGAGACACTCCGTTAATTCCCAAAACCCCACATTTTTTGTTTAAAAATGTGATGCATTCAGAAATTGTTTTGAGATTATATTTTTTTGCCAAAATTTCAAGAATTGATGGGTCAATATCGCCTGAACGTGTTCCCATCAAAAGTCCTTCAAGTGGTGTGTATCCCATTGATGTGTCGATTGAGTGACCATCGCGAACTGCCGCCATGCTTGAACCATTGCCCAAATGAATGGTGATAATTCTGCAATCTTTCAAATCTTTTCCAAGGAGTTTTGCCGCCTCATTTGCAACATATTTGTGGCTTGTTCCGTGGAAACCATAACGTCTGACTTTGTTCTCTGTGTATGCCTCATATGGCACTGCATAAAGATATGCTTCTTTTGGCATTTGTGAGTGGAACGCTGTGTCAAAGACTGCAACATTTTTGACATTTGGCATAACTTCTTGGCATGCTTTGATTCCCATGATATTTGCAGGCATGTGCAATGGACCAAGTGGTTTGAGACTTTCAAGGTTTTTCATAACCTCTTGGTCAACAAGCACAGAATCGGTGTAAATTTCGCCACCGTGCAAAACCCTGTGTCCAACTGCCCCAATTTCGTCCAAAGACTTGATTGCGCCATGTTCTTTATCCAAAAGACAAGAAATAACCATTTCAATGGCTTCATTATGAGTTGGCATGAATTTGTCAATTTTGATTTCGCCTTTTTGTGTTTTGTGTTTGATGAATGAACTTTCAAGTCCAATTTTTTCGCAATTACCTTTTGCGATAACACTTTCGTCTTTCATATCAATAAGTTGATATTTGAGTGAACTGCTTCCAGCATTAATAACTAAAATTTTCATTTGTTTTCTCCTCCAGCTTGCATGACAGTTATTGCTGTCACCATAATTATATCTTCAACCGTGCACCCACGGGAAAGATCGTTAACCGGCTTGTTTAAGCCCAAAGTTATTGGTCCATATGATTTCAGATTTCCAAATCTCTCAATCGCTTTATAGCAAATATTGCCGCTTTGAAGTTCTGGAAAAACAAGAACATTTGCTCGTCCCTCAAGAGGACTATCTGGACACTTTATTGCAGCAACTTTTGGACATATTGCTGCATCAAGTTGAATTTCACCATCACAAATGATGTCAGGCCTTTTTTCTCTTAATAACTCGGTCGCTTGAGCAACCTTTTTTGTTTCTGTTGTCACAGCACTCCCATGAGTCGAAAATGAAAGCATCGCAACTCTCGGAGCAATATCACAGACGTTTTTTGCAAAATCCGCCATGCTGAAGGCAACTTGCATGAGTTCGTTGGCATTCGGACTTATATTCAATCCACAATCGCCAATGAGAAGTGTTCTTTCTTTGCCGAGAATATCATGTTTGCCAAATATGATGTTGCATGAAGCAACAT
>JBJFDC010000037.1:0-8449 GCA_051889215.1 Christensenellales bacterium
GCAACCGCGGGAGTTGCAGCAAGTTATCAAAACATAACTTTGTCAGTGTCAAAGAGTGTGACATATGACTCAAACTATGGCACATTGCCAACTCCAACGAAAACAGGATATACATTTGCTGGCTGGAGCAAAAATTTCTTTGATCCATATTTTGCATATGGTTATAATTCTTGCACAAGAAGTGGTGAGACATTCACATTTGACACTGGCTCGACAAACACTGGAAGTTTGGCATTCCAAGTTCAAACATGGAAAGATTCGTCATATATTGCGACAGTCCTTGGGACGTCATCAACGGGAGTTGTTTCTGGTGTGTTTACAAAAGATTCCACAATAAACAAACTCAGATTGAAATATAATGGGAATAAAGCCGATGCTCATTTCTATTACGACATTTCAAATCTTCCTGATGGTGATTATGTTATTCAAGTCAACGTCACAACCATGCAAATGAATAAGATTGTTATAAACAATGTCATGATCGAGCAAAATTCGAGCAATGCGAGGACGTCCTACGTTTCTGCTTCGACTCACATCACTTCAAGTTCGGTCGTTAATGATGCGGTGAACAGAACATTGTTTGCTCATTGGACGCCAAACGAATACACCGTCACATTCGATCCAAATTGCAGAGGTGGCATGATGACTGAAGTATCTTCAGATGCAACATATTCTGGAAATAATTTGACAATCAATTATTACACTTCAAGTCACCAATACAAATTGACAAATTCAGCATCGTCAGATCCATATGCAACAATCGGTGCGACTGTTTATTTGACAGCCAACACAACATATCTCATGCACATGAAAATATATGATTCAACCAACTCGTCAAAACTTTCAAATGGAAGTGTTGAAGTGTTCTATGCCATTAGTGCAGCATACAATCCAACAAGCAGCAGGAGATTCAATTATTCGACCGAATATCAAACATTCACAGTTTCGACAACTGGAACATACAATATTCGAATTGACAACGATTGTGGACAAACAGCATATATCCGAGAATTCTGGATCACAGATAACTTCCAATATCAAAAAACAGTGAAGTATGGAGAGACTTATGGAACGCTTCCAACTGGACTGTCCGCAACTTGTGGGACTTTTGTGGGGTGGAATTCCGCTATTAGCGGCGGAACACAAGTGACAAGTTCCACAATTGTGACAACAGCAGGGGATCACACAATTTATGGTTCTTGGGCAGGTTTGTTAACAATCAATGTTAATAGCTCATCATATTATTCTAATGTTCAATATTCAACAACAAGTGGTCTAAGTGGGTCGATTTCCAATGGCGGCTCAGCTTCATTGTCAAACGTTCCTTCAACAGACAATATAACAATCACGGCAACAGTTAGTGGGTATTATATGGATTGTGTTAATGCTGAACTTCAATATTATGGCATTCGTCTGAATAACTCTATTCAATATTCGAGTTACAACTCTAGTGGTTACGATGGCTCAGTTAGTGTATCCATGAGTGTCAAAGATATTAATTTAATCACGGTTTCCTCATGCACCAAAAGAGAGAGCATGTGTTGCGTGACGGGAGATAGTATGGTGGCAATGGCAGACGGAACAACAAAACAAATCAAAGACATTGTGGCGGGCGACAAAATCATGTCTTATAATTTTGAGACCAAACAACTTGAACCAACAGCTGTTGATCATTTGACAAAACTAAAGAGAACTCAAATTGTTCATATCAAGTTTGCAGATGGAACAATGTTAAAAATAACCCCAGATCACCCAATGTTTAGTGAGAGAGGTTGGATTTGCTACGACACAGCAGCTGGCAAGAGTCATTATTTTGAGGTTGAACTTCAAGAAAATGGCACACAAATAGGAGATTGGCTTTTGTCGCTCAGTCTCATGTTTGACAAAGAAATTGTTGGCATAGAGTATTTTGAAAACACTAATATTGATGTCTACACATTGACAGCAGCTGAAAACCACAACTACTTTGTTCAGTCCGTGTTGGTTCACAACAAACCTTGTGCAATACTTTGTTGTGTTGACGGCGAAACGAACATAACAATGGCAGATGGGTCGCACAAAACAGCAAAAGATATTTCTGTTGGTGATGAGATTTTGTCATATAATCAAGAGACCAAAAGATATGAAACAACAAAAGTTGAAGAAGTGATTACGCCAAACAGAGAAAGCATACTTGAAATCACACTTAACGATGGAACAATGATCAAGATTACAGACGATCACCCAATGTTGAGTGAGAGAGGATGGATTTGTTATAATCCTGAACTTGGTCAAATCGCTTATAGAAAATATGGTGTAAGCGACGAAGCGATGCATGTTGGCGACAAAATCTTCACACAAAACGAGTTAAAAACGATATCTTCAATCAAGGTTATTAACTTTGAAAATCCTCAAATGGTTTATACATTCAAGCTTGCAAATGGCAAGGCGTTTTTGGCAAATGGCAACATTGTTGCATCTGCCCAATAACAAACAAAAGGAGCATAAATGAAAAAAAATCTAAAACAAAAACTGAACAGGAAGGACAGATGGGTTGCGTTGGCACTTCTCAGTTTGTTTTGCTGTTTGATTTTTGGCATTTGGATGAGCAGCGGCGCATGGTATAGAGATGGCGATAGGTTTGATATCTCTGTCACTCTTGCGACAATAGAGGTGGATAGCAACACAGACACAAGTCTAAAACACAAGATTTGGGTTGCACTTCGTCATCAAGAGGTGCTAACAGATGACGTCACTTTCTCAATTTCTCCACGAAGCGCAGAATTTTATGCAAGAATTGGCGTTTTTGTCACAACAGAAAATGAAACCAGTCAAGTTGCAAAAGATATAATCAAATATCAAAATTTTGTGCCAACTCCAAATGAAGGTTATAGTTGGGTGAGAGACGGCGAGTGGTATTATTTTTGTGACACAGAAGGAAAACCTGCCGTCCTCGGACATGACGATATGGGAAAAGCTTTTGGATTTATGTCAAAAGAGAGTTTTGTCATGCCGGAAGGACTCAGACCTCAACACTATGCAAAAGACGATTCAGTCGAACTCGAGATTCGAGTGGAGAGTGTCCAAGCACGCCATGTCGATGCTTCAAGTCCGACAAATCTCGCTCCATTTTTTAAAACATCATATCCAACAAAAGATTATTCCGTCACATTCAAAGATTTGGACGGAACAACTCTAAAAACTCAAACTGTTAGATATGCTGGAGATGTCACACCTCCTTCGGCAAAGCAAATAACGGGCAAAGTGTTCCAAAACTGGAACACGCTCATTGATGGGACGGGTGCAGATATTTATGGTGAAGAATTCAATAATATTTCACAAGACCTTGTTCTCTATCCGAGATATATGAGCAACGAAGTGACAGTCAATGTTGTCCAAACTGCAAATGGTGAAATCACGCCAGGAACTTCAACCACGACTTATGGCAGCGACCTCAATTTTGTCGTAAAGGCAAATTCGGGCTATCAAATTGAGTCAATTTCGGTCGGAGGAAGTCCGGTTTCAATAACTGACAACAACGAACAAATTGTCGAACTCAAAAATATTGTTGGCGACACAACATTAACGGCAACTTATGGGCTTAAAGAATACATCATTTCAGTGTTGAGTGAGGGTGAAGGGCAGACGACGCCAAATTCGAACCAAACTGCTCATTTTGGGGACAATGTTGAATTTTCTTTTGTTGCAAATGAAGGGAAATATATTTCTTCACTTATCATTGATGGCATAGAAAAAATTTCTGGAAAATCGACAAAAGAGTTCTCATTCACATTTGAGAACATATCGGGAGACCACTCAATTTATGTCTCTTACGAAACAAACGTATATCAAGTGGATACATATGTTTTGCCGTATTCAGATGGTTTTGTTTACGGTGAAATTTCTCCTGTTGAAACCACTTGTGCCCACGGGAAAAGCGTGAATTTTGTTGTTTCAGCATTTGATGGGGCAAGAATAACATCGATAAAAGTCGGAGGACAAGAAAAACTGGCGAGCAATGACCTTGCCAGCACGAATATTGTTGTTTCCCCAACTTCCGACACAAATATTGTTGTTTGTTTTGCACCAATATGGAAAATGACAGTTATCAATTCAAAATATTATATAACTGATTATTTGGGGAGTAGTTCGAATGTCGTTGTTCCTTCAAAAATATATGACCCAACAACACAAACATTGGTTCCAGTGTATGGAATACGAAGTTTGAATTCGGACATAATAACAAATCTTTCAGTTTCAAACGGGATTGAATATGTTGGCGGGAATGGAACAAACAATATATTCTCTCAAACGAATTCAAACATTACAACAGTTTCACTTCCAAACTCAATCAAAATCATTGATTCGTATGCGTTTTTGGGATGTTCGCAATTAACCAATTTTAGCATGCCATCGCAACTTGAAAAAATTGGAGATTATGCATTCAAAGATTGTTCAAACATAAAAGCATATGACATGCCGTCAACTCTTCAACAAATTGGTGTTGGGGCGTTCAATGGAAACGCAGGACTGGCTCAACTAACGTTCAACTCGACCACTGCTCCAACAATTTCTGACGGAAACATTTTTAGTGGGACGACTTCTGAACTAAAAGTTAGAGTACCAGCAAACAGCAAGGCAGGTTATGTTTCACAACTTTCAAACCGCTCATTTGCTGAAGATACATATATGTATGCACTCACAGGCGAAACGCACCTTGCGGTATGCAAACAGAATGTTTTTAGATACGTATATAATATTGATATAATTAATGGAACAGGAGGAACATGTGACCCAGAAGCGGGAAGAGTGGAAGTTTATCAAACGCAAAATTTTGCAGTCACATTCACTCCTTTGACTGGCAATAGAATTGAGGGGGTTTACGTTGATTCGTCAAGCGATAATATCGTTTCTGTTGCAGAAGGAGATCCTCAAACTTATACATTTGAAAACATTCAAGCTTCTCACATGATTGAGGTTGTTTATTCAAAGATGTATATCCGCTTGGACATAAACGGCGGAACTGGGCAACAACCATTGGTTGTATACAACGATGACAAATCCAAATTTAGGATAAATGACAATATCGAGCCGACAAAATCAGGCAAAGAGTTTTATTATTACAGCACAAATCCTTCCGACAACGAACAAGGACAAAATGGTGACCGTTATGATTTGGGACTTTGGTATGACATTCCAAATATCCAATCAAGCACGACACTATATGCCATATATTTGACTCCATCAGCTTCATACACGACATCTCAAGAATATATCGTTGTTCCAAAAACTGTGGCAGCACTTTCTGGCAGCTCATCAAACAATATTTTTGGAAACAACCAAGATTCAATTGTTAAATATATAACATTGCATAGAAACACGACAACCATTGGTGCATATTCTTTCAACAGTTTGGGAGCACTTGTTGGCATTTCGCATAGTGATGGTGTTTCAATTCTTGGCGAATATGCGTTTGCCTCATGTTCTGCACTCACAAAATATCGATTTGCGACAATGACAACCAGTATTGGTGAAAGTGTATTTGAAAAATGTGTTTCGCTTGAAAGAATATTTAATTTTGAAAATACCACGATTTCAACAATTCCTACTCGTGCATTTCAATACTGTTCAAATTTGACTGAAATTAATGTTCCAAACTCAATAACTGCAATTGGGGAATATGCTTTTTCTGATTCAAATCTTGCAAGCATACATTTGGGAAAAACAAAAACAGCAGCTTTGGGAAATTTTTGTTTCTATAATTGCACAAATCTATACAATATTATTGTATCCCAAGAATTGGGGACTGTTGGAGAGAGTGCATTTGAAAACTGCGAAAACTTGAGAACAGTGCAAGATTTTGAAAATACCAAAGTCACAACGATTTACTCACGTGCTTTTTATAATTGCTCAAATCTTCCATCAATAAAATTGCCACAAACTTTGACTTTGCTTGGAGTGTCGGCATTTGAAAATTGTTCAAAGCTTACAGGTGTTTCCGGGCTGGAGAACACTAGCATAACAAAACTTTCAGAAAAAACATTCTATAAATGTTCAACTCTTTCAAATATTTCGTTGCCAACAACGTTAACGCAAATTGACGGAAGTGCGGCATGGGATTGCGTTGCACTCAAAAATATCAACGGTCTTAGTTCGACAAAAGTCACCAAAATTGGCGCGAATGCATTCAAGAACACAAAAGGACTCACTCAAATAACTCTTCCGACATCAACATTCACGACATTTGAAGCAAATTGTTTTGAGGGTTCTGGACTACAAAAGATAACAAATCTAAAAAATTGCTCAAAACTTGCGACATTTGGCATTTCATCTTTTGATGGCAGCGGATTGAAAGAAATTTCTTTCCCAGCCAAGTCATTTACGATCGCTGCAAATGCATTCAAGAACTGCATAAGTTTGGTCGATGTGACATTCAACAATGCCACTGCTCCAACTGTTGACGCGACGAGTTTTGATGGGACAACGAACAATCTCAAAGTTTATATCCCAGACGGCAAACTTGATGCATATGCGCCACTCCAACTGGGCGGAATTCACAACAAGGGGTTCTCGTCTGGCGTTGACTCAATCATAACAGCTTACACTGCAGTTGACTACATACATTTTTCTGGTGCTCAATACATAGACACTGAATTTGTGCCAACGGCAGACACGGCAGTCGAAGTTGCATTCAACACATCAACCGACGGCAAATGGCTTTTTGGTTCAAGAACGGCATATCAGTCAAAAGACACCTATGCAATTCATCTCTACACAGGATCAAACTCGATTTGGTTTCAATATGCAGGATCAGTTCCAAGTCAGCAGACTGTTTCGGCATATTCTGGGAAAAAGACAACGGTCAAGGTTGACAAGGACTATATGTATGTCAATGGCAACAAAATCAATTCAACCGCTTTTGGCATTTCTGGGTTCACAACTGGCACTTGGCCAATGTTTTTGGGAGAAATAAACAACAACGGCTCGAAAGATGGCAGGTCTTTTATCGGAGATATATATTCGTTTAAAGTTTGGCAAGGTTCAACTCTTGTTCGCGACATGATTCCATGCATTCGAAACAGCGATGGTGCGGCAGGCATGTATGACAAAGTTGAAGGAAAGTTCTATGGGAATGCCGGCAGCGGGTCTTTGACAACGGGCGCGACGAATTCAAACATTGTTGAAGAATACAAGAGATTGGAATACATTCAAAGCAGCGGCACGCAATACATCAACACCGGCTATTGGTGGAGGACAGAAAATGTCCAGGTTGTTTTGGATGCAAACATTGTTTCTGCGCCAGGCAGTCAATCGCTTTTTGGAAGCGAGGAGCATATCCACGGTTCAGATTGGAGTGGACGTCGTTTTGCAATAATTCCACATGGTGGAAATGGATCCTATTCTCTATATGCCTATAATGGAAGCAAAATGACAGTAAAAATTGCCAATGGAAAAGATTTTGTTTTGGACATTTCTTCAAAGGCATCAGGAAACACAAAGACATTAAAATATAATCTTAATATTGACGGGGCGGTTTCAAGCAACACAGCATCATATACGGGCAACTATGGTGTCCGTACAAATCCAGACAATTTGACCAATGGACTTGGGCAAATATATCTTTTTGCAAATCACAATTCGGGCAGTGGCATGTATAACAACGCAAGTGGCACTCCAAACATGAATGCAACACAAATCATTGGCGGCATGAAAGTTTACTCATTCAAACTCTATGACGATGGCGTTTGTGTTCGCGATTATGTCCCTGCACTTCGCACAAGAGATGGAGAGGTGGGACTTTTTGATCAACAAAATGGCGTATTCTATCAAAATGCGGGCAGTGGCAAGTTCACGGCTGGCGCGATTGTTGATTCAGACGCAGCAATAAAAAACGGTGCAACAATGCATTATATTGGCAAATCACAAACCATTGCAACTTGCATAAACGACATGTTTAAACGCCATTTCAACCCAACAATGGCTGATGCGGATTATTTCTTTACCGGAGAAGTTCGCACCATGGCAATCAAAGAAGAACTGCCAGAAGGGGCGAGCGTGTCATACACATGGAAATCGACTGATGGAGATAGTGGCAGTGGCAATCAGTTCAGAGATGTTGGAACATACTTTGTGACGGCGACAATCTCAGGAAACTTCTATGTGTCAACATCTGTGACAGCAAAATTAAACATTTCAAGGCCATCGCTCTCTGGAATTACATTCCAAGACAAGAGTTTTGTTTATGATGGAACAAAAAAATCAATCACAATCACGGGCACGCTTCCAGAGGGGGCAACTGTTTCATATTCAATCAAGGGGATTAATGGTGAAAGTGTTGATGCTGGTGCAACAAACGGAACAACAGAGGTTGGTGTTTATCTTGTCACGGCGACCTTTGGCGGAACACTTGAAGGCAATGCTCTCACCGCAACGCTCACAATAACAAAAGCCACAAAAACAATTTCTCTCA
>JBJFDC010000038.1:0-7811 GCA_051889215.1 Christensenellales bacterium
ACTTGAAGCGGTGAACCAACCGTTAAATGTGTATCCAAGTCTATTTGGAATTGGACTAAAGTATGATATTGTTCCGTCATAGATGACATTTGATTTTGGTGTTTTGGCTGTTTTTTCCGAATATGCCGAATTTGAGCCACTGTTTGACGATGTGTATCCTGTGGAGCCGGCATAATTCCAAAGATTTGCAATAAGGGAAGCATCGATTGCATTCCAAGTGATTGTGTAGGTGTTTGCTGTCCATTGAGCATAGAGAGTATGATCTTTTGGCATATTCACGATTGTTGTTGACTCTGTTGCATATGCTCCAAGTGCAAAGTCTGAAATTGATGGTTTTTCTTCAAGTTTGACTTCACTGAATGTGAGCGATGTGCCTGATGCACTTCCAATTCCAAATCTGAATCCAACATAATTTGTTGTGCTTGCAGTTGTGAATGAAATGTAGTATCTACCGGTTGCCGAGTCATAGGATTCATTTGAATAAGCGGTTGTATATGATGATGCTGTTGAACTGTCATACAAGAATACAAAGTTGTTTACACTTGATGTCTGGGTGTCTTGTTTCCAAGAGAACAAATATGTTGTGCTTGGAGAAACTTGAATGCGATAACTAGCACCATTCCAAGGATTGGTGTAGCAGTCTGAACCAGTTGCCGTCAAGGTGAATTCGTTGTTAGGTCTGTTGACTGACGCTGTTCCTTGATTTGTTGAACCATTCCATTTTACGAGATAATCCGCCATGTTGAAAAGTGAGTTTGTCCAGCAAACAAAAGTGTATCCTGCTCTCGTTGGAGTTGGCAACGAGCCATAAGCCGAATTGTATGTGACTGATTTTGTTGTTGGTGAAACTGTGCCGCCATTTGCATTAAATGTCGCAGTATATGTGTTTGCTGTCCATTTCGCATAGAGGTCAACAACGGAACCCTGCGTTTCGCTGAGATTTTTAACTTTTTCTTTATTTGCATAAATTGTGCCCGCACCATCTGCGCTTTTGGTCCAACCGGCAAAAGAATATCCCGTTTTGGAATAACTGTTGGCTGTGAGTTGCTTTTCTTCATCATAGGTATGTGTTGAATTTGACATTGAGCCACTTGTTGCTCCATTGCCATTATATTTCACTTGATATGTGATTGGCACGAAAGTTGCAACAATTGAATGGTTTGCCGTGATGTTTGAAAAGGTGTAATAATCACTTTTGCCCGCCTGAACAGTTGAGTTAATCGCTGCTCCACCATCAATGCTATAACTTGCAACGCGATATCCTTTGTCTGGCGTCATTTCTATGGTCGTGGTTGAACCCCAATCAACGACAACTGACCCTGTTATTGCTCCGTGTCCATTTGAAGATGTCGATATTGTGAATGTTTTTACTTCATATATAGCATAGAGCCAACCATCCTCTTTTCCAAACACATCAGAATATTTCTTGGTTGAATAGTCTATTGTTTCCGTGGTGTCAATTCGCGTGTTCCAACCTCTAAAAATATACCCCTCTCTTGTTGCGGTCGGAAGAGTGCCAATAATAGAATCATATGACAGCGTTTTCATCATATTTGTGCTGCCATCACTAAATTGCCCACCATTTGGATCAAATGTCAGTGTGCGAATGGTGGTTTCAAAAAGACAACTAATGACATGATTTGCCCTAATATTGGTGAAAGTGTATTTATATGCTTTTGACAAATCCACACCGGACAGATTGAGCGCATCGCCATCAATAATTACGTTTGAAATAACATAATTCGTGTTTGGAGTGAATGTGATCGCATAACTTTCACCCCAATTTTTTGTGACTAATGAGGCATTTGGGGACATTGACCCGCCCTCGCCAACAGAACAAACAATAGTATAAGTGACAACTTCAAAAACAACTTCAATTTCGTGAGGTGCATGGATATTTGAAAAAGTATATTTTGAATCTTCTCTTGCTTTTGCATTAGACAAACCGTCAATAAAAACATCTTTTATTACATATCCATTATTTGGAGTAATAATATAAGTCACATTGCTGCCATATGCATAATCCTCACTAAAATTTGGATCTATTGTCCCATTTTCGCCGCACACAACTGAAATTTTGAACATTCTTTGCTCAAATGTTGCCGAAATTGTGTGGTCTTTTTGAATGTCATCAAATTGATAACTCTGTGAATTGCCGTCTGCTGCTGTGATTGCGATTTCAACACCATCAATCAAAATTGATTTGATTTTGTATCCCGTTTCCGGACTTATGACATAGTTTGCGCTTGACCCAAGGGAATAAACGACCGCTCCGCTTGGAGAAATTGTTCCATGGTCACCTGCGATAGATGTTATGACAGCATCACGGAATTTCTCCCAAACACCATTTTTATAAAACGCCTTTCTGTCAATGTTGCCCAAGAAGAACATAAAGGCATTTTCCGCAAATCCTTTTCCGTTAAGTTTTGTTATGTATGCATCAAAATGTGCTTCGTCCAAAATGTTTACTTTCAACGTGCTTGTCGTTCCATTAAATGTATTGCTTGCAACATTTAATGTTGAAAGATTGTCGCCATTGATAAAAGTTATTGTTGCAAGTGCTGAACAGTTTTCAAATGACCTGTCTCCAATCGATTGAATTGTCGATGGAAGTGACACGTCAGAAAGAGAGGCACAATCTTTGAATGCAGCATCTCCTATGCTTTCGACCTGTGTGTCAACAAAATTGCCTAGTGTCGACAAATTTTCACAGCCATTGAAACATCTTTCTCCAATTTGAATTAAAGAAGAATCGAAAACAACATTAACCAGTCCCAAACATCCTTCAAAGGCAGAGTCACCAAGAGTGAGCAATGTTTGTGGGAAAATCATGCCAACAAGTTTTTCACACCCAGCAAAAGCACTGGAATCAATCATTGTCACAACAGTGTTGGCAAGACCGCCAACAATTTTCAGTTCTGAGCACTCTCCAAATGCTTGATTATCAATTCTTGTTAAAGTTTGAGGCAACTCAATTCCAACAAGCGGAGTTCCCAAAAATGTTTGTGATGATATAACCTCAACGCTTGTCCCCGCAAAATTCTTTAGTTCCGTCAAGCCAGACAAGCTGAATGCCTCTTGTCCAATCGATTGAACTGTTGAAGGAAGATAAACAGAGGATAAAGACGAGCAACTTTTGAACGCACTTGCTCCAATTTGAGTGATTTTTGTGTCTTTGAGATTGATTTTTGCAATTCCTGAGCTGTTGAATGCGCCACTGCCAATCAAGACAATGGTGGAAGGCAGAACAACTTCTGTCAATTTTGAACAATTTTCAAAACAACTGTCTGAAATTTGCGTCAGCAAACAACTTTGCAATCCCGTCACTTGGGATAGAAGCGAGCAATTTTTGAATGCTTGTTTCCCAATTCCATTCAAATCTTGAGGAATAACAATTTTTTCAAGAGAGTTGTCACCCAAAAATGCACCTTCTCCAATCGTCGAAACATAGTCGCTCATTGAGACACCTTTCAGAGCTGAACAGTTTGCCAAAATCTTTTTGCCAAGCGATTTTGTTTGAAGTGGGAATGTGACAAATTTCACAGTTGAGTTTGTTGCAGAAAACATATTGGTCGTACAATCGGCAATAGTCGTCACACTTTTTGGAACAACAATATAGTTTTGTGCAGTCGTGTAATTGTTTGTTGGTGTGAGATAAATTGCATAGAGTGTTGATGAACCCGATGTGTTTGGGACATCATACCATCGTCCAATATCATATCGAACGCCATTTTGCCCTTGTTCATTGTCTGCAGAATTGGTGCTGTAATAATAGAATTCTTTGCCTGACTTTGTTGGCTCACTTCCTTCTTCGATTTTAAATTTTGTTTGGTCCGCATTATACACAACATTTGGTTGCGTGCCATTGCCGCCGTTTATGTCAAGAATGATGAAGTCACTAACAAACTCTGCGGAAACTTCAACACTTCCCGTGATTCGTTTAAGCAAATATTCGCTCGTTGCGCCAACTGGATCTCCGTTAATCAATATACGTTTGAGGACATAGTTTTTGCTTGGAGTGAAATGCAAGAGCAAATCACTGCCCCAATCGACCATTTGTGTTTCGGGGGTGATTGTTCCGCCCTCGCTTTGAACAACTGTCACCAAAACTTTTTGATTTTCGAATATTGGAAAAAGTGTTAGGTTTTGTGTTATGTATCCAAGCTGTTCGTTTGTTATGTTCGCGCCACTTCCGTCCTCACGAGTGTTCCAACACAAGAACACTTCACCTTCCGCTATCGTCATTTCTGGGATTGTTGCCTTGCCACCATAATTTATGGTTTGGGTTGAAAGCGTTGCGCCGTTTTGTTTGAACACAACACTATATGTTCCCGATTTGGTTGTTTCTGTTGCGTTTTTGTCAAAAGATTTATTTATTTCTGAAAAATCTGTCGTGTTTGAGAAGTTCGATGCGAGCGAACTTTGAACAACAATTTCACACGAAACAAACTCGTCCTCTCCCAAAACTCCTTGCATTTCAGGGACGATTGCATCGAGTTGATTTAAAAAAACATAAACTTCACCTGCTTTGGTGGAGTTTATGGACATGAATTTTCCTGATTTGTCGCAAAGATACCAATAGTCACCAAAACGTGACCATGTGTAGTTTTCGTGGTCTTCCACTGAAAAACTATTGAATTTGATTTTGTCTTTTGCGACTTCATTTGTACTTTCGAAGTATACGTGCGCGCGTAAGAAAACAGGATTGGTGCTGCTTGCAACTGTCATTTTCACATCGTTAAAAAGATACCCGTCGCCAACGAGCTGATTTTTTATTTTTGACTTGAACTTATATGAGGAATTATCGCATAAAACGACAGCTCCAAAAGAGTTGATTTGAGTGTCGCTTTTTTCGCTTAAAAACAAGGCCAAAGACACAGTTAAAGAACTCATGAAAATAAAAGATAATATGCAAACAACGCATATTAGAAATTTGTTTTTATGTCTTTTTATGACACTCCTTCTGGACATGTCGAGATAAAACCCCCAATTGTTTTATAGTCCTATTATATAAGTCATCAAATTTAATGTCAACATAATTATATTATTTATTTTTATAATATATATTATTCATTGCATAAAATTTGCACTCATTTTAAGCAAATTTGTTTGTAAAAAAGTATTTTTGAATTATAATGCACATAATAAAAGGGGAGAAAATATGAAAGAAAACGCATGGGAAAAATATTCCCAACAGGATTTGGACGAAATGAATGTGTTTTGCGAAGGATATAAAAATTTCCTTTCTGAATGCAAAACTGAACGCGAAGTTATCAAATTTGCAATAAATTTAGCAAAAAAAGCGGGTTTTTTGGACTTGAAAGACATAATTAACAAAAAAATCACACTAAAACCCGGCGACAAAGTTTATGCCCTCAACATGGACAAAGCACTCATGCTTTATGTTTTGGGAACAGAAGATTTTGAAAAAGGACTCAAAATTGTGGGCAGTCATGTCGACTCACCTCGCTTGGACATAAAGGCAACCCCTCTCTATGAGAACAGCGGATTTTGCATGGTTGACACACATTATTATGGTGGAATAAAAAAATATCAGTGGGTTGCTCGCCCTCTCGCATTGCACGGAGTGGTCATCAAAAAAGATGGAACAAAAATTGATGTTTCAATAGGCGAAAATGATGACGAACCAATTTTCTATATTTCAGACCTATTGCCCCATCTCGACCGCAACCCTTCAACAAAAAAAGATGTTATTGAGGGAGAAAACCTAAATATCATTGGCGGGACAATACCTCAAAAAGACGCAAAAAAGGATAAAGTCAAAGCAACCGTCATCTCCGCGCTCAAACAATATGGTTTTGACGAAGACGACTTGTTCTCCGCCGAACTCGAAGCCGTTCCAGCAGGACGCGCAAGAGATTGCGGTTTTGACAAGGGATTGATTGCTGGCTATGGCCACGACGACAGAGTGTGCGCCTACACCTCTCTTCTTGCCCTCATGCGTGCCCAAAATCCAAAACACACTTGCTGCTGTATGCTTGTTGACAAAGAAGAAATCGGCAGTTATGGTGCAACCGGAATGCAAAGCAAATTCTTTGAAAACTCACTTGCAGAAATCATGAATGCCAGCGGGAAATATTCCGAACTTTCACTTCGCAGAACACTGACAAATTCCCAAATGATTTCAAGTGATGTCACCGCAGGATATGACCCAAACTACCCGGGGCCAATGAACAAAGAAACAGATGCCGTGATGTGCGGCGGGCTCTCATTCAACAAATACACTGGTTCGCGCGGAAAAAGCGGAGCAAATGATGCAAATCCTGAGTTTATCGCAAAATTAAGAAAAGTCCTTGATGAAAACAACATCAGTTATCAAGCAACCGAAATGGGAAAAGTTGACGAAGGCGGTGGCGGAACAATCGCATTCATTCTTGCGTCATATGGCATGGAAGTAATCGATGCCGGCGTCCCACTTCTCAGCATGCACGCACCGGTTGAGGTTGCCGCAAAACCAGACATTTTTGAAGCGCAAAAATTCTATCATGCGTTTTATGTCAGCGAATAAAATTTTGAGTTTTTGTTCAAAATTACCATAAATAACGAAAAATTAATTAAAAATAATAAAAAAATTGAAAAAATATGGCATTTTTGCTATATTTTTTTAAAAATTAAGCAATCATTCATCAACTTTTTCAATCAAATGGTCAGATGTCAGATGGCATATTTCAACCATATAATGAGTGAAAATATGGGGCCACCCCCAATCCTCTCAATGCCAAGTGTTAAAAGGTCGTCAACAGTTTTTCAATGTTTTCAATATGGGACTCCATCAGCTCTTGGGAAGCGCGAGAGAGTTTGATCACTTTGAGTTCTGTTATAATAATTTTTCTAATTAAATAATTCTGCGAATTATTTTGCAAAGTTTGTGTTTTTTGCGTTAATTTTTTATTATTTTTTGCAAAATATTCAATATTTTTATTCATTATTTTTTTTAGTGCAATTATGTTTTGTTTTTGAAAAGTTGTGCGTTCAAGTTGGGAATATAGAAATTGAAGTGATGAAAGCAAATCGTCAAGTTTTTGGTTTTGATTTTGCCTTTTCTCAAAATATGCACGCGCAAGTTGCTCCATAACTTGCGGCGAAAAAATCTGAAAATCGTTATATGCAATACCCATTATGTTGTTATATATGAAAAACATTTTTTTTGTGTTCTTGATTGTTATCCGTTTATTCAACAACCCGCAATCAAGCAAAGCACATCAAAGAGCAAGACGAAGTGCGACGGGCATGCGGAGTCCCATATGACAGTGTCGGGCTCTTCACGATTGAAAATTTCAAAAATTTTTGCAACAAAAAAAATCTGCAGTGGGTTAATCTGCAGATTTTTGATTTTTAATTATGCGATGGGTTGGTCGCATGATGATTGGGTTATATCATCATTTATAATTTGATTTCTCAATTTGAATTTGGGTTTGATTACTCAATGATTGAAGCAACAACACCTGAACCAACTGTTCTGCCACCTTCACGGATAGCGAAACGAAGTCCTTGCTCAATAGCAATTGGAGTGATAAGTTCAATTGTCATTGTGACGTTGTCGCCAGGCATAACCATTTCAACGCCTTTTTCAAGTTCGATTGTTCCTGTGACGTCTGTTGTTCTGAAGTAGAATTGAGGTCTATAACCATTGAAGAATGGTGTGTGACGTCCGCCTTCTTCTTTCTTAAGAACATAAACTTGAGCGGTGAATTTTGTGTGTGGGTGGATTGAACCTGGTTTGCAAAGAACTTGTCCACGTTCAATTTCGTTTCTTTGGATTCCACGAAGAAGAAGTCCAACGTTATCAC
>JBJFDC010000039.1:0-7329 GCA_051889215.1 Christensenellales bacterium
AAATATAACAAACAATGTTGTCAACAAAGTCAGAATTTTCAATATTTAACAATTTTTTTAATATTTTTTTAAAAAAATTCAATATTTTCATTGTTATCTCCTAAAAACAATTTTGATTAAGCAAAATATCGCAGCCAAAACTTTTTTGAAATTTTGCAAAACTCAAACCCAAAACGCATTCTTTTAATCCACTTTTTTCCTTGTTGTTTTTCATCTCAATTTTGTCAATGGGAGTGATTAGCATGGACATTTTTTGATTGTTTAGTGTTGAATATTCAATGTAGTGAGCGCCATCAATTTTTATGTGATCCAATTTTTTCATAAGCAAGTTTTCAAGGGCAATATCTTTGTGCAATTTGCTAAAAGTGCTCAACCCAACAATCACAACGGGTTTCTTTGTGACTGGGTCAACAAGAGTGTTCCCGCTGTCGAGATATGCCTTCCCCTCAATCTTCTTGTCGTTGAACTCAAGTTCCACCTCAAATGTGAACTGATTTCTGTTTTTCTTTCTATAGAAAAACTTTATTGCTGACACAACTCCAACAGTCCATGCAAATATGACAATATATATTGCACTCATAAAAATTGGAGAATTGATTGCAAAGCCATTTGTCAGAGAAACGCTGCCAAACAAAAGATATAGAACCGCAATTCCCACGCCACCAAACACGGCTGTTGTCGAAAGGAAAATAAAGTAGTCCAACACGAACTTTTTGAATGTTGAGCATTTAAAAGCAATCAGCACCATGACGGCACCAATAAAAAATTTTATTCCAATAATCAAAAAATTTGCGCATTGCAACAGCGGCATCAAAATGGCACATATTGCACCAAACAAACTCGATATCGCAAATCTTCCAACAGAAATTTTTTCGTGTTTGAGTTTGCTCGAAACAAAAAGAATAATCATGTCAATCAAAAAATTATCCAGCAAGGCATATTCAATCACAATTTCCATATTTATAGTATAAAATTATGAAATTAATAATCAAAGGCGAAAAAAGTTGAAAAATGCCGAAAAAAACAAAAAAACACCGCCTCAAAGCGGTGCTTTTTTATTTGATTATTTTCTGAGTCTTCTCAAGAATGGTGGAATGTCTGAGTCGTCAATTTTTAGTCTTCCGGTTGGAGCACCATTTGTGGCGGTTGCCATTTCTGGTTTTCTATCTTCAAAAGCAGGTTCAGGTTGGACATTTGCGTTTCTGAGCCCGATTGTCGAGCCAAGATAATTGTCATATGGTTTTGCACCAAATCCGTTGAATGCGGCAATGTCGCTCTTAATTTTTTCAGCATCTGCCAATTTTTCTTTTTTCTCCAAAATGTTCTCACTGCCTGGGAACCCTGTTGCAATGATTGTGATTTCAACCTCATCGTTCATCGCCTCATCAATTCCAGCGCCAAAAATTATGTTGCAATCTGGGTCAAGAACTTCTTTAACGAGGTCAGCCGCTTCATAAACTTCATCAAGCGCCATGTCGTTTCCACCTTTGATGTTGAGGATAACACCTGTTGCACCCTCGATTGTCGTTTCAAGAAGTGGTGAAGAAACTGCTTGACGAACTGCTTCAAGAGTTTTGTTCTCTCCTTTTGCATGTCCAATTCCCATATGAGCAAGTCCCCTGTTTTTCATGACTGAACGAACGTCAGCAAAGTCAAGATTTATCATGTTTGGTTGAACAATAAGATCGGAAATTCCTTGAATACCTTGGCGAAGAACATCGTCGGCATATCTGAACGCTTCAACAATTGGTGTTCCTTTTGGAACAAGTTTGAGAAGTTTGTCATTTGGAATGATGACCAATGTATCGACATATTTGCGAAGATTTTCAATTCCGCGGTCAGCATTTTCCATTCTGCGTTTGCCCTCAAACCCAAAAGGTTTTGTGACGACGGCAATGGTCAAAATTCCCATTTCTTTTGCAAGTTGAGCAACGACTGGAGCAGCTCCAGTTCCTGTTCCGCCACCCATTCCAGCAGTGATGAAAACGAGATCGCAATCTTTGAGAAGTTCAGAGATGCTTGCCTTGCTTTCTTCTGCGGCTTTTTGTCCGATATCTGGGTCAGCACCAGCTCCAAGGCCACGAGTGAGTTTTTCGCCAATTTGAAGACGAAGTTCCGCTTTGCTCATGAGAAGTGCTTGTTTGTCAGTGTTTATTGCAACAAATTGCGCACTTGTGATGTTTGCATTAATCATTCTGTTGACGGCATTGTTTCCGCCACCTCCAACTCCGATGACTTTGATGCTTGCAACTGGACTAATATTATTGTTTGAATACATATTTTTCTCCTAAAAATTAATATTTTTTTGCTTTTACGCAATTTGTTGATTACTTTTTTATCTTACTATCTTTTGAATAGATTTGCAAGAAAAGATTTTAGTTTTTGTAAAAAACTTGTCGACTCGTCTTCAAGTTTTTCAAGTGCCATATCCAAAAGTCCCAAAGTTGACGAAAGATATGCTTTGCTCATCTGTGAATCTTTTGGAATGAGAAGTTTGACATTTCTGCCAATCGATTTTGATAGTTGATCTTTTGCTCCACGAATGTATGAAATTCCTCCGCCCGTCAAATATACATCAATATATTCAGGGTGCTCTTCTTTGCAAAGGTTGAGGCACTTGTTTATTGCAGAGGCAATCATGTCAATTCGAGCACAAACAATCGAGTTTGTCATTTGCATTGAAACTGGAACCATCTTGTTTTGAATTTGCACCTCATAAACATCGCTTTGAGCAGGACTGATGCTGAGCACAACTTTGCTCTTGAGCTGCTCGGCACTTGCAAAAGGAATGTGAAGGCATTGTTGCAAGTCCGCTGAAATGTGACCACCGCCAAGAGAGAATGAATTTAGCATGATGAGTCCTTTGCCACGAACAAGACTAACAGATGTCGAGATATATCCACAGTCAATGATAATTGCGTATTTCTCTCTTTGGTTTTCATGAAGAAGATATAGCCCTTCTGCAAGCGGAGTTGAAAGATATTCACAATTTTGGATTCCTTGCTCGGACAGTATTGAATTGATTATTTCAATAAAAGTGTTGTCTGCCCAAATGTAAGAAATGCTTGCTGAAAGTCTTGATGATTTCTCTCCCAAAGGATTAATCACGCGTCTGTTGTCTGAAAGAACAAAATAGATTCCAGAGCAACTAATCAGCGTGTGTGTCGATTCAAACTCGTGTCCATCTGCCTTCAAAAAGAGGTCATTAATGTTTTCTTGTGAAATTTTGATTTTCTTTGGATAGTTTTGACTGACAAGTTTCACTTCACTCAAAGAAAACTCACCCGGAACACCAACGAACAAATCATGTATTTCCATGCCCGAATTTGTTTCAGCATTTATTTTTGCAATATTAATTGCGCTTGCAAGTTCATTTGTATCCAAAAACTCCCCATCAACATAGCCGCTATACTCACTTTCGCCCTTGCCCAAAATGTTGAACGTGCCATTTATGCCACGTTTTCCAACAACAATTCTCACGCTTGACGAGCCAATATCCAGCACTGCCACCATGTCTTGGGACATATTTCCTCCTTTGCAAACAAAATTTGAATAAATGAATAATTATCAAATTTTTTCTATAATTATAAACAACAAAAAAAAACATGTCAATAGATTTTTGTCCTTTGTCATGTTTTTTTGATATAAGTTTTTGTTTATGTCAAATTTTTTAACTTTGCAAAAATCTCTCCGCTTGAGTTCTCGTAAATGAGCAACTCATACTCCGTTCTGTCAAAGTCTTCAATCGTGTAGTCACAAGCAAAAAGTTTGTTGAACTTGCTTTCAAGTCGGTGCTCATAATCAAAAATTTGATAAACAAAATCGCCATGAGATTTCAAAATCAAAGTCGTTTCATCTTCAAAAGTTGCCGGATTTATTCGATTTTCAAAACTTATAGTTTTGAAATATGCCATGCTTTCAAGTTTTGTTCTGTTGTTTTTGAATAATGCAACATTGATATTCTTGAAATTTTGTGCATCAAACCCATCAAACTCAAGAATGTCTGCGGCATGGATTTCTCCGTCATTTTTTGGCTCAAGCCCCTCAACAAAAATTGCATTGCTTTTGCTCGAAACAAAACTTTGTTTCACCTCAAGAACTTTTAGGTCCTCGTCTGTCACAAAGAATTCACCATCTCGTTCAAAAGCAAAAAGTTGTTGCCGAAGAGCAATATGAACAATTGCAGATGAAGGAAATCTCGTCTCGATATTTATAACTTTGAGATTTGGAAAATGTCTTTCAATCGAAGTTGTCGTTTTTTGCTTATCCATCAAAAACACAGATTTTTTGAAATCGATGTCGCATTGAGCATATATTTGCTCCCGGAGCGACGCCACATCATATATCTCATTTGTTGTTTCAAATTCAACATCAACGCTTTTCAAAGAAAAGGCAGTAAAAAACAATATGATGCCAAGAATGATGAGAGCACCAAGAATTGAGCCCAGAATGATAAAAATCTTTTTTTTCTTTGTCAATCTTTTATCCTTTTTATTTTTGCGCCAAGAAGCCCAAGGTCATCTTCAATTTTGAAATATCCGCGGTCAATGAGATTTGCATTGTCAATCGTTGTGTAGCCATCAGCTTTGAGTCCTGCAAGAACAAGCGCCGCCCCTCCTCGCAAATCGCAAGTCGTCACACTCGCACCCGACAAATTTTCAACGCCCTCAACAACAGCAATGTTGTCTTTCACGGTGATTTTTGCGCCCATTTTTATGAGTTCTGGAACGTGCTTAAACCTGTTTTCAAAAAGGTTTTCAACAATTATGCTCGTGCCTTTTGCAGTTGTTAATGCGGCAAGCATTTGGGCTTGCATATCTGTCGGAAACCCAGGAAATGGCGCCGTCTCAATCTTTTGAACAGCAGAAAGTTTTCCATTTGAAGACAGATATAGTTTATCACTTTCATAGTGGATTTTGCAATTAGAATTTTGTATTTTGCTCAAAACTGGACTCACTGTTTCGCGTTTGACGTTGTCAAGTGCAATTTCTCCACCACAACTCGCCGCCATAAGCGCATATGTGCCTGCGATGATTCTGTCTGGAATTGGCGTGTATTCAATCTCGTTTTTGAGTTTTTGGACACCAACAATCTCGATGTGGTCAGTCCCCGCGCCTCGCACTTTTGCACCCAACAAATTCAAAAAGTTTTGAAGATCGACAATCTCCGGTTCTTTTGCGCAGTTATAGATGTGCGTCTCGCCTCTTGCCAAAACACTCGCCATCATAATGTTTTCGGTCGCCCCAACAGACGGAAAATCAAGATGAATATCCGCACCCACAAGATCACCCGCCTCACAAAACAAAAATCCATGACTGTCGCGAACTTTGACACTCAAACTTTTTAATCCGCGAAGATGTATATCAATGGGGCGCGCCCCAATTTCGCAACCACCGGGATATGCAACTTTTGCCTTGCGGAACCTTCCAATAATCGCCCCCAAAGAAAAAATCGACGAACGCACAGTGCTCGCCTTTTGAGGAGAAATCTCATATGAATTGAGATTTGAATTATCAATTTGAATATCGCCGCCGTCAAATGTTATCACACTTCCCAAATCTTCAAGGACGGCACACATATTAAATATGTCAACAAATCTGGGATTTTTATGCAATACCACTTTGCCTTCACACAAGATTGTTGCCGCAAGAATGGGAAGAAAAGCATTTTTGGACGAAGGAACAACAATGCTCCCAAAGAGTTTTTCGCCGCCATAAATTTGAAGTTTATCCATTATTCCTCCAAATTCATTTTATGAAAAACTCCTCCCCTTGTGTTCTTGAAATCACAATATGTGGCGAGAAATGGCGCTGTCCATCAGCATTGTTTGATAAACCTCGTCAACTTGTGCTTTGTCTCCTTCTATGGCGACAATTTTCATTTGAGGACGAATATAATCATCAATTTCAAACTTGACATCATTTTTCTCGTAAACATATCTGGTTCGGAGATTATCTGCGCTTTGTTCAAAGTCCATGACTTCAAGCATTGAGCGTGCAACATCAATTTCGTGTTCATCAAGCGTCAAAGGTTCGGACTCTCGTGAAAGTTTGACAAGGTCGTCATTTGTGTCGACATTTTTGAAATCCCAAACTGTCATCATTTGGGAATCTCCAAAAGTTGAAGTTATTCTTGAAATCAGTTTTCGGTTATGTTTGTTTTCAAACACAACTCTGTTCTCCGACTTTTTTGAAATCAAGCAATATCCATTTTCTTCACAGAATTTTGTGACGGCATTGATGTCATCAACCTTGAAATTATATTCATATTCAATCATATGCCACCCACCTCTGAAAAAATTTCTGATTATGTTTTAGCATAAACAATCAAAAATAGCAACATCAATGACCAACCTTGATTGTTTTGTGACATTTGCATCAAGTGACAGGAGCCAAATTGACTATTGACTTATATATTATGTTGTATTACAATATTACATTAAACAGAAAAAAGGAGATATTCGATGGAAAAATACAAAATTAAAGATTTGCTTTTGATTTATGAGTATGGAGATTGTAGGTTTGGTGTTTTGAACAACAAAAAAACAAAAATCAAAATCTTGACCAAAAATGAAATTCATTCTTTAGACAACCCTTCGCTTCATACATATCAGAAAGAAGATAGAGACGTCGGTCGTTTTTACTATGTTAATGTATATGAGACAAATGACGGATTAAAAGCATTTCCATTATGTGGTAAATTTGAAGATATATATGCAAACTCAAGGGCAATTTTCAGAAATGGTGATGATAAATGTTTTTATCTCACAAATCAAATTATTGAAGTGTTGGTATGCAATCGTATGGATAATAGCAAAAACATCTTTAAGGCAGTATTTAATAATCCTGAAAATTTTATTGATATTACCACTATTGCAAAAATTGAAAAAGCGGTTAATTTTGCTGAATCCTATAGCAAATCCGCTTTGAGAAATATTGAAAATGAAAGACGGTCCAAACAAAAATGCAAAAATCAAGAATATGCAAAACAATATGACCAAACATTAGAATTTTGAAAAACACCCACCAATATTGGTGGGTATTTTTATTGCACTTTTTATTCAAAGTGTCAACAGATTGTTTTTTTCATGCTTTGTCTTTCGACATTGAGGCAAATGCCGACTGCACTCATAAAGACGACAAGCGATGTTGAGCCGGCGGAAATGAACGGAAGTGGAAGTCCTGTTGGAGGGATTGAACCAGTGACGACTGCGACATTGATGAGGGTTTGCACGGCGATGACAGAGGCAACACCAATGCACAAAAGACAACCAAATCGGTCGCGTGCTCCGAGTCCAATTTTAATTAGTTTGATAACCAAAACCGCAAA
>JBJFDC010000040.1:0-6964 GCA_051889215.1 Christensenellales bacterium
ACAACCAAATCAACTCCAGGAAGGTCATCTCCGGGAAATGTCAGACCTGCGTCAACAACAATCATCTCGTCTCCATATTCAATGGCCGTCATGTTTTTTCCAATCTCACCAACACCGCCAAGGAATGTGATTTTGACCTTCTTTTTGCTGTGTTGCGTTTTTTCTCCGTCTTGAGCCACTTTTGGTCTTGGCATGTGTTTTGTTGTTTGTTTTTCGCCTTCATTTGCGTTTTGCATTGCGTCTTGGCGAACATTTTGTTCGTTTTCGTTTTCCATTTTTTCTCCTTTATTATTTCAACCAAAAATTTTTGTCGCAAGTGCAACAATAATTTTCTTTTGTAATTTATATCAACAAAGTTTGAGTCTTTGTTTTTATATCTTCTGAAGATTTGGCAAAATTTCTTGCCCAAATTTTGACACTAATGTGTTTTAAATAATGTCTTTGCAATTGTTGAATTTGTCAACTTCCTCAAGTCTTTTTGGGGAAATGATTGTGTCAGAATCAACATAATATCTCATGCCTTGGCTGCCATAGAACATAACAAAATCCACGATATAAATCAAGTATAGTCCCAAAGGAATGAGCAACAAAAATGCAATGCTTCCGAACAAAACATCAATGCAAATGTTCAAAATCACAAATATAAGCATTGTTGAGAATGTTCTGAAGAATCTTCTGCCAACCGCTTTTATTCCGCGGGCGAAAGCCGACCAAACTCCGCAGTCATAGACAATGAGTGCAGGAAGCCAGCCAGAGAACAGCACAAGTCTCAAAGTGATGAGTAAACACAAAACAAGTGTGATTATGAGTGGCACAGCAAATTTGATTGTTCCGCCAAGAGTTGTGAGCTCAAACACTTTGATAATGAGATAGAACACCAAAAGATTGATTGGAGTGGCAACCAAAATTTTTGCCATGATATATTTGAACGATTTTTTGAGCGATGTAAAAATTCTGCCAGTGAAATTGACTTTTGCTTGACTGGACATATAGCCATACAAAGTTTCTCCTGCTGCGATTCCTCCAAGTTCATACAAAAATGGAAGAAGAACAACAAACAAAAATGTAAGATAAACCGCAAGCCATGTGTGAATGACAAAATAATCCACAATGCAAGCAACCAATGTTGAGAACACTGTTCCCACACCTGCAAAAATTGAAATCAAGTTTGTTCCAAGATTAAAAGTTGTGAGAAGGTCAACCAAGATTTCAAAAAAGTTGTGGTTGCGAAAAACTTCGACAACACTTGAAAAAACTGGAGCAACAAGTCCAACTCCGATGAGTGTGATGACAAGATAGTATAGCAATAATTTCCAAACCGTGGCGAAATTTGAAAAAAGCAATTTCACCGAATTTCTAAACATCATATATATAAAAACCTTTTGATTAATATCCAAATAAAAAATGACAAGTCATTTGTGTATGCTGTTATCATGTTATCACAGGGTTTTACAAAAATCAAGCATTTTTCGAAAACAACTTTTGTTTCAACATTTTATATATGCTAGCAATAAAAAAACAGGGGCTCATTCCCCTGCTTTTCATGATGATTTTTTTCTTTTTGACTTTGTTTCAATGATTGTTTTTACTTCCTCAACATCTTGTTTTATTTCTTCGACAACATCAAGATGATTGGAAAGTTTTTCAATCGTGTTTTGATATTTCTTTTCACGTGCTGCACTATCTTTTAGAACATAGCAAAGGAGTGCAACAAAAAGAGCGGCAAAGATTCCATTTGTGAGCGCAATTTTAAAAATTTCGTCCCACATAATTACATGCTTTTAATATAATTAAGAAGAGATTTATAAACACTATCGCCAAGAATGTCACGATATCCGTCCATTTCAATTTGCGCAAGGGCTTGCTCTTTTGTCAGCCCCTTGATGGAATCTTTTGCTGCGGCAAGTTTTTCTTTTGAAATAAGTAGGTCAAGTCCAACTCTGCCATACTCGTTTATATAATCGAGCACGAATTTATTGTCTTTGAGTTTTTGATTATCTTGCCTGATGTTTTGCTCTCGTTGAGAAAGAGTGAACTTCTTTTCCTTCTCTTCAAGTTGATTGTTATATTTCATAACTTCTTCTTCTGCTTGAAGTGCACTTTCGGTTAATTTGTTGATTTTTTCAGAAAGTTTGACAGCATAGGCAATATTAAAACTTTCAAGAGCGCTTTGCTTTTGCGTTTCGAGCAAATCTTTTTCAATGTTAATCTTTTCAAGGTTTTGCTTTAATGTTTGGGCAAGCGCGTCTTGGGCGCGAGTTTTGCTCTCGTCAAGGTCTTTCAAATTTTCTTGCATAATTGAACTTCTTGCAAGTCCTCGACGAATAAACGAGTTTTTGTTCTGTTCTTTCGCATTTTCATAATTTTGGTCAACTTTTTGGACATTGTCCTCATAGTCTGCGCCAAGTTTTGCATTTTGCTCGTCAAGTTTTTTGCTTGCATCAAGATAGTCATTTTCAATTGACTTTTGCTCTTTGTCGCTAAAACTTTTGAGAGCATCTTCCGCCTGTTTTTTTATTTCTTCATCAGTTGGTTTTTGATATTTCATTCTTTCAAGATTAAGCGAAATATCATCTTTTGTTGAATCAAAAGTCAAATCAAGTTTATATTTGTCATCAATGTTTTTTATTTTGTCTTTGAGTTCTTCAGCAGAGGTTTTCATTCCCTCTCCATCAGAAAACTTATACTCATACATACGTCCTCCAAACTTTATACGCGAGATGTGCTTTGGACGAGCAAAAGCATGCCAAAGTTCATCAGCGCTCATAATACGCGTCAATTTTCAACTCCAATAATAATTTCTGGCTTTGAAATATCTGATTCTTTTCCATCAACCAAAAAAGATATTTCAAGTTGCTTTCCAACAACATTTGGCCTTTTGGTTTGCGGAGCATCACTTGCATGATACGACAAGGTCTTTGTTTTGTTGTCAGCTTTTATTTTGACTTTCATGTCGGTTTTTGAAATCAAACTAATCTTTTTGACAATCTTGTTTTTGTCGGCATAACCAAAATCACTTTTTGGTGAAATCCATGCTTTTTCAAGCGGTGTTCCAAAAAGTGCGCCATCATGGCAAAGTTGTCCGATTTTGTTTTTGTTGCTTCCTCCAAAACAACAAATAAGTTTGGAAATATATCCTTCACTCACTGCTGTCATGCTGACAATATCAACACCGCGAACAATGTTCAGGTTGCCCGAAACAAGGTCGAGTTCAATAAGAGCATTATTTGTGTATTCCTCGTTTTCACAACCAATGAGTTCGCCGTCATCAAAATTGAGTTTGCAGGCAAGATAATATTTGTTGTCTAGGTATGCACCGCAACAGTTCTCGTTCGTGATCCCATCAAAAAGCGAATCGATATTGAGGTTGAGTTTTGAGGCACTAACCCCGTCAAAACGATAAATTCCGTTTTTTGACAAATACAAGATTTGATTTCCACAAACTGTCACACTGCCCTCATAAATTTTGCCGCTGGAAGTATGAACACCGCTAACCGAAAACTCTTGTTGGTCGCCAAAAGCGGTGATTCTTGATATCCCAAAATCGCGAAACACATATAAATAGTCTCCAAAACTCACGACTTTGTTCATTGGTCCGCGCTCGTCCAAAAGTTCAATATATCCACCTTCTGTTGCACTCGTTTCCCAGTTCGTTGGATTGAGGTCGTCAGAAAAACGAAGTTGCACCCGCTCACCTTCAACAATGGCAAAAAGTCTCTCGTAGTGCAAGCACATGGAAACAACTTTTGGTGCACCCTCAACCGCATAAGCATCTCGTTCGGGCGGCCACACCATCATGTTTGATGAGGGCTCGGTAAAAATCATGACATCTTCATTATTCAAACGATATTGCAACGCATTTGGTCTTGTAGGAAAAGAAAGATTTTCGTTAACCAAAAAAGATTGGGCATATTTGCTGACAAGTTTGCACCAATAAAGATTTGAATCATCGCCATAATAGATTAAAAAGTGATCTTTTCGAAAATCGGTTTGAGAATAGTATTTGAAATGCCAAACACCATTGAACCCAACATTTTCAGGAAGTTCAATCAATCGCTCATCTGAATTTGGGTCTCTGGTTTTTGGAAGAGTGAGCACTTCAAATCCAATTCCTGTCTTCAACGCCCCGCTCAAAACATCATAGTTGTAATAGAGTTTTGCCTTTTTTGTTGACAGCAAATTTTCGTCCTTGTCCGCATTCATTCCAGACCCAAAAATTGAATAATCAATTTTGTAGTCGGTGTATTTTTTTGACGGTATTCTCTTATGCAAAAGCATCAAAACCACCCCCTCCTTGGAAGTCTTTTTTCAGAGTGTTTTTGCGTTGCAATTTCAATTCCGTCGCGAAATCTTGTTTGCCAAATATCCATTTCATCATATAGTGAACAAAGAAGTGAATATTCCATTGCAACACCATATGCGAAAACACGGTCAGGGACTCTGCAATAAAAAGATGGCATGTCGTCATCAATGCAAAGTTTTGCTGGAACATAAGAATATTCAACAACATATTTTCCATCTGGAAGCAAAACAAAGGAAGGACTTATTTTGCAACGAATTTTTTCTCCGTCTTGGGTTCTTATTGCCAGAATTTCCATGGCAATTTTCTTGAGATTTGAAAATTCAAATTTTCCCCCAGTCACTTCAATTTCTTCGCTTTCAACAAGCGGAATATAGTCGCAACATATCTCGCCAACAACAAGATTGAGACAGCGAACAAGCGTGCCGATTTCATTTTGTTGCTCGTCAGTCACGTCGGGTTGAACAGAGTCAAACAAACTTGTTTCCAAAAGGTCTTGCTTGTTTAAAAACACGCAAGCAAGTTCAATAACATCTTTAACTTTCATGTTAACTCCTTGTGTTTAATGTTAATTCTTCAAACTTTTCCTGTGCCTCTGCAAGAATTTTGTCTTGGTTTTCTTTTTGCAATTTTTGATTTTCAATTTCCATTTGTTCAATAATTTTTTTCTGTCTTGAACATCTTGTTTTGCGAACATATTCAACAAGGCCTGGGTTAAGTTTGTTCTTTGGCACCAAAAGACAAAAAGATGAAATTGGTTGATTTTGGTTGTGAACCTCAAAGTTTTTTGTTTTTGTGTTTAGCGCAATAAAATATCCGTCATCGACTTCTTTCAATCTTTGCGCCAAAAAAAATATATCGTCTTCAATTTTTATCAGTGCCATAAATCTCCTATATTTGAAATATGGGAGCACGAAAGTGCTCCCAATTTCTTTGTTTGTTTTAATTAAGAAACAGTGTTGTTTTCTATGCTTGTGAAATAAATGGATTTTCAACAGTTGCTGAAATTCCTGTCAAACATGCACTGCCATTTGGTCTGTCGCAAATGAGGTCTGCGTATTTGACGAGTGTTGCAGTGTATGTTGCATAGTTTGGATTTTGTTTGATTATCTTGCCGTCTTCCCCTTCAAGCCATTTCCAATCGCAAAGTTGATGCAATGTGAAATCTTTTGTGTTGAGGAGATACATTGTGTCGTTCTTGATAAAACGGTCTGCAACAACTGGAATTCCGTTGTATGAGAGTGTTTTATATCCGCCAGCAAGTTCCATGATGTCAACGTTGCGTTTGAACGCTGTCATATATTGTTGATATGCTTGACGAACAGCGGTTGAGCAAGTGATGAAATCAACTTCGCTTCCGCTTGCTTCTTCCAAAAAGTCAATTGCCTTTTGGATAACTGTTTCGCTTATTTCACCATTAACATTTGATGTGTATGGTTTGAGCCAAGGATTTTGAGCACGTGAAACGCCATAAAGCGTGTCACTTGTTGAGAAGATTTTTCCAAGCCCAGTGATTTCGAGGTCTTTTGAACCTTGAACATAGATTGTGTCACCTTCTTCGATTGTGCCAGAGAAGTTTGCAGGCAAATCCAAATAGAAACACTTGTTTGCTCTGTCAACATATGAAACTCTAAATCCGCTTGAGGTCTCTCTCTTCGCCGAGCCAGAATAAATGTCAACAACAAGACCCTCAATAAGATTTTTTACATCAGAAGTTTGGCAAGTAATTGCTTTTGTTGATGAATCGAAAGCAGAAACAGTTGCCAAAAGACCCGAGCCATCGCCATAGAGCATTCTTCCAAAGTTGAAAGAACTTGCTTTGATCAAGCCCTCCATTTCATCATTAAGAAGGTTGACAAATGCACCAGCATTATTTTGTGATGCACGAATTGCCTTGTCGGAAATTTCAATTTTTCCATACAAGTTTTTGAGTTCTGAAACAAATTGAACATATTTATTTCCCGCAGCTTGTGGGAGCGTTCCTGTTTCAGTTCCTGCGCCAATTCCACCATTGATGCCAAATGGAGCAAGTTTTCTGATTTCTTTGCCCCAAACATCGCTTGTGGATTGTTTGATTTTCCCAAGAAGTGGGTTTGCGTTTATGTTGAGTTGGTTTGCAACAACGCCAAGATAAACTGTTTTGAGTGCATTTTCAGCACTTTGAAGTGTGACCATAAATTTCTCCTAGTTTTCCATAAGATTTTGAACAAGTTTTTTTGCCTCCTCCAAAGTTGTTGGACGATTGACCTTTTTTGAAAATACTTCTCCCATGCCGCTCGACAAAACTTTTGGCGGAGCATTTTGGGATAGTTCTTTGAGGTAAATTTTCATGACGCGGTCTTTTATTTCATCACTACTCAAAATATAGTTTTCAACAAAATCGCCGTCTTTTAGCACCTCGGATTTTTCAACAAGGTGGTTTTTCATGACTTTTGCATAAGCCAATGAAAGACTTTTTTCGTCTCGATAATTTTCGCGGTTGTTCATAATTTCTGCGCAAATTTCTTTGGAATAAGCTTTTGCTTCATCGTTTTTTGAAAGAAAATCTGCGACAATTTCTGTCCAGTTTTCTCGCTCGTATAGAGGAGTGCTTTCTTTTGTTTCGCTTTCGCGAGAAAGTTCGGCTTGTTCCTCATTTTGTTTTTCGAGTTCTTTAAGACGCTG
>JBJFDC010000041.1:0-6845 GCA_051889215.1 Christensenellales bacterium
AATTATTGAAAAAGACGAGGAAAAAAACCGCTTGTCCTTTGCAATTCCAAATCTCAAAGCGGGTGAATAACAAGGCCAGTTTGCTGGCCTTTTTCTTTTGGAAACTGTCTGGGGGGTGCTTTGAAGACCAACTGAGCCGCACTTGTGTGGCAACAAAAAAAGACCTTTTGGGTCTTTTTGTTAGTTGTTTTGTGGAGGTTGTTCAAATCTTGCCATGTGCTTGCGATATTCCTCATAACTTGAAAAAACCATTCTTTATTTCCATGAATTTTGTTTAAGCATTAACATATTATAAATTCTCCTTTATATTTATATCCAGATTTTTACACAAATTTTTACACAAATTTTTATCAATTTTTTGAATTTTTTGCGTAGAAAATTGTGTAAATAAAAAAATAAAAGCACAATATCTTGTGCTTTTGGAGCTTGTGGGCGGGATCGAACCGCCGACCTGTTGATTACGAATCAACTGCTCTGCCAACTGAGCCACACAAGCAAACAAATATATAATATATAAAATTTTATTTTTAGTCAATGATTAAAAATATTATTTTATTGTTTTGTTTTAAATTTAAAAAATGATATCCTTTTTTGGGAGAAAATATGGAGAAAAAATTTGCTGTTGCGATTGATGGACCAAGTGGAAGCGGAAAATCTACAATTGCAGAACTTGTTGCAAAAAAATTGGGGATTATGCACCTCAATTCTGGAAGTTTATATCGCGCATATGCACTTGCTTGCAACGAAAAAGGGATTCGTGCGGGCGAAATTCAAAAGGTGATTGAATGTGCCAAAAGCAAAAAATTAAATATTGATTTTGTTGATGGAAAACAAGTGACTATTCTCGATGGGAAAAATGTTGACAATTTGTTGAGACAAGAAAAGATTGGCATGATGGCTTCAACCATTTCTTGTTATCCAGAGATTCGTGAACTTGTGAATAATGTTGTTAGGTCGGCAGCGAGCGAGTTTGGACTTGTGACGGAAGGTCGAGATATTGGTTCGGTTGTTCTGCCAAATGCTGATTTCAAATTTTATCTTGATGCAAAGCCCGAAGTCCGTGCAAAAAGAAGATTTGATGAGTTGGGCGGACAAACTCCTTATGAAAAAATTTTGCAAGATGTTGTCTTGCGTGACAAACAAGACTCGGAACGTGAGGTGGCACCTTTGAGAAAATGTGAAGATGCAATTTATATTGACTCAACTTGTTTGGATATTGACGAGGTTTGTGATACAATATTAAAAGTTATAGAGGAAAATAAATGAAAACTGTTGTTGTGACGGGTGCCTCAAAAGGCATTGGCAGAGCGGTTGCAAAACAATTTGCACTTGATGGCTATAATGTTGTGATTTGTTATAATCATTCTTTTGACGATGCAAAAGTTTTGCTTGACGAAATTTCGCAAATCACAAGAGCCATTATGGTTAAAGTTGATGTTTCTCGCGAGGACGAGGTTCAAAACTTGGTTGATGTCACAAACAAAACATTTGGAACTATTGATGTTTTGGTGAATTCGGCAGGCGTGAGCGACACACGACTTTTGATTGACTCGACCCAACAAGACTATGACTTTGTTTTTGACACCAATATGCGTGGGACATACAACACCTGCAAACAAATCGGTCGCGAAATGCTTTCAAATCAGAGTGGAAAAATAATCAACATTTCTTCAGTTTGGGGGCTTGTTGGTGGCTCGTGTGAAAGTGTTTATAGTGCATCAAAAGGGGCAATAGTTGCATTCACAAAAGCGCTTGCAAAAGAGTTTGGACCAAATGGCATAAACGTCAACTGTGTCGCCCCTGGTTTTATTGAGACTGACATGACAAAAAATGTGACCAATGAAATTCGTGAGGAAATAAAAGAGAACTCGGCGCTAAATAGACTCGGAACGCCTGAAGATGTTGCTGGTGTCGTGTCATTTTTGGCGAGTGAAAAATCAAACTTTATTACTGGCCAAGTCATATCTGTTGATGGTGGCTGGCTTTTATAGGAGGGAAAATGGAAGAAATAAATGAAGCGGAAAGCAAAATTAGAAATGATGTCAATGTGTCGTCTGACCTGCAAAACAAAAAGTTGACAAAGAAAGGTGTGTTTATTGCGGGCATTGTGTTCTTTGCACTTGTTGTTGCTATGTTTGTTGTCACATGTTGCTTTAAAGGTGTTATAACAGACATTGCAAATTCTGCAACAACACCAGAGCAGGGAATTGCTGTCGCCGTTGCACTTTTGGTTTTGATATCAATATTTCCAGTTATTTTATTGCCAATGTTGGTATTTTTCATCACATCTGTTGTCTTGTTGTCGTTGAGCATCAAATCTTGCAACAAAAGTATTAGAATTGCAAGCATAACTTGCCTTTGCATCGACATTGCAATTGTTGTTTGCACTGCAGCGTTGATTCTAATTTGGATTTCGGTTTAAACATAACTTAACTTCTTTGTTGCTATTGAAAACCTTGGAGTGCGTCCAGGGTTTTTTAATAAAAAAGACCCTTCGGTCTTTTGGAGCAAGTGAGAGGGAAGCGCAGTCGGAACGGAGTGAAGACTCCACGGGCTGGCCCGCAGAGACGGGTGCCAGCCGCAACTTGATGCGGGGTCAACAAGCAGAAAGCTTGGGCAGACGAAGTCTGCGTTTCCCGCCACTAAAAAAAGACCCTTCGGTCTTTTGGAGCAAGTGGCGGGAATCGAACCCGCAACCACAGCTTGGGAAGCTGATGTTTTGCCACTAAACTACACCTGCATGCTCAAAGCATAGCATAATCGGCAAAATTTGTAAACTATTTTTTTCACCAATTCATTCAAATGCTGTTGTCAAAATTACAAAAAATAAAAGTTGGAAAATTATTAAAAAAAATTGAAATAATTGTTGACATCAAAACAATTTTATTATATTATCAAAGAGTCGTATCCGTCGGGGTGTAGCGCAGTTGGTAGCGCACGTGGTTTGGGACCATGGGGCCGGGAGTTCAAGTCTTCTCACCCCGACCAGATATGGACCTTTAGCTCAGTTGGTTAGAGCGACCGGCTCATAACCGGTTGGTCCGCGGTTCGAGTCCGTGAAGGTCCACCATGGACAAACACTCGACTTGGTCACGGACGCAAGCGAGTTGAAGTCCATTGATACGGCAAACCTTTTGGTTCGGTAGTTCAGTTGGTTAGAACGCCAGCCTGTCACGCTGGAGGTCGTGGGTTCGAACCCCATCCGGATCGCCAAAACGGGGATATTCCCCGATATGCCTCGGTAGCTCAGTCGGTAGAGCAGAGGACTGAAAATCCTCGTGTCGGTGGTTCGATTCCGCCCCAAGGCACCAAGCTGTAAGGTGTGAGAAGAAGGAAGCACCGACACGAGATTGCAAAATCTCTTGAAAGTCGGTGGTTCGATTCCGCCCCAAGCCGTAAGGTTAATTCGCCGACACTTAAGTGGCGAGACAAAAATAGGCGACAGACTGAAACATTTGTTTCGCTCGAGGCGCCCAAAATATGCTGGTGTGGCTCAATGGCAGAGCAGCTGATTTGTAATCAGCAGGTTGTTGGTTCGACTCCAATCACCAGCTCCAGGACGGGTTCCCGAGCGGCCAAAGGGATCAGACTGTAAATCTGCCGGCACTGCCTTCGATGGTTCGAATCCATCCCCGTCCACCAACAAAGCACCCGAAAGGGTGTTTTTTGTTGTGTGGGACGGGGTGGATTCTCGCGAAGCGTTCCTAAAGGAGCGGCAACAAAGCACCCGAAAGGGTGTTTTTTGTTGTGTGAGACGGGGTGGATTCTCGCGAAGCGTTCCTAAAGGAGCGGCAACAAAGCACCCGAAAGGGTGTTTTTTGTTGCGTGGGACGGGGTGTTTTAATTTGTTTGAAGTCGAGATTTGCTCGACTTTTTTTGTTGCTTGATATTTGACAAAACAAGTCTTTTTTTCTTATTACTCGACATTTTTTGCAAAGGGCTTGGTGTTAGACTGAAAGTGTTAAGGAGCGCGTATGGAAATAAAACACAGAATCTATAACAAAACACTTTATGTTGTTTTGATTGGAGAACTTGATGAACATTCGGCATATCATTCAAGAATTGAGATGGATGAAATGTTTGGTGAAGATGGTTTTAATCAAGTGATTATTGATTTGTCTGAACTTGATTTTATGGATAGCACGGGAATTGGGGTTTTGATTGGTCGCTACAAAAAACTCAAAGACCGCAAGATTCCAATCTTTATTTGCAATCCATCAAGTCACGCAGAAAAAATATTTAAAATGACTGGGCTCTATGAACTCATGCCAAAGATTAGTTGATAAGGAGAAAGATATGAAAATTATTAATGAAATGGAAATCACTTTTGACGCAATATCAATAAATGAGGGGTTTGCACGATCTTGCATTGCTGCATTTTGTGTGCAAGCAAATCCGACTCTTGACGAAATCACAGACATAAAAACAGCAGTTTCCGAGGCGGTCACAAATAGTGTTGTGCATGCCTATCCAAAAACCACTGGAAAAATCACGATAAAGGTGCAACTGACTGAATATTCTGCAATTATCAGCATCATGGACAAGGGAATTGGCATTGTAAACTTTGAAAAAGCGAGAGAACCATTCTACACAACAAAACCGGAGCAAGAGCGCAGTGGAATGGGATTTACAGTTATGGAAAGTTTCATGAACAAAGTTGAACTATCAAAAAATGGAAGTTCTGGTCTCAAAGTCGTCATGGAAAAAGTGTTTGAAAAACCAATTAGGCGAGTTTCGGGGGAATAGGTGTGCTTGGTCATGAGGAAACTCTTGCTCTCATAAAACTGGCGCAAGCGGGCGATGAGAGAGCAAAAAACACACTTATTGAAGAAAATTCGCCATTGGTTAAAAGCGTTATAAAGCGTTTTATTGGCAAAGGTATTGAATATGACGATTTGTATCAACTTGGCTGTCTTGGGTTTATTAAAGCGATAAATAATTTTGATATAAATTATAACGTCAAATTTTCGACCTATGTTGTGCCAATGATTGATGGCGAAGTGAAACGATTTATGAGAGACGATGGCTGCATAAAGGTTTCGCGGGCAATAAAACAACAAAATTTAAAGATAAATAAGTTTGTTGACGAGTATCAAAAAGTCCATCAACAAAAGCCAAAAATTGAAGATATTGCGAATGCATTTAAAATGGACGCACAAGATGTTGTGTTTGTTATGGACTCAAGCAAGATGCCTGTTTCAATTTTTGCAACCTCTGGTGACTCGTCGGATAGTTCTGGACTTCTTATTGACAAGTTTGTTCAAGTTGACCAGATTGATGACATAACGAATAATATTCTGCTCAAAGATGCATTGAGAGAACTTGAGAGTCGAGATAAAAAAATCATTCTCATGCGATTTTTCAGAGACAAAACTCAAAGCGAGATTGCAAAAGAACTTGGAGTTTCACAAGTTCAAGTGTCGCGTCTTGAAAACAAGATTCTTGAAAAACTTCGTAGCAAAATAATTTAAAAAAACTGGTATGATAACCAGTTTTTTTATGCAATATCTTCTTGAGTTGAACTTTCAACATTTGTGTTTTCAACAAATTGTTTGTCTGTGTCATCACGAGAAAGAATTATTATGTTTGTTTCAGTTATTTTTTCTGGAAAAGGTTTTTGCATATTAATCCATTCCGCAAAAAGTTGAGAAGGTGATGCGATTTTTCCGTTTATGCGTCGGAATGAATCGATATTTCTTTTTACTGTTTGGTCGCGGAATGTGTCGATGTTTCCTCTGCGTCTATTTTCATATGAGTTTGTTTGATTGTTGCTGATGATTATATCTTTGTTTTCAGTGTCGTTTTCATTTGAGTTTTGTTTTTCAATTTGAGTATTTGTTGTTTTTTGTTCGATATCATTTGTTTCATTCATTTCGTCATTTTTGATGTTGTTTGTGTCATTAACGGTTGTTGAACTGTTCATATTTGAATTCATTGTGTCTTTGTTTGATTGATTGTTGTTTTCGATTCTTTTTTCGTCTTGAACGAGTTCTTGATTTTTTATCTCATTTTCTTTTCTTGTTCGTTCAAGATAATTTTTGAATTCTTCAAAAAGTTTTAGGTCATTTTCATTATTTATCACATTGCTTTGTTCGTTTGTTTGTTCTTTGTTGTCGCCATATTTGCTGAGTTCGGTGTCTTCATAGCAAGTTCCATCAATGCAAACGTTTCCGTTCTCATATGTGCAGTTTCCGTTTTCGCAAGCGAGCAAAACTCGAATCTGATTGAGGACATTGAGACAATTTTTGTAGTATGTCAGTCTTGTTTCAAGGCAGTTGTTGAGTCTTATAAATCTTGAATTTAGTGCGGCTTGATTTCTGTTTGTGTCTTTGAGCATTGCTTTGACTTTTCCAACTTCTGTGTTGGTTTCGTTTTTGCTCATTGAAATTCTGTTTGTGTTTACTGCGAGGTTTGACAAGAGCTCATTGACGCCAGCGATTTGATTGTCATTGAGTTTGATTTGATTTTTCTTTACTTTTGTTGAAAGTGTTCTGAGCATTTCAATGAGTTCAAAAATTTGACTCTTGCAAGAACCAAGGCAATCGTTTGTTTCAAGCACATCGTCATAGATTGTTGAATCAATGTTGTTTGATGAGTTGAGCGGCACAATTTCATTTTCTTGATTTGTGTTTTCTCTCACAACCGGGTTGTTCAAACGATTTGACGATGGTGTTTGATAAGTTGTTGATTGATAGGTTATATCGGCATTCCTTATGTCTTGGACGGATGAAATTGTCGAATTTAATCTGTTGAGATGGGCATCAAGTTTTGCTGCAAGGTCTTCTTGTGCATTCGAGCATCCAACAAGACACACACAAAGCAAAACGAGTGAAATTGATAACAAA
>JBJFDC010000042.1:0-33750 GCA_051889215.1 Christensenellales bacterium
TTCACTAGCTCAGTCGGTAGAGCACTTGACTTTTAATCAAGGGGTCCCGGGTTCGAGCCCCGGGTGGATCACCAAAATAACGCATTTACGCGTTATTTTTTTATCACCCGTGGCTCGGTTTTGTTTCACAAAACAAATCCTGCGGATTTAACCCGGGACTGCCCGGGACGTCGCTTCGCTCCGAGAACGAGACCGTTGGTCTCTTATACGTTCCCCGGGTGGATCACCAAAATAACGCATTTACGCGGTTATTTTTTTATCACCCGTGGCTCGGTTTTGTTTATGTTTATGTTTTGCTGGCACACTTTTTATGTCATTTCGAGTGGAGACAAAGTCGGAGCGAGAAATCCAAAACCGTGCAGCAAGACGACCACAACACTCATAAAACCTTATAAAAAGAATGACAATCATATCCCGCTCGCCTCAACAAGACGGCATAAGGTTTTAAGAGATTTCTCCCCAAGGGTCGAGTCCTCGAAGTTGGAGGTCGAAATGACAATTGTGCAGTGCTCGATGGCAGGATGACACATCAACCCACATGTCATTGTGAGACGGACATGCGGAGTGTGGCTTTCTAACAATCCAGATCCTTAGATTGCCCGTCAAGTAAGTTGGTCTCAGGATGACATGGAGTGATTGCCCGTCAAGTTTGCCCGTCGCACTTCGCTTTGCTCGTGGATGTCGCACTTCGTGCTCGATGGCAGGATGACATGGATAGAATCACACTTGTCATTGTGAGACGGACTTCAACGAAATGCGTTCTAGGAATCTATAAAAAGCATTTTGAATTCGGATGTTTTGCTTGATGATGGAAGACAAAAAGATGCAAAAAACGACAAAAAATGACAAAAAAACAAAAAGTCGAAAATTTACAAAAAAAATGTGAAAAATGTGTGAAATTTGTTTGACAGGTTGTTTTTTTATGAGTAATATGAAGGTATAAATCAAATCAATGAAAGCAGTTGGGGGCTAAAATTTGACTAGATTACATAACATGACGGAATTTTAGTGAGCCCTTAACAACAGGGCTCACTGTTTGATTTATGGGGTAAACGGCGTTTTTGCAACGCAAAAATGAAGTTTACTCATTTATGGGATTATCAATTTGTTTTGTCCAAAACCTGTAGTCGATTAAGGAAGAGATTCCGATATGGCGAGGACAAAAGAGCAAAATGATGATTCAGAAAAAAATATTAAAAAAAACAAAAAGGAGATTAAAAAATGAAAACAAAGAAAATTTCATGGCAAGCAATTGCAATCGTTGCTCTCGCACTTGTTCTCATTGCAGCAATCGCGCTCGGTGTATCCGGTGCTTGGTTCCAAGATCAAGACAGTGCAACAACAACAGCAACTCTTGGCGAAGCTGTAACAGTTAAACTTGCAGACGCAACAACAGGTGATGCACCTGTAACATGGCAAGGACTTTATACAGGTGAAGCATTCCCTGGCGACACTGTTCTTGGCACAACAAAAGTTATGCCTGGTTCAGATTCAGGAATGGTTCTTCGTTACAAAGTTTCAACAATCGTTAAAGATGGCGCAACAGAAGTGACAGATTCTTATATCGACACTTACACAGAAGTAAATATGCCAACATATTACAAAGGCACACTTGACGAATTCAGAACTCAAGCTAAAGCATCACTCGCATTGTTGACAACAGAAATCAACAATGGTATTGTTGCAGCAGCTAACTGGGGAACAACAAAATCAACAGCAGGTTATTTCTACTACACAAAAGTTGTTCAATCAACAGCTGACATTGCTCTCTTTGAAACAGGAGTTACAATTCCAAAGGGCGTAACAAACGAAGCTGCAGAATGGACAGTTGAAATTTCTCTTACTGTTGAAGCTATGCAAGCAGCAAACATCACAGATGCTGAAAACCCATGGTCAACAGATCTTACAGCTGATGTTACAACTGCTATCACAGAATATAACGATGCAAGAACAATTTAATTGTTAATCTGAAATAAAAAAAGACTAGGTCTTCACCTAGTCTTTTTTGTTGTTTTTATATGTTGAATCAATCAATAAATATGAATTTGAGTGAGCGACTAAAAGAATACTTCAAAAGTTTGAGTTGGAGTTTGGGCGTCAGCAGGATAGTAGTTTATTTTGTTGCCAACGCGTTCAAAATGTGTTCCATCTGCGCCGAGCCAATATTCTTGCACATTTTCAAGAATTTGAGTTGATTCAATGCGATATTCTTTGGTTTCGGAATCTTTTTTGATGATAATTTTTTTGCAATCTTTTCCAACACGCATATATGCTTCGATTGAGTCGTCAGCACGCAAATATGCGTTTATGTGTGTGCCAACTCCGAGTTCAAGACGAGGCGGATTTGTGTTGTCTTGGATATAGTATGTCATAAAACTTTTGCCGTTTGCTCTTGTTGCAAATCCGACAATATCTTTGTTGCCATCAAAATTGTCAAGCCGATGAAGCCCTGCACAGTCGGCAAAAGTGTCGTCAGAATCTTTTATGATATAAATTGTTGAATACTGGTGATTATAACAAAGGTTGTTGTCATTTTCTATTGCAAGAATATATGGAGCATCAATTGTCACACTATTTTGAATTGTTAAGTCATATGCTCCATCTGACAAAATTATATCGTCATGCGCTATATATTCGGTTTCACTGTCAGTGACTTTTGAACATAAGGATATTCGACGGGTAGTGCTATAATTTGAGTAGTTTGACCACATAATCCCGGGGTTTTCATAGCGCGTGACTGTTCCGTCAGACGAAATTCGATAATCAAAAAATGGGGTCAAAAAGTTATATTTTCTATAATTGTTAAAAACGCCAGTTCGAAACATTGATGTGTCGAGCGACAAGTTTTCATCTGCCGTTTGCGCTGAAAAACGCGGTTTTTCGTCAATGCAAGTTGTCGTCATGAGGTTTTTGTTGGGCCCTGCCGCGACCATAAAATCATGAGTTCGTGTGATAAACTGGACATTGGTGCCAAACAATTCAACAACAAAATAATCTGGTTTGATATATGTTGTGAATGTGCTATCTGGACATGTGTTGGATATTTTGACTTTTAGTTTATGTCCGCCTGTGTTTGATGTGAAAATATGCGTGAATTCAATCGGGGTTTCCTCGGGACCATTTTCATATGTCGTTTCTTTTGTGTATATCTCTTGATCATCAAGAATTATGCTTGTTGTTGCTGTTCGTGGTTGAGATGCGGGGAACGTGTTTTTTTGCGTGAATGAAATGTGCATCTTCACACGGCTATTTGGTCGTGCAGCAAAGTAAATTAAAAGTGGTTCCCACAGACTGTCGCGATAGGTGTTGTCGACAACTTTGATGACATCATAACTCAAAAATTCAATCTTTTCTTCGTTGCTTGACGAATCTTGCAATTTGGAAACTTCAGTGTTGAGATTTGACAATTCAGTTTCAGCGGAACTGATTTTTTGTGACATCTCGGTGAGATTTTCTTCGCCTTCCTTGTTTTTTTTCATCAAATAATTAATTTTTTGCTTGTTTTGGTCAATATCAAAGCGAATTTTGTTTTCTTCAAATTCCTTCATTTTTCCTCCTATGTGAAAATCATATAGGACAAAATTGCTGCAATCAATGTTTTGTGCCAAAAATTTTTTAATTAAAATTTGGGCGATTAATTGTGATTACACAAAACATTTTTGACTTTGTCGAATTTTGGGTTATAATAAATTTATGGAAATTCAAATTATTGAGGCAATTCAAGGACTAAACTCAAATTTTTTGTTGTTTTTGACAACCATTGTTTCATTTCTTGCGAGTTGGATTGGCTTTGTGTTTGTTCTCATAACTTTTTTGTTGTTCACGAGATTTCGATATGCGCTCACATTTGCTGTGACGAGTGGTGTGGTTTCTGCAGTTGTCAACATTGTCAAGGTTGTTGTCCAAAGACCAAGGCCATGGGTTGAAAGTGAAACAGTTGCAAATCTTCTTGAGGCGAGTGGATATTCAATGCCTAGCGGTCACACTGCAACTTCTGTTGTTATTGCGGTGTTCTTGGCTTATTGGGTTTTTAAGACAATAAAAAACAAGCCACTCAAGGTTTCGCTTGTCGTGCTTTGTGCGCTTTATGTTGTGCTCACAATGTTTTCGCGTATGTTTTTGGGGCAGCACTATTTGTCTGATGTTTGTGTTGGGTTCGCGGTGAGTGGTGTTATTTCGACCTCCGCAATCATCATTTATGAAAAATATATCAAATCGCTCAAATTCAAGAAGAAAAGGAAATAACTTTGTTGAATGGCCGCAACATTTATTTTGTAAATGCTTTGATTAATTTTTTGTTTGGTTTATAATATGGGCATGAAAATTGAACTTATTACTAATTCGGCAAACGATACGATTGAGTTTGGCAAGAGTGTTGCAAGAGCTGTTGGGAGCGGCTCGGTGATTTCGCTTGTCGGAGACTTGGGTGCGGGAAAAACCACTTTTACAAAGGGCGTTGCACGAGCCATGGGCATCATGGATAATGTCACGTCGCCAACTTTTACCATTCTCAATGAATATGTGGGTGAAGAAGCAAGACTGTATCACTTTGATTTTTATCGCATTGAGGACGAGAGCGAACTCGAAGAACTGGGTTTTGAAGACTATTTTCCAAGTTCTGATGGACTTACGATTGTTGAGTGGGTGGAAAAAGCGCCAAGCGTGTTGCCAAAAAGATTTTATCAAATCACTTTTGAAAAAATTGATGACGACAGGCGAAGAATTATATTTGAGGAAATTGAGAAATGAAAAACGTTTTATGTTTGAACACATGTTTCCGCTCTGCTGAAATCGTGGCAGTGGGAGAGAGTGCGGAATTTGAGCGGGTTGACGCAAACTGCAAGCATTCTGAACACGTGTTGCCAGAAGTTGAAAAAGTGCTTGAAAAGGCAAATTTGGACGCAAAAAACATCGATGTGTTGGGAGTTTGTGTGGGGCCGGGGTCTTTTACTGGCATTCGCATTGGTGTGGCACTCGTCAAGGGTTTGGGCTTTTCAAGGGACTTGCCTTGTGTTGCTTTTAATTCTTTTGAGATTATTGCAGAACAATACTTTTTGAATGAACCAGAGGCGGAAGAGGTTGTTGTTGTGCTTGATGGACTGGGGGGCTTTGTGTTTGTTTCAAAACTTGCTCGTGGTGGAAAAACTTTGACAATGCCAACATGTCTTGACCAATGCAAAATGACTGAATTTATCAAACAAAATGCTTGTGCCTATGTTTGTCATGAAGACGACAAGAACAAGTTTGCGCTCACTCCAATAACACTTTCGCAAAAGGCATATGAAGAGGTTTTGGAGCGGAAGTTTTTGGCGGGTGAGGTGGTTTCATGTGCGGAAATTTCTCCGCTATATCTTCGCAAGAGTCAAGCAGAGGTTGAACTGGAGAAGAAAAATGCAAATCAGTGAGTTTTGTTGGGAGGATATTGGCGCAATTTATGCCATTCTTGCAACAGAAAAAAACGGAGCATGGACATATGAGCAACTTGAGCATTCTTTGAGACTTGAGAATGTTCTCTGCTTTGTTGCAAAAAATGATGACAAAGTTTTGGGGTTTGTTTTGATTGAGGAAACACCATATGACTTTGACATTTTGGAAATCGTGATTGAACAAACTTTGCGCGGGAGAGGAATTGGAACAATGCTCATAAAGAGAGTTTTTGATTATGCAAAAAGCACGCATAAAGAAAAAGCAACCCTGGAGGTCGCTTCGGATAATGTGCCTGCCATATCTCTTTATGACAAAGTTGGTTTTTCTCAAATTGCGGAGCGAAAAAATTATTATAAGAATGGAAAAAATGCTTTGGTTTTCCAAAAACAATTCATTTGATTGTAATTTTTGTTCCTATCTTAATTTTATTCGTTGTTTTGTGTTTGATTTGAGATAACTCAATATTGCGGGAGATGAATAGTGATAGGCATTTTTGTGCTTGTCATTATTTTTTGATATGGCAGATGAGATAAGGTTGTCAACGAGTTCAGAAAAAGTCATTTGTGAATCAAACATATGGTTTGAAAGTGAGCCGGGAATTGTGTTTATTTCATTCACATAAATTTTTTGTGTGTCGAGGTCAATCATGAAATCAATGCGGACGACGCCGTCGCAGTCGCACGCGACAAAACTTTCCTTTGCAAGCGCTTTGATGAGTTCTTTTTGAGATTTTTTTAGTTTTATATCTTTTTCGGAGAGCACCTGCTTTTCGCCTTTTGTTGGCGAAGAGAGATATTTGTCATCAAATGTGAGAATATCTGATGTTGTTTTTGGCTCTTCAAGCGTGCTGGTCAATATTTTTTCGCCCACTTTGAGAACTGCACAATTTATTTCCATGAGATTTTCAACACATTTTTCAATTATAGCAATTTTATCAAAGTTGAATGCCAAATTGAGGCACTCTTCAAGTTCACTTTGGTCGTGGCATTTTGAAATCCCGATTGAACTGCCACTGTTTGCTGGTTTGATAATCAAGGGATAACCAAGTTTTTGGGCTTGCTCAATAATTTCAGTTTTGTTTTCTTCAAAGGTTTGGCGAGTTGCAAAAATATGTTTTACAATGGGGATTTTGTGGCTTAAAAAGATGTCTTTCATAATTTTTTTGTTCATGCAGACTGCTGACGAACAAACTCCGCAAGATGAATATGGAATGTCGCTCATTTCCAAAAGACCTTGCAAGCACCCATCTTCGCCGCCAGCACCATGACAACAGAGCAGGGCAAAATCAATGTCGAGTGTTCGCTTGATTTTTTTGCCTTTTATGATTCCCGCTTGCCTTTGGCCATCAAGGATAACAAATCGCGACACCCCTTTTTGTTTTGGGCAAAAGTCGACAAATGTTTTTAGGTCAAAGAGCTTTTCGCCAGTGTAAAAAAGTCCGTTTTTGTCGATATAGGCAGGGAAGATTTGATATTTTGTTGAGTCAATCACACCCAGTGTTTGGATTGCCGTGATGATTGAAATGTCGTGTTCGGCACTTTTGCCGCCAAAAAATACAAATACATTTTTTTTCATAGTGTTTTTTATGAAAAACAAAAAAAATATGTTCTTTTTGATGATTACGATAACTTCATGCATAAAAAACGGAGTTAAGAACATTCTTAACTCCGCTGATTAACATATTCGATGAAATTGATTTTAAGTGTAGTTGTCTGGCAGGTCATTTTCAAACAAAACGACATCGCCCTTTTGCAAAATTTCTTTGAGTTTGAGTTGAGCATGGTCAAGTGTTGGGGTGGTGAATATATTTTCGGGTTGCATTCCGCCATCTGTTAGACCTTGAACAAGACTTTCTTTGTTTGTTTCATTAACAATGATTGCAATGTCGGCGATTTTTGCGATGTTTTCGCCAAACTTTTTGTTTTCTTCAAATTCGCGGTTTCCAAGTTCAATAAGTCCCGGAGTGACCACGATTTTGCGGCCAGAAAAGAGTGCCAAAGTGTTGAGTGACTGAACAGAAGATTCTGGGCTGGAGTTATAGGAATTATCGAGAATTTTGACACCATTGCTATTTATTAGTTCAAGTCTATGGGCAACAGGTTTGAGTTTTGATATTCCTTTTGCAATTTGAGAATTTGTTAGGTTGAGTTTTTTTGCCATTGCAATGCACATGAGAATGTTTGTGACATTATGGAGTCCAACGAGTTTTGTCTTGCAGACGATTTCTTCATCGCCAATGACTGCAACGAATTCTGTTCCAGATGATGATGTTTTGATGTCTTTTGCAAATACTGTGCATTTTTGGTTTTCAAGACTTGTTGTTGAGTGTGAAACTTTGCATTTTTCGGATAGTTCTTGGCAAATAGCGTTGTCGCAATTAAACACCGCATGACCATAGACTGGCAAACTTTCGATGAGCTCATTCTTTGTTTTTGCAATGTTTTCCAAATTTCCAAATGTGTCAAGATGTTGTGGCGCAACAGAAGTGAGAATGGCATATTGAGGATGAATAAGGTCACAGAGTTCTTTTATGTCGCCAACTTGCTTTGCGCCCATTTCTGCAATAAGAATTTGATTGTCTGGCTTGAGATAGTCAAGCACAACTTTTGTCAGTCCCATTGCTGTGTTGAACGAATATGGACTGATGCAAACCGAATATTTTTCACTCAAAATTGTGTTGAGAATATATTTTGTGCTTGTTTTTCCATAACTGCCGGTGATTCCGATTTTTATTAGGGTTGGGAATTTGCCGAGTTTTGCTTTTGCACCATTGAGATATTTTAGGTTGATCAACTTTTCAAGCGGAATCATGACAAAGTGGCAAAACGGAACAAGAATTGAGAGCAAAATTGGCGTTATTGCAATGATAATATAGCGAATATGTGGAAGATAAACATTTGAAACACAAAGAAGTCCGAAATTGACGATTAGGTTTACAATCAAAAGACATGTTATCAATCTGTTCATTCGATGAGTTTGTTTGAGTGGGGTCTTTTTTGGTGCGGTATACATTCTCTTTATAAACACTCCCGAAAAAAGTGCATAAAAGGCAATGCCGGCATAAGAAGCGTAGTGCATGGGTTCAAGACCGTCAACAACTGAAACAAACACGAGCATACATGCGAAACTGAGGAATGAGAGCATAAAAATTCTCGAAAAATATCTGCCCGGTGTTTTTCTCAACCAAGCATTGTATCCATAAATTTTGTAGCCAGAAAGTTGCAGGATTTGAAGAAACTTATATCCTGTGAAACAGAGCAACACACTATTGAGAATTGTCAGAGCAATCGTCACATATAAATGCGGATTGGTTGCGGAAAAAAATTCTGCCATAAGTTTATCCTTTTAAAAATGATTTGGATATTGCAATAAATCGATAGAAGTCCTCAAGATAAGCAAAATGTTCGCAATTTTCAAAAACTATGAGGGCACTGTCTTTGATTTTTTTATTGAGTTTTTTTGCCATATACAAAGGCGTTTCTTTGTCGTTTTTTCCAAAAATTATAAGTGTGGGGGAGGTGATGTCCTTGAGCAAGGGTGAAAGGTCCTCGCCAATTATGTTTACAAAAGTTTTTTTCATGAGTGCAGATAGTTTTTTGTAGTCCGGCGAAGAAAAGTCTTTTGTTTTGAGCCCAAGTTTTTTTGCGAGTTTATAGCGCTGTATTCTCATAAATTTTTTGGGCGAAAAGCGCGGTTTTATTCCCGCACTGTCCACAAGTATAATTTTTTTGACACTTTCATTATAGCGACTTGCAAATTTTATTGCAACTCTTCCACCAAAGGAATGTGCAATTATATGACAACTTTTTATTTTGAGTTTTTCAAGAAAATGTTGCAAAAGTGCCACATATGAGTCATTGTTCCAAACCTCATATGGCTCTTCACTTTCCCCAAAGGGTGGGAAATCAAAAAGAAGGCATCTGTTGGTGTTCTCAAATTGTTGTGCGACAATTTTGAAACTTTCAATGCTTCCACCCCAGCCGTGCAAAAACACAATCCAATCGCCTTCTTTTCCCAAAACCTCATAATTTATGTAGATATCTCTAAATTTTGTTTTCATAAAGTTTTATATGATGCGTTTTTGTTTTTGTTGTTTGAATTAATATATTTCTCCATATCAAAACCATCATCAATATATATACCGCCGCCCTTTCCTTGTTTGCAAACAATGGGAACACCAGCAAGGCAAAGCGCGTCAATATAGCGATATATTGTTCTCGGACTAACCTCATATACTTGGGCAATCTCATTCGCCGTGCGCTTGCCTTTTAACAACTGAAAAAATACACCAAATATCAAAAATTGTTTCATGTTTTTCTCCTTTTTATGACTATATTATAGCACAAAAAACACGATTGTCAAACATATGTTCGAAAAACATAAAAATTTTATTTTGTTTTAAAAAGTTGTGGTTTTGAGCGGTTGCGAATGTTGAGCGGGTGGGGGTGAGTGAGTTTTTTCGTGTTAAACGGTTTTTAAAAAGATTATTCCACGGTCACACTTTTTGCGAGGTTTCGTGGCTTGTCGGGATTGATTGATTTTGATGTTGACACAAAATAACTTATGAGCCACAGTGGAATGATTGAAATGATGGGGGCAAGTTCGGTTGAAGTGCGGGGAAGAGATATGACTTTTGAATGAGCGAATTCTTTGTTTAGGGTTGAAAGAGTGAGAGTTGTTGCTCCTCGAGATAGGGTTTCGTTTGTTGCATTTTCAACTTTTGGAGCAAGTCGAAGTTCGGTGCTGATTGCGATGACATAAACTCCGTTTTCAACCAAGGCCAAAGTTCCGTGCTTGAGTTCTCCTGCCGGAAGGGCGGAGCAGTTTATATATGAAATCTCTTTGAGTTTGAGTGCGGCTTCACAAGCTGTGATATAGTCGTAGTTTTTTCCGATGAAAAAAACATTTTTGGTGTTTTTTAGTTCTTTCGCCAAAATTTTAAGTTCATCAACAAGAGGAGATGAAATCATGTTTTTTGTCATTTTTGAAAGTTGCTTGATTTGCTTGATATGTTTTGTTTTGTCGCCTGATGAAGAAAGGAATTTTGCGAGCAAATAAAATGTTGCACATTGATTTGTGTATGCTTTGGTTGATGCAACAGCAATTTCAACCCCTGCTTGAATTGGAATGGAAATATTTGCCATGCGACTGATTGTTGAATGGGCGGAGTTAACTATGGCGATGGTTTTGGCGTGTTTTTTCTTTGCTTCATGCATTGAAGCGATGGTGTCGGCAGTTTCGCCGCTTTGACTGACAAATATGCAAAGAGTGTTTTTGTCAATTATTGGCGGATTGTATTTGAATTCGCTCGCGATGTGGGCAGACGCGGGAATGGCGAGTTCTTTTTGCAGATACTTTGCTCCAACAAGTCCCGAATGATATGCAGTTCCGCAGCCAACAATATATATTTTGTCGAAATCAAAGATTTTGATTTTTTCAATCTTTTCCAGATATTCTTTGCTTTCAAAAGCATCGCAAAGTCTTGAAAGAGCACATGGACTTTCATAAATTTCTTCCAACATATGATGAGCAAACGCATTTGACGCAGATGTTTGTTTGCAATCATATGGCACTGCTTTTTTGAGCACACGTTTTCCCTTGAAATCAAAGAAATCAAATTTGTTTTCTTTTACGATGCAATATTCGTTCTCTTCAAATATATAGTATTCTTTGGCATATTCAAATGCAATCGGGTCGCTTGCGGCATAAATTTTGTCGCAGCAACTTGCAATATAGAGCGGGCTGCGCTTTTTAACCAAAATCAAAGTGTCGGGGCATCTTTTGTTTATGACAGCAAAAGAAAATGACCCAACAAGTTTTGATACAACTGCTTGAATTTGAAGGTTTGTGGGAAGTGACGAATATTTTTCAAAGAGTGCAGCAATCACTTCTGTGTCTGTTTGTGAATAAAAAGAATAACCCTCACTCAAAAGTTCTTGTTTGAGTTCGGTGAAATTTTCAATAATGCCGTTGTGAACGACAGCCCATTCTCCATTTTGACTCAAATGTGGGTGGGCATTTATTTCTGTTGGTTTTCCATGAGTTGCCCAACGAGTGTGTCCAATTCCGATTTGAGAATTTGTGTATTTCAATTTGTTTTTTAAATTTTCCACTTTTCCTTCAGTCTTTATAACCGAAAAATCATTATCACATATTGTTGCGATGCCAGCAGAATCATATCCGCGATATTCCAGTTTCTTTAGCATGTCAAACAATGTGTTTTCAGCATTTTCGCCAATGTAGGCAACAATTCCACACATAAATATCTCCCGTATATTGCAATTTATGCAAAAAGGAAAAAGTGTGTGAAACCATGCGACTTTCTCGCATTGCGAGAAAATTTATTTTGATGCAATCAAATTTATTCCTCGAAGCATTTATTGTTTGGTGGCAATAAAAAAGGTGGCACCATTGCCACCAAAAGGAGATTAATACGCTTTTTTGCGCACGCTGATTTCAGAGTTGAGAAGTCGAAGTAGTCTCTTTCTTTCGAGTCGTTTTGCAGAATGTTCAATCGTGAGTTGTTGCACGCCTTCCCACAAGAAGACCCATGAAACAACTTCGCAAACGCATTGAATGATGAGGTGAAGGTTAAATATACACGACACTGCATATATTGCCAAAAGACCAATTCCAATAAAGAGAAATATCAATGACTTCATGAGGTTTCTTTTGAGCCACCAGTCACAAGTTGCAATCTTGTCGGCATAGTTAAGCCGGAAAGTTCTTTTGATTTTTGAAAAGTTTTTTCTGTCGTCTTCATTGACATATATGTTGACTTTTAGTTTTTTGTTGAGCGGAATGTTGTTTTCGCTTTCCATAATAAAATCGTTAAGTGCCGGATTCATAACCTCGTCACCACGGACACAATATGGAGAAAAAAATTCGTCAGCACTGTTCACTTCAACCTCAATAATGGCTTTTCCGTCAGTGCTCAAATCAACTGTCTTTGCATATTCGATTTCTTCTTCAATAATGTCGTCCATTTTGTCTTCAAAACTTACTTTTTGTTTTTTCATAACCACTTCCATGATTAGTATAAATAAAAAATAATTATTTTGTCAAATAAAAAAATTAAAAAAATACATTGTATTTTTTTAAAAAACACAAATTTAATTAAATAATTATTTTTGTGAATTAATTTTAATTAATTTTAATTATTTTTAATTAATTTTTTCAAGCATTATAAAAAAAGTGAGAATCTGCCCACTCTTTTTTTAATTTGATTCCTTTTTTGTTTCTTCTTTGGCTGGTTTTTGAGTGTGTTCTTGCTCTGCGTCTTTTTTTTGTCGCAGTTGCTTTATTATTTGGTTTGTTCCAGTCGCACTCAGTCCGCTCGCGCCGCCGATTAGAATTGCCGAAAGGATATTGTTTGCAGGAATGACTGCTGGGCACAAATAGAACGCCATAATTCCAAGACCAATTCCCAAGACGCAAGAAATTGCGGGAAACAATTTTGAAACAACTTCATTTTTTGTGCACAACTTGATGACTTCAATAACCATGTAAACAATCAACACAATACTTGGTATGCTAACGAATTCTTCCATATTTTTCCTCCCAAAAACATTATGTCGCTCGGGTGTATTATATTCAACAATGCGTGCCAATTTTCTTGCCAAAGAAAATTTTTTTGATTAAAATCAAAATATGGAGAATTGTGAGGCAGAGTTTTTGTATGAGGAGAAGAAATCAAAATTTTTTTCGTTTTTCTTTTCCATTTCGGACCCAAATCAAATTGAAAAAATCATATTGGACATGAAGGCAAAACACAAAAAAGCAACTCATATATGCCATGCGGTGATATATGAAGGTGAGACATATGTGTGCAAATGCTCTGATGATGGCGAACCATCGGGAACTGCTGGTCGTCCAATCCTAAACGTTTTGGAAAAACAAAACAAAAAGAATTGCATGGTTGTGGTTGTGAGATATTTCGGTGGCATAAAACTTGGCGCTGGTGGACTTGTTCGTGCCTACACCAAGGCGGCGGCGGGAGTTCTTGCGGAGGTGAAAGGTGCAAATTGATGAAATAAAACCGATTGGAAAAAAACAAGAGAGATTTTATGTTTTGCTGTCAAACGGCGAAAAAGTTGTTTTGCACGGACTCACATTGCTCAAAACAAAACTAAAAGTCGGAGATGAAATCGACAAAGAAACGCTCGAAGAATATCAATTTGAATATGAAAAACTAACCGCTTTCGACAAGGCAATAAACTTGTTGGGCAGAGGCATGAAAACAAAAAAACAACTCATGACCTATCTCAAAGACAAGGGTTATATGCCAAAAGTTTGTGACTATGTTTTGGAGAAATTGGGTGAATACAAATATGTTGATGACCTTCAATTTGCCAAGTGCTACACAAAAATGTCATCAAAAAGCAAAGGCAAACGGGCAATCGCATTTGAAATGAAGCAAAAGGGCGTATCAGACCAAATCATTGAGGAGTGCCTATGTGACCTTGATGACCAAAAAGAAGTTGCGTTGTCACTTGCTCAAAAATATCTCAAGAACAAGCCACTTGACCAAAAGACAAAAGAAAAACTATATCGTCATCTTTTGAGCAAAGGATTTTCGCACGAAGAATGTTTTTATGCAATGAACAAATGTTTTTGCGACAATAATCAAGATTAATTCAAGAGATTGCAATGGAAAACCACATTATGTTTGACATAGTCAGTTATTTATGATAAATTTGCCAAACAGGAGATTATTATGGACTTTGAACAACTAAACCAAAAATTACAAAAACTTTCAAACGAGGTTGACATCAGAAAAGCGAAGATTGATTTTTTGAAGGAAAATGGAATCAATCCATATCGTGATGATTTTCGACGAACACACACAATAAAAGAAGCACTAACTCTTGACGAAGGCGCAAAAGTCAAAATTTGCGGACGTGTTATATTCCGTCGCATCATGGGAAAATTTGGATTTGCAAAAATTCAAGATATTGACGGCATGATTCAAGTTAGTGTTGGCAGAAATGAACTCGATGAACAGAGTTATGATTTCTATAAAAAACTCATTGATGTTGGAGATATAATCGGAGTTGAAGGCGAACTCTATCGAACTCAAACTGGCGAACTTACAGTTCGAGCAAGCAAGGTTGAATTGCTTTCAAAAGCAATGCGTCCACTTCCTGAAAAATTTCATGGACTAACTGATGTCGAAGCAAAATATCGTCAACGCTATCTTGACATCATCATGAACGAAAAGAGCAGAGAAGTGTTCAAAGCACGCAGCAAAGTTGAATCGCTCATCAGACGCTATCTTGAAGATAATGGATTCACAGAAATTGAAACACCAGTTCTTCAAAAAAATGTTTCTGGGGCGGCAGCAAAACCATTTTTCACAAAACACAACGCGCTAGACCTTGAATGCAATCTTCGCATTGCAAAAGAGACATGGCTCAAAATGGCAATGGTTGCGGGTTTTGACCGCGTGTTTGAACTCGGAAAAGATTTCAGAAATGAGGGTATGGATCCAACCCATCTTCAAGAATTTACACAAGTTGAATGGTATGCTTCATTTTGGAGATTTGAAGACAACATAAAATTCTTCCAAGAACTCGTCAAAAAACTCCTCATGGAGTGCATTGGAACGCTGCAAGTTAGCTATCAAGGCAATGTAATCAATTTTGACGGAGAGTGGGAGCGAATTGACTATGTTGCTCGCCTTCGTGAAATTTTGGGCTTTGATTTTATGCAAGAAACAGACCTCGATGAGTTCAAGAAAAAAGTTGTTGCAACAAAACTCTTTACATCCCACGACCTTGAAGAATGCAAATCAATCCGAACACTCATTGACTATATCTATAAGCGCACAATAAGAGAAAAAATCACTGGTCCAGTCATTTTGTATAACTATCCAGCAGTGCTCAAAACTTTGGCAAGACATTCTGACAAAGATTACAACATCGCCGAGGCCTTCCAAGTTGTTGTTTGTGGCGCAGAAATTTGCAACGCATTCTCCGAACTTGTTGACCCAGAAATTCAAAGGACAGTGCTTGAAGCGCAACAAATTGAAAAAAATCAGGGCGATGACGAAACGATGGACGTCGATGAAGATTTCTTGCTTGCAATGGAGCACGGAATGCCACCAATGTCTGGACTCGGATTTGGAATTGACAGATTTGTTATGCTCATGTTTGACCTTCCAAATATCCGTGATGGTGTTTTGTTCCCAATCATGAAATAAATTTCAAAATGCCATCTAATTAATTTGTCCAAAAAGGTGCGACACCCAAGAACAATGTATAACTATGCTGGTTTTGCAAAAACTACACTGGGAGGTAAGTATGTTTATTGCAAATATCATTGCGTATATCCTTGTGCTTCTTGGGGCTGTCAACTGGGGTCTTGTCGGAATTTTTGACTGGAACTTGGTTGGAGCAATCTTTGGGGGATATCGAGCAGTTGGGTCAATCATTGTCTATTGCATAATCTTGGGAGCAGCACTTTGGCTCATCATTTCGCCTTTGCTCACAATGGGAAGACTCACTTTCACAAGAGAAAGATAAGCACAAAAAAACACGAGTTCACTCGTGTTTTTTTATATCACTGCAACAATTTGTGTCGTCGTGGAATTGTCTTGATTTTGTTTTGCTTTCTCTTTTTGGCGAGCAATCAAATAATATGAGCAAAGCACCAAAACAACAACACACAAAATTGCAATCCATATTTTCTTTTTCTTGTTTTTCATATTAGCACCTCAATTCGCTATATTATAGCACGCATATAATGCGTTTTCAATACCCAGTTTTGTGTTTTTGTCGCTTTTCTTTGCAAAAATTAAACATTATATGCTAAAATGAATATATGATTGGAATTGATATTGTTGAAACAAATAGATTTGAAAAAGCAAACCCAAAGATGTTTAATAAGGTTGAAATCGACTATGCTTTCAAGCACTCTGACCCACACGTGCATTTGGCGGGATTTTGGGCGGCAAAAGAAGCATTTTTCAAGGCGATTGGCACTGGAATAACATCACTTTCGCTTGACAATATATATGTTTTGCATGACGAGAAGCAAAGACCTTTTCTTTGTGTTGATGAAAAAATCAAACGCAAGTTGAATATTGTGGACAAGACCATTGAAATTTCAATTTCACACACAAAACAAAATGCTGTTGCCATTTGCATAATAAAATGATTTTTAGACAAATTAAATTAAGGACTGAAAAAGTCCTTTTTTTGTTTAAAAAATTTTTATTGGGAGATATTTCTTATGAAAAAATTCAATAAATACAAAAAAGAACTCAACGATGAAAAAGACCGCATTGTCGCCTTGTATGGCGTTGATATAACACAAAGTTTATATCACGAATACTTGGGTGACAATCATAGTATGAATATGAGGGGAGATGTCTCAAATTTCTTTGAAGATGAGAAAAGTCGCGAACTTGAAAAAAATCTTTCAAATGAGAACTTTGACGACCTAAAAACTCTGGAAAACTACGAAAAGGATATTTCTGGTGAATAATTTGCAACAAATAAAACGAGGAGATATATTCTATGCAGACCTAAGCCCAGTCGTCGGAAGCGAACAAGGTGGACTTAGACCTGTTCTTGTTGTGCAAAACAACATTGGAAACAAATATAGCCCCACAATTATTGTTGCCGCCATCACTTCACAACTCTCAAAAGCCAAACTGCCCACGCATATTTCTCTTCCTGCTGACAGTTTTAACCTTCCAAAAGATTCCGTCATTCTTTTTGAACAATTGCGAACCATCGACAAGCGTCGTCTCAAAAACTTTGTTGGTTCGCTTGATGACCGCTTTATGCGCAAGGCAAACGAGGCGCTGATTATAAGCTTGGGACTTTTGGAATAAGAGCAAGGCATCTGCCTTGTTTTTTTAAATTAAATTTAATTGCCCAAAATTTATTTATTGTTCGAAGAGCATTTGTTGTTTCCATGCAACATTAATTTTTGCGACCATAATCAATTTGTTGCAAAAAATGTTTTATGCTGTTAAAATAGGCATAGAGGTGAAATATGATACTTGACGAAATAAAAAAACAAAATATTCAGGCAATGAAAGACCACGACCAAGTTGCACGTTCAATCTTTTCGGTCGTCATGAACAAAGCAATGCTTGAGGGAATCAAAAAGAGAGAAAAGGGCGAAGAACTCGTTGACGCTGACATGGTTGCAATTTTGCAAAAAACCATAAAAGAACTGACAGAAGAATGTGAAAATTTCAAAAAAGTTGGCAATGCAGAACAAATTGAAATAATAGAAAAACAAAAAGAAATAATCTCAAAATTTCTTCCACAAATGATGAGTCAAGACGAAATTGCGGCGATTATCGAAAATATCCCAGACAAATCTATCGGAAATGTCATGAAAACCTTCAAAATGCAATACGCTGGCAAATGCGATATGCGAGATGTTCAGACAGTTCTTAAAAGGTTTAATTAGTGAAAATATATTCTATTAGTGATTTGCATTTGAGCGATGGCGACAAACCGATGGACGTTTTTGGCGGGAATTGGGAAAACTATGAGAGCAGCATTGCCGACGATTGGCAAAAAAAAGTCAAAGATGACGATGTTGTTTTGATTTGCGGTGACCTTTGTTGGGCAATGAAAATTGAAGATGCGGGGTGCCTATATGACTATCTTGCAGCACTTCCTGGCAAAAAAGTTCTAATTCGTGGGAACCATGATTATTGGTGGAAAAGCATCAGTGCGGTCAGGGATTTTTTGCCCGTGGGCTGCTATGCTTTGCAAAATGATGCGGTGAAAATTGGTGATTACATTTTTTGTGGTTGTCGCGGTTGGAGCACGGGCGACAAGAACACCGCCGAAGACGACAGATTGTTTGCACGCGAAGTGTTGAGAATGGGACTGGCTCTTGATGATGCGGAGCGAATAAAAAAAGATGACGAAAAAATTGTTGTGCTCACACACTTTCCGCCATTTGATTCAAAGCGTGCGTCAAATCAAATGACAGAACTTTTTGAAAAACATGGTGTGACGGCGGTTGCTTATGGTCACTTGCATGGAAAAAATATCAGAGCGGACGAATTGGTCGAAAAAAATGGTGTGAAATATTATCTGACATCATGCGACCAGGTTGAAAATAAATTGGTGGAGATTGAGGTCTAGTGGCAAAGTATCGAAGAAGTGAAACAAAAAAATGTCCTCGATGTGGGGAAAAGTGCTTGTTTAATGCGCCAAAATGCCCGGAATGCGGACTGATTTTTTCACGGCTTAATCTTGTCACAAACAAAGCGGGCAAACGATGTGTTAGAAAACGCCAAAAAGACAAGGTGCTCTATGTGACTTCGTGGCCAAATGATGCAAAGCGATGGAAAGCACTGTTGCTTTGTGGATTTTTGGGATTGTATGGTGCCCACAACTTTTATTTGGGGAGATATGTCAAGGCAACATTTTCGTTGATTTTCACGGCAATCACGACAGTTTTTGCGGCGATGACAGCATATCCGGATTTTTATTATATCTTTATTCAGTTTTTTGCAATTCCTGCGGCTTTTCCTTTGTTCTTTTGGGTGATTGATTTCATTCAAATTGCTGTGGGGAAATATAAAATTCCAGTTTCGATTCCAGATGAAGGAAAGGAGATAAAATGAAGACAGTTGTTTGTGGAATGAGTGGCGGGGTGGACTCCTCTGTTGCGGCATATCTTCTCAAAGAGCAAGGATATAATGTCATTGGTCTTTTTATGATTAACTGGGAAGAAAATGACGAAAATGGAAATTGCACATCTGAAGACGATTATGAAGATGTAAAAAGAGTTTGCAATGCCATTGGCATTCCATATTATTCAATTAATTTTTCAAAAGAATATTGGGACAGAGTGTTTGAATATTTTCTTGATGAATACAAAAAAGGAAGAACGCCAAATCCAGACGTTCTCTGCAATCGAGAAATCAAGTTCGGTCCATTTTTGGAGTTTGCAAAAAAGATTGGCGCCGACTATATCGCAACTGGGCACTATTGCAAAGTTGAAGAAAAAGACGGATTGTTCTATCTCAAAAAGTCAAAAGATAAAAACAAAGACCAAACATATTTTCTCAATCAACTCAGTCAAAATCAACTCTCAAATGTTCTGTTTCCACTTGCAGACATCGAGAAACCAAAAGTTAGAGAAATTGCTGAAAAGCTTGAACTTTCGACCGCAAAGAAAAAAGATTCAACAGGCATTTGTTTTATTGGAGAGCGAAATTTCAGAAACTTTCTCAAAACATATCTTCCCGCATGCCCGGGTGATATTTGCACTCGCGACGGAAAAGTTGTTGGACGACATGAAGGGCTCATGTATTACACTCTGGGACAGCGCCGCGGACTCAATATTGGTGGGCGTGCCGACGGAAATGGCGAGAGATGGTTTGTCACACACAAAGACCTCAAAAACAACATTTTGTATGTTTCGCAAGGTGAAGATGATGAACTCTTTTCAAAAAGTCTCATTGCAAAAAACTTTAACTGGATTCCAAAGCGTCCAGACAAAACTGAATTTGAATGTTTTGCAAAATTCCGCTATCGTCAACCCGACCAAAAAGTCAAGGTCAAAATTTTGGAAAATGGAGATGTTGATATTTCGTTTTTTGAGCGACAACGCGCGATCACACCAGGACAATTTGCAGTTCTATATGACGGGCAAGAAAACTGTCTCGGTGGTGGCGTGATTGATAGTTTTGTTCTTTAAAATAAATCAGGATTTATGAAATCTGATTTTGATATTGCTGCGAGTTTGACGACTTGGCGGCAATATTTTTTGTTGAGAAAATCGACTGCAGAGTTGATCTTGTCTGCTTTTGAGGTTAGGACTGAAAAGAAATTTGTTTGTTCGTTCTCTTTTGTTGAAGAAAGTGCGCTGCAACAAAGTCTTACGGCACGAATCGGTTCGCCAAACTCCCAGAATTCATGTATTATTCTCATCGCCTCTTTTGTTATCGCAATTTCGTCATTTGTTGGGATTGATATTGTTTTTTCGTGGTGCAGAGTGTGAAGAGATGAGTTCTTTATGGACACGCCAATATTCCCGCAACGAAAACCCTTTTCACGAAGGCGACGAGAGACAGAACACGCAAGATATTGAATTGTTTGTTTGACTTCTTGTTCGGTGCAAATATCCTTGATTGTTGTTGTGCCATTTCCAACACTTTTGACCGGGTCAAGGGCATCAATATTTGCGACTGGGTCAAAATCAAATCCCAAAAGTTTTTCTTTGAGTTTCACTCCAACAACTCCAAACTTGGACTGCAAAGCGCGAATGTCTGCTTGTGCGAGGTCACCAAGTGTGTTTATGTTCATTCGAACAAGATTTTTTTTCATGCGTCTGCCAATCCCAATGATTGCATCAATGGGCAAAGGATAAATGATTTTTTTGAAGTTGTCACGATGGATTGATGTTGTCGCATCTGGCTTTTTCATGTCGGAGGCAAGTTTTGCAAATAGTTTGCAAAAAGATATGCCAACAGAAGCAGTGACGCCAATTTCATTTTTGATGCGTTGTCTGATTTGGAATGCCACTTTTTCTGCATCTGGAAAGAGTTTTTGTGAACTTGTTAGGTCGAGCCAGCATTCGTCAATTCCAAAGGGTTCAATTTGGTCGGTGTAGTACTTGTATATTTCAATAATTTGCTTGGATATTTTTTCGTAGAGTGCATGGTGTGGCGCAAGGCACACGAGATTTGGACATTTTTGCTTTGCTTGCCAAATTGGTTCGCCGGTTGACACGCCAAACTTTTTTGCAATTTCGTTTTTGGCAAGAATTATGCCTGTGCGTTTTTTGGGGTCTCCTGCAACTGCAACTGGCTTGTCGCGAAGTTCGGGTCGCGAGGCACATTCGACTGACGCAAAAAAGTTGTTTATGTCGCAATGCAATATTATTCTCTCGTCACAATTCATTTGCAAAAAACCTCCATATATAGTATACTTTATTCTAGTATCTATAACATGACAAGGGTGTGAAAGTTTGAAGATAAAATTAAAAAATGTAAAAGTGTATAACCGCGAACTCCAACGATTTGAACTGGGCGAGGTTTGTGTTGAAAATGGTGTGTTCGTTGATGCCAAAAACTTTGAAGAAGATGAGGTGTGGGACTGCTCAAACGACATTTTGATTCCAAATTTTGTTTCGGATTTTGGAAATGTCGAAAAAGAACTTGAAAAAGATATGTCAGACCCAACAGAAATTGCAAGGCGATTGGTTGAATGCTATCTCGAAAATGGCTATTCAAAAATTGTGGAACAAATTGACAATTTGGAAGTTGCTCAAAAACTAGGCGACTTTTGGATTGAAACCGAGGTTGTCAGTGGCGATTTAAAACTGCTCTTCAAAGTCAAACAAAAAGGCAAGCGAAATCTCTCGATTGGAGTTTGGGTTGACCTTGTTTGCGACTCGCCAAACGAGATTGATGAAAAAGTTATGTTCGCTCATAAAAATGGGCTCAAAATTTATTCCAATTTTTATGAATCGCTAAATCGTGCGGGTGAGATATCAATTCAATATTCAAAATCTCCGATTGAGGCGGCGCGCGATTTTGGAATGCTTGATGAACATTTGGTCTCAACCAATAATGTTTGTCTTGACAAAGAAGATATTGTGCAAATGGAAAATGTCAAACTTTGCCTCGCGCCAAAAACCAATATGTTTTCTGGACTTGGATTTGAGCCGGTCGGGCTTATAAAAAATCATGAGAAAGATGTTGGGTTTGCCTCGTTTTGTGAATTTGGACTTGACGCTTTTGATAACATGAGATTGGCACTGTGTGAGGCCCGAGCAAGCATGAATGATGAGGACATTTTGAGTGAAAAAGATGTGCTGTCTTGGGCGACTGGAACAAATGAGTTTTCACCACAAATTAATAAAATTGCCTCTTTTTTGCTTATAAAATCCAAAAAAACGCATAAAAACATTGAAAATATCGAAGATTTTGTGAAATTTTTAAACAAAGACGACATAGCCGCAAATGTTATTGCGGGCAGAGTTGTTTTCAAAAAATAAAGGAAGGTTAATATGGATATTGTATCAGTTTTATCAAAAGAATTTAATATCAGAGCGGATTATGTCAACAACATCATAAACCTCATAGACGAAGGGTGCACAATTCCGTTTATTGCCCGTTATAGAAAAGAGCTCACCGGTTCATGCGACGACCAAGTTCTCCGTGAACTCAACGACAGACTTGTTTATCTTCGCAACCTTGAAAAGAGAAAACAAGAAATCTCAAAGTCAATCATTGAACAAGAAAAAATGACTGACGAACTTCAAGCACAAATTGATGCGGCAAAAACTTTGACCGAAGTTGAGGATATATATCGTCCATACAAGCCAAAGAGAAAAACAAGAGCAAGCATGGCTGTCGCAAAAGGACTCAAACCGCTTGCCGACCTGATTTTCTCTCAAGACATTCATGAGAGTGCCGAAGAACTTGCAAAAGATTATGTTGATGCCGAAAAAGATGTGGCTGATGTTGAGAGCGCGTTGCAGGGTGCGAAAGACATTATTGCCGAATATATATCTGACGACAGCGAGATAAGAAAAGCATTGAGAGAGTCAATTTGGGAAAATGGCGAGATTGAAACAGTGCTTGTTGAAAACGAAAATTCAAAGACCTATGAAATGTATAAAGAATATTCTGAACCAGTTGCAAAAATTCCTTCACACCGCATTCTTGCAATCAATCGCGGCGAAAAAGAAGGGTGTCTCAAAGTTTCGGTTAAATATTCTGAAAAACTCGCCCACAAACTCATGAGCAAAGCATTTGTCAAAGATAATGTGTTCACAAACGCCATAATGCAAGAAGTGATTGAGGATAGTTTTTCAAGACTTTTGTTTCCTTCTCTTGAAAATGAGTGCCGAAACAATCTCACCGACAAAGCCAATGAGCAAGCAATCAAAATGTTTGAGGTTAATTTGAAACCATTGCTCATGGTGGCACCGCTCAAAAACAACATTATTTTGGGGCTTGACCCAGCATATCGAACTGGGTGCAAAATTGCAGTTATTGACAAAAACGGTGATGTTCTCGACACAACTGTCATCTATCCAACTCCACCTCAATCAAAAATTGAAGAGAGCATCTACAAACTTCGCCAACTCATTCTCAAACATAATGTTGACATAATTTCAATCGGGAACGGAACGGCATCAAAAGAGGCAGAAATTTTTGTTGCAAAACTCATTGCCCAGACCCCAGAGCGAAAATTAAATTATGCAGTTGTCAATGAGGCGGGGGCATCAGTTTACTCTGCTTCAAAACTCGGTGCTCAAGAGTTTCCTGATTATGATGTTTCGCTGCGTAGTGCGGTTTCCATTGCTCGTCGTCTTCAAGATCCACTCGCAGAATTAATCAAAATTGATGTCAAATCAATCGGTGTTGGTCAATATCAGCACGACATGCCACAAAATCGACTGACCGAAGTGTTGGAAGGTGTTGTTGAGGACTGCGTAAACTCGGTTGGTGTCGACCTGAACACGGCATCTGTTTCTCTTCTTTCATATGTTTCTGGACTCAATCAAGGAATTGCAAAAAACATTGTTGAATTCAGAAAAACAAACAAGAGTTTTACTTCTCGTGAACAACTTCTCAAAGTTCCAAAACTCGGAGCAAAAGCATATGAACAATGTGCGGGCTTCCTTCGAATTGTCGGTTCAAAAAATGTGTTTGAAAACACTGGCGTTCACCCAGAAAGTTATGAGGCAGCAAAAAAACTCTTGAATTTGTTTGGGCTTGATGAAGAAGACGTGAAAAACAACAACTTGACAAGTCTTCCTCTTCTTGTTAAAAATATTGGCGAAACTGAAGTCGCAAAAAAAATTGGCGTTGGCGTTCCAACACTTCTCGACATGATCAAAGAACTCACAAAACCTGGGCGCGACATTCGTGAAGAAATGCCAAAACCAGTTCTTCGCAGTGACTTGCTTTCACTTGAAGACCTCAAAGAGGGCATGGTGCTTTCGGGAGTTGTCAGAAATGTTATTGATTTTGGCGCTTTTGTTGATATTGGAGTTCATCAAGACGGACTTGTGCATATTTCTCAAATTTGCGACAGATACATCAAACACCCTTCCGAAGTGCTCAAAGTTGGCGACCATGTTCAAGTCAAAGTTCTTTCAGTTGACCCCGCAAAAAAACGCATATCCCTCACAATGAGAGATTTATAAGGATTATTATGCAAAACAAACTTAATTTCAAAAATCGCGAAGAATTGCGAAAATATCTTTTTGAGCAAATGAAAGAGCTTAACAAAAAAGGTGAGTTTAATATTTTTGTTCATCAAATCAACAACTACAAAAATTTTTTTGACCACGGAGAAGATATTTTGCAAAGAAAAATTGATGGCATTTTTGACGGCGGATTGAGACTTGGTCAATATTCAAGCATTTTTGGAACAACAAATCTCGTTTCATGTTCGTCCGACCTTGATGTCGATTCAATTCTCGACTACAATTATTATCGCAATTCTCATCTTCCAACACTCGTCATGGCAATTCCAAAATATATCGATGTTGACGGCAAAAAAATTGAATTTTCTTCATACAAAAACAATGTTGAGGGCGCGAGAGAAGAAATCAAAAATGAATTTCGCGCAAATGGAATTGTTGAGAGCAATCACAACATAAAGTCATGCCTTTTTGATGTTCTCAAAGGTTATAACAATTTGCCTCAATACTACATTTTGGGAGTTGTTGCAAAAGACAAAGATGGATATGTTTTTGTTGAAAACAAAAATCATCTGAAAAATTTTTCATCAAATGAATATCAAAGTTATTTGGATTGTGTTTCAAACAAAGTCAAGCAAAAGTATGCTGAATTTGGAACAGATGACCCCATTGCGCTCATGATAAAAAGTTTTCGAAATGAGCAAAAATGGAGAGATGAGCAACTGTTGGATTATGACTAGAACAAAAAGATAGCATAAAAAAGTCACCAAGTTTGGTGACTTTTGTGTTATTTTGTTTGGTCGTTTTTCATGTGTTCTTTTTTGAGTTCATGGAAAATGGCGATTTCTCTTTCAGCGGCTTCTGGGGAGTCAGATGAGTGCACAACATTTTCTGTCACGCGAATTTCCAGGTGAAGAAGTCTTGGGATATTGTGGCGAATTGTTCCAGGTTCTGGATTTTTTGTTGAACCGCAAAGTTTGCGAATTCTTTCAATTGCATTTTCGCCAGAGACCACCATTCCATATGCCTTGTCGCTCGTGATATATTTTTCAAGATTTGGATAAAATGGTTTTCCGACATGTTCAACATAGTGTTGTTTTGCATGTTTTTCGTCGTATTGAATATAACTTTCTTCCTCAATTTTTATTCCGTTTGCAGCAAGTTTTTCCTTTATCAAAAGAATCACTATTGAACTGTTCGCAAACTTTGGTTTTATCATGACATATGATGTTTGTCTCATTTTTTGCTCCTTTTTGTTGTTTGTTAATTATAATAACAAACTATTATTCATATTGCAATATTTTATTTGACGAAAAACAAAAATAATGATAATAATTTATCAAACAAATATAGGGGAGTTTTGTTGGTTTTCTTGATTTGTTGGGAGAGATTATGCAAAAAGTTTGCTCAAAATGCAAGATGAACATTCAGGACGTTTTGGACTCGGGAGTTGTTGGGTGCAAAGAGTGTTATGTTGAATTTCATGATGAACTTCTTCCAATCATCAAAAATTTGCAAAAAAGCACGCAAAATTTGGGGAAAAGACCAAATTCAAAATGTTTTGAGAGTGACCTTGTTCAAGAAGTCCAACATCTTTTGCGAGGTGAAGATGGATAGTTTGACCAAAGATATTGTCATCTCCTCTCGTGTTAGACTTGCACGCAATTTTGATAAATATAATTTTCCGATAAGACTTTCAAATGACTTTGATGCAGAACAAATTTTGAGCGATGTCTATAAAAGTGTGTCAGTTGGGAATAATTTTGTGTTTAACAGACTCAAAAACATGGATAACAACCAAACTTTGAAATTTTTGGAAAGACACTTGATTAGTCGTGAACTCATTGAAAACAAGGATATTTCTGGATTTTGCATCGACAAAAATGAAGAAATTGTAATTATGATAAACGAAGAGGACCACATTCGTGAGCAATGCATTCTCAAGGGCTTTCGACTGGACGAGGCATTCAGAAAAATTCAAGAAGTTGATGAGCGGATTTTGGAGTGCTGTGACATTGCGTATTCAGAAGAGTTTGGTTTTTTGACAGCATGCCCGAGCAATCTTGGGACTGGCATGAGAGCATCTTGCATGATGTTTTTGCCGGCACTCACAAAGACGGGGGCAATCAAGGATATCATTCAAACATTTTCAAAACTTGGCTTTGCCGTCCGTGGTTTTTTGGGGGAAGGGAGCGAAGCGGAAGGTTATCTCTATCAAATTTCCAATCAAACAACTCTTGGGCAGAGCGAAATGGATATCATAAAGAATGTCAAGAATGCCGTTATAAAAGTTTGTGAAATGGAAAATGAAGCGAGAGAAGTTTTGTTTCAAACAAAAAAAGACCAAATCAAAGACGCGACATATCGCGCTTATGGGATTTTGTCAAATTCATACATCATGACTCAAAGCGAGTTCACAAAACTCATCAGTGACCTAAAACTCGGACATGCCTTGGGACTTATTGAATTTGAAAATCAAAACATACTTGAAGAAATCGAAGTCTCTTCGCAACCTGCAAATCTCATGGAGCGGTTTGGGGAAGAACTTTGCGAAGAGAAGAGAGATAAATTCCGTGCGGACTATCTTTGCCGCGCATTAAAAAATCAACGTGTTTAGGAGGGAGTTGTGTTTTATAATTTAAATCTTTCTGAAAATGCACTAAAAGCAATCAAAAAAGCAGGGCGAATTGCTCTCAAATATGGCTCAAACCAAGTGGGCACAGAACATTTGCTCTATGGGCTCTCTGAAATCAAAGACTCGCCAAGTCGCGATGTCCTCAACAAATTTGGAATAAATTCCAAGTCGATTGAAGAAATATTTGCCGAAGAAGATGGAGTGAGCCCGATTGAGAGCAGCGTTGAACTCACACCTCGCTCAAAAGAAGTGCTAAAAATTGCCGGAAGCATCGCGACTGGACTTGGACACAACTATATTGGAACAGAGCATATTTTGTATGCAATGCTGTCAATGACCGATTCATATGCTGTGCAAATTATTGCTGGGGTGTTTGGCGTTAATGTTTCAATGCTTCGAAACAAAGTTGCAAGTCTCATTCAAGGAAGAAGTTCATTTGAAGATGACGATGAAAATATGAGCGAAAACCTTGAGAATCAAAATGTTCAAAAAAGTGCTTTGCCTGAAAAACTTTTGGAGATGGGGGTTGACCTCACTCAAAAAGCAAAAGACGGAAAAATTGACCCAATAATTGGCCGCGAACAAGAAATTGAGCGCATGATTGAAATACTTTGCCGAAAAACAAAAAACAACCCTGTTCTTATTGGCGAAGCGGGGGTCGGAAAGACCGCAGTCGTTGAGGGACTCGCTCTTGCAATAACGAGCGGGAATGTTCCAGAACTCCTAAAAGACAAACTCATATTTTCTCTCGACATTGGTTCTTTGATGTCTGGAACAAAATATCGTGGAACGATGGAAGAAAAACTCAAAGATGCCATCAACACAATCATTCAAAACAAAAACATCATTGTTTTTATTGATGAACTTCATACGCTTGCCCAAGCGGGTGCAGAAAAAGGTGAGGTCAATCCTTCAGATATTCTCAAGCCATATCTTGCGCGTGGCGAACTTCAAACAATCGGCGCAACAACAACAGAGGAGTATCGCAAATACATCGAAAAAGACAAGGCGCTTGAAAGAAGATTTCAGCCAGTTCTCGTCAACCCGCCAACAGTTGAGCAGACGATTGAGATTTTGAAAGGTCTTCGCGACTCGTTTGAAGCATTTCACAAAGTGACAATCACGGACGACGCGATTGAACAAGCGGTGACGCTTTCCGACCGATATATCACGGACAGAAATTTGCCAGACAAGGCGATTGACCTAATCGACCAAGCAAGTTCGCGTGCAAAACTAAACTTTTCGACCAAGCCGCTTGCAATTCGCGAAAAAGAAGAAAAAATCAAACAGCTTTCAGCAAATCGAGACGAAGCTTCAATGCAAAGAAACTATGAAAAAGCGGCACTTTTCCAGCAACAAATCATAAAGCTTGAGAATGAACTTGACGACTTTTCAAAGCAACAAGCAAAATCGAGCAAAAATTTGAATTGCATAACCGGCAACGACATTGCTCATATCGTTTCGCTTTGGACAGGAATTCCAGTCACAAAAATCACAGAGACTGAAAAACAAAAACTCATGCATCTTGAAGAAACTTTGCATAAACGTGTTGTTGGGCAGGAAGAAGCGGTGAACTCTGTCGCAAATGCAATAAGACGAAGCCGTGTTGGACTTCAAGATTCCCGCCGTCCGATTGGTTCATTTTTGTTCCTCGGTCAAACAGGTGTTGGAAAAACAGAACTTTGCAAAGCGATTGCACAAGCCATGTTTGATGACGAAAAAAATATCATTCGTCTTGATATGAGTGAATATATGGAACAACACTCGGTTGCAAAATTGTTTGGTGCACCTCCTGGATATGTTGGATATGACGAGGGGGGACAACTGACCGAGCAGGTTAGACGCAAACCATATTCGGTTGTTTTGTTTGACGAGATTGAAAAAGCACACCCAGATGTGTTTAACACTCTTCTTCAAATCTTGGACGACGGACGCCTCACGGACAATCAGGGCAGGACAATCAATTTCCGAAACACCATCATAATCATGACAAGCAATGTTGGAGCAGCAGAGGTCAAGGCACAAACAAAAGCGCTTGGCTTTGGTCAAGACGACCAAGAACACTCTCAACTCACTTTTGAGCAAACAAGAAAAATATATATGGATTGCTTGAAACGCAAATTCAAACCAGAATTTTTGAACCGCATTGATGTGATTACAGTATTCCACAATCTCACGCGTGACGATTTGCTCAAGATTGCAACCATTCTTATTTCCGACCTCTCAAAACGCTTGGAAAAACAAGGACTCAAACTTAATCTCACATATGAAGCGCTCGAATATATTGTTGACCGCGGAGGAAGCAGTGAGTATGGAGCTCGACCTCTAAAACGCTTTATTCAGCAACATGTTGAAGACCTTATTGCCGAAAAAATTCTCATGGGCGAACTCAAGAGCGAGGGCGAAATCACGATTGATTGCAAAAATGATGAACTTCAATTTGTTTCTAATTAAATTTGTTTTGAAAAAAAACATTTATTTGATAAAATGATTTCAGGAGGGGAATTTACTATGAAAATTGAAATTGTTGAAAGAAATTATGATGTCGGGAAAAGACTTCAAAGTTTGATTGAGAAAAAACTAAAAAAACTTGAAAGATATTTTCCAGATGATGCAAAAGCGACAGTCGTTTGCCGTCAAGAAAAGAAAAATTATATTATGGAAATCAGCATAACAAACAAAAATGGTTTCTATCGCAGTGAGGTGACAGGGGAAAATATGTTTGAAAATCTTGACATGGCACTTCCAAAAGTCGAAAAACAAATCATTCGTGCCAACCAAAAGAGACAAAGCTTCAAGACGCAAATTGAAGAGCCAATTCTTGAATTTTTGCAAGAACTTCCAACTTTTGAAGACAAACATATTGCAAAGAAAAAAATGGTTCACCTTGACCCACTTGATGTTGAAGATGCAAAATATATGCTTGAAGCAACAGACCATGATTTCTATGCATTCTTGAATCGTGAGTCGGGGAAAGTCAACATTGTTTATAACAGAAGAGACGGAGATGTTGGACTTATTGAACTTCAATACTAAAAACAAAAAGAGTTTAACAAATGTTAGACTCTTTTTTGTTTCAAACACTTTTGTTTGATGTGTTATGTGTTCACACATGAAGAATAAAAATTATTTATATAAAACAAAATGCTTTTCAAAACGAAAAGCATTTTTTATTTATTTTGTTAAGACTTTGCAATATTCTGTCAGATATTCCTCGGCTGTGGTGTCCCAGTCTTTTGGAATTGTTTTTTCTGCTTCGTCACCAATTTGTTTGAGATGTGGTTTGTCTGAAATCACTTCCATAATTTTATTCGCAAATTCTTGAACATTATTTTCAACAACAAAACCCGAAACATTGTTTGTGATTCTTTCACTGCTTCCAGTGTTTTTGATTGTGATTGCTGGCACATGGTGCAAGGCGGCTTCAACAATGGTTAGGGGATCGTTGTCAAATATTGACGGGAACAAAAAAAGTTCTCCTGCGCCATAGAGCGAACTCAACAAATCTTTATCCGTTATTTGCCCAGTGAAAATCACGTTTTCGTGAAGTCCTAATTTTTTGCAAAGATTTTTGAAATAATCATCGTCAAATCCGTGTCCAACAAACAGCATCTTGAAATTTATTCCTCGGTCTTTCAAAATTTTTAGCGCATTGATTGTAAATTCCAGATTTTTGAATTTGACAATATGTCCAACATAGAGAAAGATGTTTTCTTCTTCTGAAAGGTTATATTTTTTGATTGCAAGTTTTTTGACATCTTCAAGATTGTTTATTCTGTTAAAAGTTGCTCCATTTCGAATAACCTTGACTTCTCCGTGATATCCATAGCTTTTTAATTCGTCAATCATGTCGTTTGAGACAGTGTAAACTTGTTTGACTTTATTGAGCTTTTTTACCAGATTTTTAATCAATGCATTGACGATTACTTTGGATTTTATGCTCCTTTCAAATGCTGTTTTGAATTTTGTGTGCACAGTCATAACAACAGGGATATTGTGTTTTTTTGCATAATGTATGGCAAACCTCGCCATCGGAGACACAGATTGACAATGAATGATTTCGGGGTTGAACTCATTGAGTGCCTTCTTGAATTTGTGCGAAGTGAATGGAAAAGCGAAATAATCATTATTTGTGATTTTTATGCTATTCGCCCTCAAGACTTGAAAACCAAAGTCGTCCTTATATTTTCGTGAATTATATGGTGCACAGACGACAACCTTATTATTTTCCGAGAGTGCGTTTGCCAATCCCAAAACAGCTTTTTCAGTTCCTCCAACTCCCGGCAAAAAACTATCAGTAAATATTGCGATTTTCATAAATACTCCTTGTTATATGTGGTTGTCAACAACTTGCCTAGGTGACAACATTAATTTTTCACGAGCAGTATAACACTAAACCTGCAAAATTCCAACAACTTTTACAAGTCAAACAAAACTCTTCAAAACGGTGTCCTTCAATGCTTTTGCATTAATATGATTCAAATAATTTTTGCGTTTATTCCACAATGATAGTGAAGATTTGAGAAATATTTTGGTCTTCTTGGGCGTAGAGGCGGAAAGTTGTTGTTCCTTTGGATAGAATATTTAGTCCAATCAAAGAAGTCTCAATTTCGATTTCAACATTGTTTCCGGAAATAATCTCAAATTTGATGCTATACTTTTTGTCGCTGTTTGGAATTGTGAAAGAAATCGCAACAAGTTTTTCACTCACGAAATCCGAAAATCGAATTGTTGAATCGCTGATGTCAATGTTCTTGCTTGAACTTGAAAGTGTAAAAATATTTGTTTTTTCAACATTTGTTTCGTCCGTGTTTTCGTCAACATCTTTGTCAGAGGTGTCATCATTTTCCTCATTCGTTGTCTCATCGATTGGCTGGTCATCGTTTTGTGGTTGCATAGTGTCGGGAGGACTATCAGGTTCGTCTTCATTCTGATTTATTTGTTCAATCTCTTCGTCTTGGTCATCAGTTTTGTCGGAGTTGTCAAAAATGATTTCGTCGGACAAATATGTCTTTTCAAGGTTGTCCGCTTTTAGATCGAGTTTAAATCTCAATGTGTGCTGCGTTTTTGTTTCAAAGTAAATTTCGCAAGTGCAATTTGTGTTTGAAACAACCTTGTTGTCAATCACAACCGAGTCAGTTGCAAGCATGCTGACTGAAAAATATCCGAGGTCCACATTGCTTTCCATCTTCAGGGTGTATTTTTCGCCGAGCAGGGGAGAGAGGACTGGTTGACCTTCTTCATCAACGAGCGAAATGTTTGTTTCAATTTCATTTGGGAGAATAACGACTTTTGTTGAGTAAGAATATTCTTTGTCGTCATATGCCACAAAACTTTTTATGATTGTTTCTCCAGCGCCAAGCGCTTTGACATTACCCAAAGAATCAACTTCGGCAATGCTTGAATTGAGAGAAGTGTATTCCAAATCATAATCGTTCAAATTGCATACTTTTGCACAGACATTTGCAGTGTTTTCACAATTTGAAAGAACCAATTTTTCTTTCGCAACAACATATGGTTCTTCAATTTCAGAATAGGGTGCAATTTGATTTTGGTTGGTATCATATTCGGTGTCAATATTGTTGTTGTCGCGCTTGTTTAATGTGAAATATATGCCAATCCCACCACCAATCAAAAACACCAGAACAACAGCCAATATGATACCTTTTTTCATATTCAAAAAATTTACCATTTTTCGACATCATTTTCAACCCCTTTTATCAAATTTTTCAAAATTTGGTCATAATTTCATGGAAAAGTTTTTTAAATCCATGAAAAACATACTTTTGCATGTGGTTTTTTATATCTTATTGGTTATTATGACATGAGAAATAAGAATCAAAAAGTTCTCTTTTCCTCATTCATGAATAATCCTTAAATATTTATAAAAAGTTGATTTATTCATCTTTAGAATTTGTAAAGATTCAGACAATGAAATATGTTTTGTTTTATATTCTGAGATAATTTCATAAAAATTTGTAGGAAGTGAATACTTCGGGCGTCCCAAATGTTTTCCTTTTTCTTTGGCGAGCCGGATTCCTTCGGCTTGTCTTTTTTTTATGTTTTCTCTTTCATTTTCAGCAACAAAAGATAATATTTGCAAAACAATGTCGCTAATGAATTTGCCTACAAGATTTTTACCTTCTGTCCTTGTGTCAAGCAAAGGCATATCCAAAACAACAATATCAACATTCAAATGATTCACAATGTCTTTCCATTCTTCAATAATCATGTCGTAGTTTCTGCCAAGTCTATCAATGCTTTTTATAATCAATAAGTCGCCATATTTTAAAATGGATTTCATTTTCTGGTAGTTTGTCCTATCAAAATCCTTGCCACTTTGCTTGTCAATAAAAATTTGGTTGTCACTCAAACCATTTTTATACATTTCTGCCATTTGCCTGTCAATGTTTTGGTCTCTTGTTGAAACCCTTACATAACCATAATTCATAACATCACCCCTTAAAGATTATATCAAAATAAAAAAGCCCCACTTGTTTTTGGCGGAGGTTTTTTTGTTCTAAAAGGTGTACCTTTGT
>JBJFDC010000043.1:0-6551 GCA_051889215.1 Christensenellales bacterium
TGCGGCAATGAAGCGTTGCCTCTTCCTCTTGACCCAGAAGAGGAATTGATGCTCATTGAAGAGTTGTCAAACAACAACCAACAAGCAAAAGAAAAACTTGTTGAACACAACTTGAGACTTGTCGTGTATATTGCCAAGCGTTTTGATGGTTGCGGCATTGATATGGAAGATTTGATATCTGTTGGCGCGATTGGTTTGATAAAAGCAATAAACACCTATAACCAAAACAAGAACATCAAACTCGCGACATATGCAAGTCGATGTATCGAAAACGAAATTTTGATGCAAATCAGAAAGATATCAAAACAAAAAGGCGAGGTGAGCATTGATGAGCCGCTGACTTTTGACGGAGATGGCAACGAACTTTTGCTTTCGGACGTCCTTTTTCAAGAAGCAGATGTTGTTAGTGGCGGGCTCGAAAGTTCGGTTGAGAGACAACTTCTTTATGGTTGTTTGAACAAACTTAACCCACGTGAACAATACATCATGAAGTTGAGATTCGGGCTTGATGGCAACGAAGAAAAAACACAAAAAGAAGTTGCCGAAATGCTGGGGATATCCCAAAGTTATATATCAAGGATAGAGAAGAAAATCCTTGGCAGAATGAAAAAGGATTTAACTAGTATCATGTAAATTTTTTAATTTTAATAAAAATTAATGAAATGCACATTATTTTTTAATTTATTGCGGTTTTTTTCGACAAAACAAGGCAAATTTTTTTTGTATATAAAATTTTTCACTTGGGCAAAATATCGTCATGAGGTGAAAAATGGCAAACAAAGTTAAGATTTGCGGTGTTGACACTTCAACGCTCCCAAAACTTAAAAATGCTGACCTTGTTGAACTTATGGAAAAAGTCAAAAATGGTGACGAATATGCTCGTGACCAATTTGTTGTTGCAAACATGAGATTGGTGCTCAGTGTTGTGCAAAGGTTTGGCGGCAAAAAAGACAAGGCGGACGATATGTTTCAGGTTGGTTGCGTTGGCTTGATTAAGGCGATTGACAACTTTGACACATCGCTCAATGTCCGTTTTTCGACTTATGCTGTTCCAATGATTATTGGAGAAATCAGGCGATATCTTCGCGACAACAATGTTGTTCGTGTGTCAAGAAGCATGCGAGACATCGCATATCGTGCTCTTCAAATCAAAGAAAGAGAGATAAAAAAGCATCACGACGAACCGTCCATTGAATATATCGCAAATGAACTTGGTCTTCCGCCAAAGTCGGTCATGATTGCGCTTGATGCGATTTCAGATGCCGTGTCACTCAATGAGCCGGTTTATCACGACGGGAGTGAAACAGTGCGTGTGATGGACCAAATTGCTGATTACAAAACTGATTCGGACTCGATGCTTGAAAAATTCGCCTTGTCGAGCGCAATCGTCAGACTCAGTCCTCGCGAAAAAGAGATTTTGCTCATGCGTTATTATGACGGGAAAACTCAAATCGAAGTGAGTGAAGAGGTGGGGATTTCTCAAGCACAAGTCTCTCGTCTTGAAAAAAATGCACTTGCAAGCATCAAGAAAGAAATGTCATAAAAACATAAAATTTTGATTTTTTTGTCAAATTTTGAAGATAATGAGCATATATAAATCCAAGGGGATAACTTGGATTTTTCTTTTTTGGATATTCGCTGCAAAGAAGTGGTCAATATTGTTGACGGAAGATGTCTGGGGCATATAACAGACATCATATTCAATATGCAAACATGTGTTGTCCTGGGTTTTGTTGTTCCCGCAAACAAAAATTTTTGGAATGTGTTTAAAAGTTCGGCGGAAATTTTTATTCCTTTGTCACAAATAAGAAAAATTGGCGACGACACCATTTTGGTTGAGCTCTATGGCGCAAACAATCCAACAACAAATGTTTGTTCTTCCCCAATGCCTGCTTCAAGCATTCAAAGTTCAGGCAACAAAAAATAAAAATCGCTTGCAAAAATAGTTTGTGTATACTACAATATAGCCAGGAGATTTATATTTATGAAATGCATATATTGTGGTTATCCGGAAAGTAAAGTTGTTGATTCTCGAGCAACAGATGAATCAAATTCAATTCGACGTCGTCGTGAATGTCTCAAATGTGGAAAGAGATACACAACTTATGAAACAGTTGAGACAACTCCGCTCTTGGTTGTCAAAAATGATGGAAGTCGTCAACCTTTTGATATTTCAAAAGTCAAAAAAGGTGTGATTCGTGCATGCGAAAAAAGACCTGTTTCAATTCAGCAAATTGACAATCTTTGCGAAGATGTTGAAAATCATTTTAAAAATGAACTTGCTGGCGAAGTTAAATCAAGCGAAATCGGCGAGGTTGTTATGGACAAACTTCGTGAAATTGATGAAGTTGCATATGTTCGCTTTGCTTCAGTTTATCGCAAATTCGCAGATGTTGAATACTTCAAAAAATTCATTAACAATTTGTGATGTTCTATAAAAAATGAGAGTTCATACAATATTGTATGGACTCTTTTTTGTCTCTTGTTGATGCCAAAACAGAACAGGATTATGTCATTGACATGATTGAAGATGATTGTTCTGTGATTATGAGAAGACTTGGTGACTTGGGGTTTTTCCCAGAGGCACATGTCATTTTGCATAAAAAATCCATGCTCAAAAAAAGCGTGCTTATTTCTCTTGAGGGAACAAAACTGATGCTTCGCACTGAACTTGCCGCAAAAATTATTGTCAAGAAGGTGGAGGCATGATAAATCTCTTGCTCGTTGGAAACCCCAACACAGGGAAAACAACATTTTTTAACACGATAACAAAAAGTGATGAACATGTGGGGAATTGGCATGGTGTCACTGTTGAGGGAAAGTCAAAAAAATTCAAATATAATTCACAAGAATTTATGATGACTGACTTGCCCGGAACATATTCACTCACGACGTTGAGTTTTGAGGAACAGGTGACAGTTGACTCGCTGCTTGAAAATAAAAACGACATTGTCATAAATATATGCGACATAAATAATCTGGAAAAAAACTTGTATTTGTGCCTGCAACTTGTTGAAGCAAAAAGAAAGTTTGTTTTGTTTGTCAATGACACAAACACAAAAACATGTCATTCATCGTTTGATGTGAAGAAGTTGTCACAAATTTTGGGTGTGCCAGTTGTTGTTGGCAACGCACAAAAAAAAGAATGCAAGAATTTACTCAATCAAATTCAAGACAGAGAAAGTTCACTCAAAGTTGATTATCTTGATGAACTAAACATAAAAGAAATTGCTCAAAATATATCTTCAGAATGTGAACTTGCCGGACTTGACAAAACCTGGTGTGCGATAAAATTGTGCGAAAATGACGACAAAATTGAAAAAAAACTTCAAATTTCACCGCAAAAACATAAAATTATTGAATCAATCAAGCCAAAATTCAGTTGTTCACAAGTCGCGAAAAACAGATATAAAAAGATAAAACAAATATTGCATGATTGCAAATACACAAAAACAATTCCCAAAACACGTCTTGGCTGGTTCGATAAAATTGCGACACACAAAGTTGGTGGGGTTGTGTTGTTTTTGGCGCTTATGTTTGGCGTTTTTTATCTAACCTTTTTTTCGTTGGGTCAGTGGCTTGGAGATTGCGTTTGCGGATTGGTTGATTTATCGCTTGGAAAACTTTTAACAAAACTATGCGCAGATTGTCCATTATGGGTCAAAGAGTTTGCTCTTGTTGGAGTGCTTGGCGGACTTGAAACGCTGCTTTCGTTTTTGCCTCAAATTGTGCTCTTATTTTTGTTTTTGTCACTTTTGGAAGAAACGGGTTATATGTCAAGGGTCGCGTTTTTGTTTGACGACATTTTTTCAAAACTTGGTTTGTCTGGCAAAAGTGCCTACACTCTAATAATGGGGTTTGGCTGCTCAACAACGGCAATTCTCACGGCACGCAACATGGAAGACAAAAATTCGCAAATAAAGACCGCACTTTTAGCACCTTTTATGAGTTGTTCAGCAAAACTGCCAATATATCTCGTTTTGGGTTCGGTGTTTTTTGGCGCATCAAATATTTTTGTTGTTTTTTTTCTGTATTTGCTAGGGATTGTGGTTTCAATCCTTGTTGCACTCATTCTTGAGGCCAAACCGCTCAAAAGCAATCGTCAGTCATTCATTTTGGAATTTCCCAACTATCGCTTTCCGCGTTTCAAAAAAATTTTAAAACTCGTGTGGAAAAATTTTGGTTCGTTCATAACTCGTGTTGGTGGAGTGCTGTTTTTTGTCAACATCATCGTGTGGTTTTTGCAATCGTTTTCGTTTTCTTTCCATTATGTTCCGACCGACGGAGGGAAAAGCATGTTGGAAACTCTTGGAATGATTTTGGCTCCAATATTCAAACCTTTGGGGTTTGGTGATTGGGGTGCTGTGTCCGCACTTCTTGCGGGAGTTGTGGCAAAAGAAGTCATTGTTTCATCAATCGCCATATTCAATGGCGTGGGAAATGGTGAAGATGTCACAAGTCAAACGCTTTCTCGCACTCTTCTGGATCCGCTTTCGCCCGTTCATTTCACGCCCGCATCATGCTTTTCTTTTTTGGTGTTTTGTCTGCTTTATTGTCCATGCATCTCATCAATGGTTGTGCTCAAAAAAGAGGTTGGAAGAAAATGGATGTGGTGTGCCTTGGCAATTCAGTTTGTTTCGGCGTATGTTTTTGCTTTTGTTTTTCACACGATTTTCCTTGTTTTCACAAAAGTTGCAAAATGGAAAATAATCACAGCAGTTTGTGTGCTGCTCATTATCGTTTCGTTTGTTGTCGTATTTATCAAGACAAAAAAGAAAAAATGCTCGACATGTTGTCTTGATTGCAATCATTGCAATAAATGATTTTTTCGTGAAAAAACCAAGTGAAGAAAATTTGACTGCATTGGGTTGCGACAAAAATTTTTGTGCCTTGTGAAAAATTTATTGTAAATGTCATGTCGTTTGTGTTAATATATACTAATGTTAAAAAGGGATTGGAGATATGAGAAAACCATTGGTTGCCATTGTTGGTCGTCCAAATGTTGGGAAAAGCACATTTTTTAATAAGATTTGTGGCAAGAGAATAAGCATTGTTGAAGACACACCTGGAGTGACTCGCGACAGAATTTATGGCGAGGCAGAATGGTGTGGATATAATTTTTCTGTGGTTGACACTGGCGGCATGGATTTTCGCAGTGATGATGTTTTTAATCCCGACATATTGAGTCAAGCCAAAATTGCTGTTGATTTGGCAGATGTGATTGTGTTTATGGTTGACGGGAAAGAGGGGCTTTGCGCAAAAGACCACGATGTTGCCAATTATCTTCGCAAGTGCAACAAACCTTGTGTGTTGGTTGTGAACAAACTCGACCGTTTTGAGGTCGAAAACACATATGAATTTTATGAACTCGGGATTGGCGAGCCATATCCAATTTCATGCGAGCAAGCAAAAGGACTGGGTGAAGTGCTTGATGCCATTGTTGAACATATGCCAAGAGTTGAAGAAGACGAGTTGGGCAAAACAATCAAGATTGCCATTGTTGGACGTCCAAACGCCGGCAAAAGTTCTCTCACAAACGCACTTATCGGCGAAAGTCGTGTGATTGTTAGCGACGTTGCGGGCACAACTCGCGATGCCATTGACACACCTTTTCGATATGATGGAAAAGATTATATCCTTATTGACACCGCTGGAATGCGCAAGAGCAAAAGTGTTGATTATGGAACTGTTGAAAGTTATAGTGTCATTCGCTCAATGGAGGCAATCAAGCGCGCTGATGTTGTCCTTGTTGTAATTGACTCTTCGCAACCGGTGAGTGAGCAAGATGTTCGCATTTGCGGATTTGTTCATGAAGAAGGCAAGCCAAGTGTTATTGTTATGAACAAATGGGACACAATAAACAAAGATGACAAAACCATAAACAAATACAAGAAGATGCTCGATGAAAAACTTGCATTCATGGACTACTATCAACCCGTGTTTGTTTCTGCGTTAACAAAAAAACGCGTGGGAGATGTGATGCCAATGGTCGAAGAAGTTTATGCTCATGCAAGTCATAGAATTTCGACTGGCGTCATAAACCAAATTTTGCAAGAGGCAATCATGGCAAACGAGCCACCATTGAGAAATGGAAGGAAACTAAAAATCAACTATGCAACTCAAGCCGCAACAAATCCGCCAACTTTTGTTTTCTTTTGCAATGATCCAGAACTTGCACATTTTTCATACATTCGCTATCTTGAGAACAGAATTCGCACATCAGTTGACTTTTCTGGCACGCCGATTAAACTTGTTATGAAAGGAAAAGACGAAAAGGATAATTAATGACAGTTTTAAAATGGGTTCTTCTGATTGTTCTATCTTATGCACTTGGCAATATTAGCGTTGCCAGAATTATTTCACGCATAAAAAAAGATGACATAACAAAACATGGCAGCGGGAATCCTGGAACAATGAACATGATTCGAACTTTTGGCATTGGAACAGGACTGCTAACTTTGTTTTTCGACTGTCTCAAAGGTGCTATCCCAGCACTTGCGGGAATGTTGCTTTTTCGAGCGGACGGCGAGATTATGGCAAACACCGCGCTA
>JBJFDC010000044.1:0-6387 GCA_051889215.1 Christensenellales bacterium
AAACGTTGCAGAAACATCGGCGAATACAACGACTGCGAAGATGTCAAGTCTGAAGCAACTCCAAAAATGCCTTATCTTGTTATTATTGTTGATGAGCTTGCTGACCTTATGGTTATGGCAAAAAAAGAAGTTGAAGAAAACCTTTTGAGACTTGCTCAAAAAGCAAGAGCAGCGGGAATTCATATGGTTCTTGCAACGCAACGTCCTTCGGTCGATGTCATCACAGGACTTATCAAGGCAAACTTCCCATCAAGAATTACTTTTGCTCTCACCAGTTTTGCGGATTCAAAAACAATCCTTGACCAAGGAGGAGCAGAAAAGCTTTTGGGAAAAGGTGATATGCTTTATCTCCCATCTGACGCACCATGTCCAAAACGTATTCAAGGGTGTTTCATGACAGGAACTGAAGTATATAACTATGTTGAATTCATAAAAGACAACAACGACTATGATTTTGATGCAAACGTTGAAATGAGCATAACCGCACCAAAACAATCAAACATTTCTGAACTTGTTGACGGAAAGCGCGAAAACGATTTTGACGAACTTTTGCCACAAGCACTCAAACTCGTGATAGAAAATGGACAAGCATCAATCACAATTCTTCAAAGAAAACTTCTCATCGGATATCCAAGAGCATCAAGAATTGTCGACCAGATGGAAACAGCAGGTTATATTTCACCATCTGATGGCAGCAAGCCAAGAAGTGTTTATATGACAATGGAAGAATGGGAACAAAAATTTAAAAAGGATTAATTTTGCAAATGACAAAAAAGATTGGATTTATTAGTCTTGGTTGCGACAAAAACAGGGTGGACCTTGAAAAAATGATGTTCCGTCTTAAATCTGCAGGTTTTGAACTCGTGAGTGATTTGGGCGAAGCAAACATCATTTTGGTCAACACTTGCGCCTTTATTGCAAGTGCAAGAAAAGAATCGGTTGATAGCATTCTTGAAATTGTCTCTGCAAAAGATGGAAATAATCTTGAAAAAATTGTTGTTTCGGGGTGTTTGGCAGAAAGATATATGGAGGAGTTGCACGAGGCAATTCCAGAGATTGATGCCATTGTAAAGCTTGTCCAAAATAACGAGATTGAAAAAATCATTTGCTCGCTTTATGGCGAAACTGCACCAAAAATCAATAAGAGCGCAAATGTATCTCGCGTGCTTTCCAACAGTCCACACTTTGCGTTTCTTAAAATTGCTGATGGTTGCAATAATTGTTGCTCATATTGCACAATTCCTCGAATCCGCGGCAGATATCGCTCAACACCAATGGAAGACTTGCTCCAAGAAGCAGAAAACTTGGCAAAATTTGGTGTTAAAGAACTAATTATTGTTGCTCAAGACACAACTCGTTATGGAACAGATTTATATGGCGAACCAAAACTTTGCGAACTCATCGAAAAACTATCAAAAATAAAATCCATTCAAAGAATAAGACTTCACTATTGCTATCCAGAAATGATTAGTGATGAACTCCTGCATATGATTGAAACAAATCACAAACTTTGCGGTTATCTTGATATCCCTTTTCAGCATTTTGATGACAAAATTCTCAAAAGCATGAACAGGCGCTCAAACAGTGAACAAATCATTGAACTAATCAACAAAATTCGCTCTCTAAAAAGAAAGGTCGCAATAAGAAGCACGTTTATTGTTGGATATCCAGGCGAAACAAGATTGCAATTTAGGCGTCTTTGCAACTTCATCAAAAAATACAAACTTGATAATGTCGGATTTTTTGCATATTCACGCGAAGAAAGGACAAGCGCCGGGTTTATGAAAAATCAGGTTCCTGAATTTATAAAAAAATATCGACTGAAACATATTCAAAAATTGCAACAAAAAATTTCTATGGAACTTGCCCAAAACAAGATTGGACAAATCCAAAATATTCTTATTGACGGCTTTGACGAGGTTTGCGGACACTTTTATGGAAGAGACGAATTTAACAGCGTGGGAGTGGATTTTGACACCATAATTGAGGCAAGTGACCTTGTTGAAGGAAATTTCTATAAAGTTAAGATTGTTGGTTTTGAAAATGGAACATTCAAAGGAGAGTTAATATGAACACACCAAACAAAATTACATTGGTAAGAATAATTTTGATTCCACTCATGATTTTCTTCTATTTGGCATCATCATTTATTCCATACAGCAAAATTATCGCACTTGCGATTTTGATTATTGCTTCATGCACAGATTTTTTGGATGGAATGATTGCAAGAAAATATAACCTGGTGACAGATTTGGGCAAATTTCTTGATCCAATCGCCGACAAACTCCTCGTGTCATCAGCATTGCTTCTTGTTTGCTGCGACGGAACAATACCAGCGCCATATGGCGTTTTGGCTGCAATAATAATCATTGGCAGGGAACTAATAATAAGTGCATTCAGACAAATTGCTGCGACAAAAAACTTTGTTATGGCTGCGGACAAGTGGGGCAAACTAAAAACAATATTCCAAGACATTTCTCTTCCTGCATTATTCTTGCTCTCATTCTTCTATGGGGCAAATTTTGAGGTTAATGCAACATTTCTTTATGTTTTTGAAATAGTCAACTGGGTTCTGCTTGGAATTGCAGTTGCGCTAACCATTATTTCAATGCTTAATTATCTGATTAAAAATTGGAAGGTGGTTAAATAGTGAACGCAAGAGTGTATTGTTTGAGTGACAGATTGTTGCTTGGAAAATCCAACGACAGAAGTTTGAAATATGTGAGCAAATCATTGTTTGCAAATGGCTTTCATATTGACGAACTAAAAATTCTTCCAAACAACACAACTGAAAATTTTGACGATACAAACAAATTCGAAGGCAAGCAAAATTTGTTTGTTTATCTTGTTGAATCACAAAGTTCCTATTCGCAAATTTTGAATAAAATTTGCTCAAAATTTGGGATTAATCAAATCCTTTCAAACATCGCAAAAACTGTTATACAAAATCGTTATGTGACAAAAAACATTCCAATGCCAAGGGAAAGCGAGCAATGTCAATATGTTCCAGAAGGAGCATATGTTGTTGGAAATATCTATAGTGACATACAATGTGTTGTGTTGTCCATGAAAAATGACATATACTTGATTATGTCCAATGGCGAACAAGAACTTGAAACTTATCTTGACAAAATGTTATCGTTTGTTTTGGAAAATCAACCAAGTTATAAGCAATCTCAAACATTTAAAACTTTTGGTTTGAGTGAACAAAATATCAGGCAAGTGCTGTCAGATTTAATCAAAAACAAGGATAAGATTTCAATAAACGTTTACTCTGAAAATCTTGATTGTGAAATTATTATTCGTTCAAAATCCGAGCAGGTTGCATTCAACGAATATGTTGGGAAAGTTTTTTCGCGTCTAACAAAATATATCTATGCTGAAGAATCAATTTCAATGGAACAAACCTTGTTCAAATTGCTTTCAAATTCAAACTTGTCAATCTCGTTTGGCGAATCGATTACACATGGAAATGTTTTTAACTCTTTGATGAATTCAAACCCAGAGTTTTCAAAATACATAAAAGCAACATATGTGTTTAAAGATGCGAACAACATTTGTGAAAGAATTTCAGCAAAGTCATCAACCATAAAAAATTTTGGGAACAGCAGTGTTGAAACTGCTTTTGAAATTTCGTCAAACATCATCAATGAAACCAGCCCAGACATTGTTTGCGCGGTTGTTGGAAAATATGAAAACCAAATATGTCAATCTTTTGTTGCCGTTGGAGACAAAAACGCAATTCATGTTTACAAAAATACATTTTGTGCGCCATATAATGTCGCGATTGAAAACACAACAAAGGCAACTTTATTTTATTTAATTAAAAAACTACGACAAAATGATTTCCATTTTGATAAAAAAATTGTATAATAATATTAAATTTATTTGAGGTGAAAAATGGACGATAAGAAAAAACTTCTTGATGCCGCAATTTTGCAAATTGAAAAGCAATTTGGCAAAGGCGCAATCATGAAACTGGGAGAAAGAAAAATTGAACCTATTGAAGTTATCCCAACGGGTTGCCTAACTCTTGATTATGCACTCGGAATTGGAGGAATTCCAAGGGGAAGAATAATTGAAATTTATGGCCCAGAATCTTCAGGAAAAACAACAGTTTCATTGCACATTTTGGCAGAAGCACAAAAAATGGGTGGAACAGCAGCATTTATTGATGCAGAGCACGCACTCGACCCAATTTATGCCCAAAAACTTGGAGTAAACTGTGCCGAACTCTATGTCTCTCAACCCGACAACGGCGAACAAGCGCTTGATATTTGCGAGACAATGGTCAGAACTGGAGCAGTTGATATTGTTGTTGTTGACTCAGTTGCAGCACTCACTCCAAAAGCAGAAATTGACGGGGAGATGGGCGACAACCACGTTGGACTCCAAGCACGGCTCATGAGCCAAGCTTTGAGAAAACTCACCGCCATTGTAAACAAGAGCAAAACTTCTGTTATATTTATCAACCAACTTCGTGAAAAAGTTGGAGTTATGTTTGGAAATCCTGAAGTCACACCTGGCGGAAAAGCATTGAAATTCTATTCAAGCATTCGACTTGACGTCAGAAAAGTTGACACAATAAAAGATGGAACAAACATCATTGGAAACAGAACAAAAGTCAAAGTTGTTAAAAACAAACTTGCTCCACCTTTCAGAGTTGCTGAATTTGACATTGTCTATGGCGAAGGAATTTCAAGAGAGGGCTGCTTGCTTGATTTGGCTCTTTCATTTGACCTCATTCAAAAGACTGGCTCTTGGTTCTCCTACAAAGACGAAAAGATTGGTCAGGGGAAAGAAAATGCAAAAGATTATCTCAAGAAAAATCCTGATGTCTATGCCGAACTTGAAAAATCAATTCGCGAAAAGATGCAAGACACAAATCTTTTGGAAGTTGGCGGAGAAGACTAGATATACCACTTGTCGTCGCTACTTATTGGTTTTGATTCATCTTGGGAAAAACAAAATTTGATGACATTGCTTTTGCTGCTGATAACTTCAACGTTATCAGCAAAATTTTTTATTTTTGCCACGAGATAAAAAGACTGATATTTATCTTTTGTTGAGTTGACAACATATTCTTGCGGTCCGCTGATGTTTGAACAAGTCATAACCAAATCAACTTTTCCGTCTTTTTCGTTAAAAAGCTCATATTCAATGTAATCTTTTGCCTCAAATGTGATTATTTTTTTGCCATCTTTGGATATTGTTTCAATGCTTGGGGCGTCAAGTTTTACAAAGTTTTCTGACACCTGTGTTGGAAGGTTAAATTTTGAAAATATTTCTTTGACTTTATATCTTTCTGGAGTGAACGTGTTTGCTTTTTGAATGAGATTATTTTCTTTTAGTGCCAAAAGGTCAATTTCAACTTCTTCAACCGATGTCGGGCGAGAAAAATCTCTCGGCCGCTTGTTAAAAATGTTCTCGTATATTTGTCTTGAAATTGTTGTCGGAAGTTTGCTGCCACTGAGGTCCTTATGCGGCTTGTTGTCAAGACTTCCGACCCAAACACCTGTTAATTTTTCAGAAGTGTATGAAATGCTATATCCATCTGTGTTTCCTGCATTTGTGCCAACAGTTCCAGTCTTTCCGGCGATATCAAATCCAAGAGTTGAGAGTTTTTTGCTCGTCCCAAAATTCACACAACCTTTGAGCATATCAGTCATCAAATATGCCGTGTCATCACGAAAAACAAAACTTGAAACAGGGCTATGGTGATAAACAATTTTTCCTTTGTCATCAGTGATATATTTTATAAAAGTTGAATTTACAAATTTTCCTTCATTTGCCAGCGGAACATAAGAATTTGTTAGTTCTTTTAGAGTTGTTCCATATTTGAATCCGCCGAGCGCCAAAGCATAGTTGTTGTCGTTTGAGTCAAACTCAATTCCGCATTTTTTGGCATAATACTTCGCTTCGTCAATGCCGACATAACTCAACACTTTGACAGCGACAGTGTTGAGCGACTTATTAAGTGCAGTGCGCACCGAAACATTGCCCAAATATGTTTTTGATGCATTGTTGGGAGAATATCCGCTGATGTTTATCGGCGCGTCCTCAACGATTGAACAAGGAAAAATTTTGTTTTCTTCCAGTGCGGGAGCATAAACCAAAACTGGTTTTATCGCCGAACCTGGCTGACGCTTTATTTGTGAAAGTTTGAGATTGCCAGTGCCGCAATATGATGAGATTGCGCCAGTTTTTGTATCCATATTTATTGAACACACTTCGCAACCATTTGATAGGGCTTTTCCAGACTTTATAATGTCATTCAACTTTGATTGCTCGTCTGGATTTTGATAAGTGTGGATTTGATAGCCCAACAGCCCAATTTTTTTGGCGGAAAGTCCCAAAATTTTTTGACTTTCATCAATCGCCATTTGG
>JBJFDC010000045.1:0-30254 GCA_051889215.1 Christensenellales bacterium
CCTCAAAGACAGGGGTTTCACAAAATATGAAATCGAAGAAAAGATTAATGACGCACTAATTTCTTTTGACCTTGCAAAATATAAAGATGAGAAAGTCAAAAAACTCACTCTGTTTGAAAAATATTTGATTGCGCTCATTCGGCTTTCTTTCAGAAAACTTGATGTCATTCTCATCAACAATGTTTTTGACCAAGTCAAAAGCGACGAAAAAGAAAAACTCATCAACTTGATTGATGATATGTTTGTTAAAACTGGAGTCACTTGCTTGATTGCAACAACGAGCGAAGAGATTGCGAACAGACTTTGTTCAAGAATTATAAAGTTTAATAATGGGCAGGTTGAGGGCTGATGAACAAAACAACGAATGACGAAATTGAACTTGGAAGTTTGTGCGACGATGTCAAGGCATTATTTTCTACTGAAAATATTGTTGACTTTGCTCTCGAAAGCCAAAAGATGCAATTTTTGACGATTTTTTCAAATGAAAACATACAAAATATTTTGAAAGATGATGAAATCATGTCCACAATAAAAATTTTCTTTGATAACAACCTCAACATTTCGCAAGCGTCAAAAAATGGATTTATGCACAGAAACACTTTGATCTATCGACTTGATAAGGTCAAAAAACACACTGGACTCAACCTCAAAAATTTTGATAACGCGATTATATTTGCAAATCTCGTTGCAGTTTACAAAAAGATGTTTAATCATTAAGATCGGATATTTTCTTAAAATTCTCAATTTCATTTTGAGAATTTTTATTTAGGTCGACGGAATTTTTTTCGTCTTTTTTGTTGCCCAGAATCGAAGAGACAAGCGAGAGTGGATTCGAAGATTGAGAATCCGACTTGTTTCCTCCGAGAAGATTTGCAATGTTCAGTCCGCCGCCTCCATTCATGCTTGCAAGAAGTGGAAGAATGCTTTGGATATCAAGTCCTCCTCCGCTTGTGTTTTGTGTTTGCCCTTGAAATGTTGGCTCGGGTGCAATGGGAGGCGCTTGTTGAAAAGCGGGAGGAGAGTTTGTTTGTTTTGAAGGCGCAAATGCCTCTTTTGGATAATAGTTTTCAGAAAGATTATAGTTTTGTGGTGCTGGCGGTGGAGTGTGCTCTTGCGATTGAGATTTTGGTTGCATAAAACCTTTTAATAATTTTGATAAATTCATAACATTTCCTTTCACTAATAAATATATGCTCGCATATATTAAACTAGTTAGTTTTGAGGGTAAATATGTCAAAAAATTTAAAAGATTTTGCGCAAATGCAGTTTGATGAAACACCAAAAGAAAAGCGTGACGCAATTCAAAATGAGTTGCCGAAAGATTTTCAAAATTTTTATGATTCACACAAAAATATGTCACAAACAGAACTTCAAAGTGAACTCATAAAAGAAGTTGCAAAACAAAAAATGGCTGGCACATTTGATTTTGAAAAACTATCATGCACTTTTAATATGATGAGTCCATATATGAGTGAGGAGCAAAAGCGCCAAATTTATTCCATCTTGCAGGAACTCAAATGAAGCAAAAAATTGATCCAAGTCTATATGAAAGTGTGTTCACTCTTTCAAGCAAAGAAAATGTTGATTGTTTGATATATTCCAACAATCCTCGCCGTCTTAAAAACTATTTTATAAAAAACAAAAAAATGCTCGGGATTGATAGCATAAGCATTTTTCCTTTTATCGGTGCGATTGGCATTAATGTTGCACCGAGTTCATTGCCAAAAATATCCTCGCTCAAAATCGTCGACTATGTTTCACGCGCCGCAAGTGTTCAAGCAATGATTGATGTGTCGAGAAAGATTATGCGGGTTGACGAAATTCATAATGCGGGTTGGCGTGGAGAAGGTGTGACAATTTGCTATATTGACACAGGTCTATCACCTCATATGGATTTTGTGTTTGGCAAGAACAGAGTCTTGCATTTTGAGAGCTTTGTGGACGACAATCAAATCATGCACGATGACAATGGACATGGAACTTTTGTGTGTGGGATTGGAAGCGGAAATGGACTGGCAAGTGGAGGAAGATATGCGGGGATTGCGCCTGCTTCGAATATTGTTGCTCTCAAAGCGCTGGCACGTGATGGCGAGAGTGGGGCGATGACAATTTTGTCGGCAATGCAATGGGTCTATGACCACCACAAGGACTACAACATCAAAGTCGTGTGCATGAGTTTTGGGAGTGAACCAATGATGATTAACGACCCAATCGCAAAAGGTGCTGAAATGCTTGTTGCAAAAGGAATTGTGGTTGTTGCCGCAGCGGGAAACTCGGGACCGGAATATCAAACAATAAAATCGCCCGGAATCAGCACAAAAATCATCACTGTGGGCGGTCTTGACGATGGACGCACTCTTGATGGACGCTACAATAAAAAAGATTTTAAAATTGCCAGATTTTCTTCTCGAGGACCTGCATTTTCAAAACTAAAACCCGATGTCATTGCCCCATCTATTGAAATAACTTCTTGCACACGGGACAAAAAGATGTATGGAAAAATGAGTGGAACAAGTGTTGCCACACCAATGATTGCTGGACTTTGCGCTCTGATTTTGCAGAAATATCCGCATGCCACTCCATTTCAAGTCAAACAAAAACTTTTGGCGAGTTGCTTTCCAATATCATACAATCGGAATGAAGAGGGATATGGACTTGTTGATGCATTAAAATTTGTCATGTTTTGACGTTTTGCAAAATTATGTCAACAATTTTTTGGTTTGCTGATATTTTATTAAACTTGGACATATTCTTTTTGAGTGTGTCTTTTTTGTTGTATGTCAGGTCAATCATATCAAGGAATTTTTGATTTGTTGCTTGCTCTTGTTCCAAAAGGACGAAATATCCTTTTTCAACAAAATATTTGGCATTGTCAATCTGGTCTCCGCGCGATTCAAGTTTGGGAAGAGGAATAAGAAGCGCGGGCAGGCGAGTGGCGATGAGCTCAAAAAGCGTGTTCGCTCCGCTTCGACAAACAGCAATATCGCTCATTGCAAAAAAATCTTGAATGTTTGAAACAAATTCAAACTGTTTGTAGTTTTGTATATTTATGCTTTTGTTTATGTTTCCTTTTCCGACGATATGTGCGACATTATATTTTTTTGTTAGTGCATCAATATTGTTCCAAACAAGTTTGTTGATTGCCATTGCACCGATTGAACCGCCAAAAACCAACAACATTTTCCGCGAGTCGAACCCGAGTTTGGTTCTTGTGGCGAACTTTTCTCCGTGCATTATTTCTGGACGAACGGGTGAGCCCGTGCAGACCATTCTTCTCTTTTTTGCAGTCGTCTCAAAACTTGTGCACATCACTGTTGCATAGTGATATATGATTTTGTTTGCAAGCCCCATGGAAATATCCGATTCATGGCTAATTACAGGAATTTTCAACTTTTTTCCTGAAATTGCAACCGGAATCGCAACATAACCGCCTTTTGAGAAAATTACACTAGGATTAATTCTTTTTAATATTTTTTTTGTTTGTGCAATCGCTTTCAAAAGTTTGAAAGGCAGTGCAAAAATTTCAAGCGAAAATGTTCGTCTGAACTTGACTGCAGGAATTTCAACAAACTCAATTTCAGGATATTTTTTTAGAATGTCTTTTTCAATTCCGCTCTTTGTTCCCAAATAATATATCTTGTCAAAATGCTTTTTTAGTTCTGGGACAAGCGCGAGGTTTGGCATGACGTGCCCTGCGGTTCCTCCACCAGTGAGGACGATTGATTTTTCTTTTTTGTTTTCCATATTGTTATTGTATGCATATCTTAATTATTTTATTTTCGTGAATAAATATGCAATAACATAAATTTTTATACAACACAAAAAATTTTAGATGGTTTGAAGTGTTTTTATTCTTTTAATTTGTTTGACGATTTTTTCTTTTAAAAAGTTTGACAAAATCTTGTTTTAATTTGATTTGTTATGATATAATAAAAACAATTGATTATAATTTGGAGAACGTATGGCTGAAAATTACAAATCAAAAGACATCGTTGTTCTTGAAGGACTTGAAGCAGTTAGACTTCGTCCGGGAATGTATATTGGAACGACGAGTGTGAAAGGACTTCATCATCTCTTGTGGGAAATTGTCGACAACTCAATGGATGAGGTCGCGAATGGATACGGCAAAAGGATTTCAATAACGCTCCATGCTGATGGTTCTGTGACTGTTGAAGATGATGGTCGTGGAATTCCAGTTGATATTCACCCAACACTAAAAAAGTCTGGTGTTGAGGTTGTTTTTACGCAACTCCATGCTGGCGGAAAGTTCAATAATGAAAATTATAGTTATTCTGGTGGACTGCATGGCGTTGGTGCATCGGTGACAAACGCGCTTTCGAGTTGGCTTAAAGTCACGGTCAACAAAGACAAGAAAAAGTATTACATGGAATTTTCAAGTTTCAAAGATGAAAACGGAAAATGGCATAGTGGAATTCCGGTATGTCCTTTGAAAGAAATTGGTGTGTCAACTCACTCTGGGACAAAAGTGACATTCATGCCAGATAGTTCAGTTTTTGAAACCGTTGTGTTTGATTATGCAACAATTGCAAAGAGACTTAGAGAACTGGCATATCTGAACAAAGGTGTCATGATTTCGCTCACTGATGAACGCCAAAACAAAGCTGAAGATTTTCATTTTGAGGGTGGTGTCAAAGATTTTGCGCTCTATATGATTCAAGGCAAAACTCCACTTTTTAAAGAGCCAATCCTCATGGAAAGTGAGAGCAAAGTTATCAAACTTGAAGCGGCGGTCATCTACACTGATTCATACACCGAAAACTCTTTTTCATATGTAAACAACATTCCGACAACAGAAGGCGGAATGCATGAAACAGGATTTAAGACTGCTTTCACAAAAACTTTGAACGATGTTGCAAGGAAAAATGGATTTCTCAAAGACAAAGAGCAAAATCTTTTGGGCGAAGATTTTCGTGAGGGCATCACGGTTATGCTTTCAATCAAGATGAGAAATGTTCAGTTTGAGGGACAAACAAAAACAAAACTCGGCAATCCCGAAGCAAAGACAGAAGTTGATGCTTTGGTTTCAAGTGAACTCCAGAAGTTTTTTGACAAAAAAGAGAATTTGAAAATTGCTGAAATCATCATAAACAAAGCAAAGGGTGCGGCAAAAACAAGAGAAGCAGCAAGAAAAGCAAAAGAAATAACTCGTCAAAAGAATAGCATCGACAACTATAACTTGGTTGGAAAACTCGCCGCATGCTCAACAAGGAAAAACGACACAACAGAACTTTTTATTGTTGAGGGTGATTCGGCTGGCGGAAGTGCAAAGCAAGCCCGAGACAGGTCATTTCAAGCCATTTTGCCACTTCGAGGCAAACCTCTTAATGCAGAAAAGAAAAGACTTGACCAAGTTCTTGCAAACGAAGAGGTGCGAACAATAATAAGCGCATTGGAGACTGGAATTGGTGAGGATTTTGACATCTCAAGTCTTCGTTATAACAAGGTTATCATTCTTTCCGATGCTGACCAAGACGGATTCCACATTCGTGCAATTCTTCTCACATTCTTCTTCCGCTATATGAAGAGTTTGGTGACTGATGGACATGTTTATATTGGATTGCCACCACTTTATCGCGTTTATAAAAAAGATTATTCCGAATATGTCTATTCTGACGCTGAACTTCCTGATGCAATAAAAAGAGCAGGGAAAGGATATCAAATCCAGCGTTTCAAAGGTCTCGGAGAAATGAATCCTGAACAACTTTGGGACACAACCATGGACCCAAGCAAGCGTTCTCTTTTGCGTGTGACCATTGACGATGTCGCAGAAGCGGAAAGAATGGTGACGACGCTTATGGGTGATGATATTGATGCAAGAAAAGAATATTTGAATGAACATTGCAATTTCAATCGTGAAGACACATTTATAAAGGAAGTCGATAGATAATTGGACGAAAAAGAAAATCAACACAAATCCAATAATGTTTTGCCGGGGCAAGTTCGCTATGATGAACTTCTTTCTTCCATGCCAAGAGAAGAGGAACATAGCCAAAGTGTTTCATCTCAAAAAATTGATGGACAAATTGATTTTTCTCAACTTCTTTTGGACCTTGATGCAAGGTTGAAACAAAGTGAAGACGCATTAAACCATGAATCAACAAAGCCAAAAGAAAGGCCGCCCAAAGAGTCTCGTGAGCAAAAAGCGGAGCGTGAACAAAAAGAAAAAGATATGGTCAATGATTTTGAACAACAAAAAAGAGACATGCAAAAGCAAATAAATCAAAAAGTCGAGTCCAGAACAAAAATCAAAAAAGAGGAGGAAAAAGACATGAGCGACGAATTTAAAAATGAAGAAATCGTTGAAGAATCTCAAGAAAAAGACACAAGCAGTGTCATGTCTTTGCCACCTCGTAGTTCCGACGGAATGTTTGAAAAGAGCATCGATGAAGTTTTGCATGACTCAATGATTCCATACACCGAACATGTTGTTTTGGATAGAGCACTTCCTCGCGTTGAGGACGGACTAAAACCTGTTCAAAGAAGGATTTTATACTCCATGCTTGAACTCGGTGTCACGCCAGACAAGCCATTCAGAAAATCAGCTCGTATTGTTGGAGATTGCATGGGTAAATATCACCCACACGGAGACAGCTCTGTTTATGATGCGATGGTCAGAATGTCACAAGATTTTTCCATGAGTGCACCGCTCATTTGGGGGCACGGAAACTTTGGTTCGGTGGACGGAGATGGCGCTGCGGCGATGAGATATACCGAAGCAAAACTCCAACCTCTTGCAATGGAACTTTTGCGCGATATTGAGAAAAACACAATTCGCTGGGGACTTAACTTTGACGACACGTTGAAAGAGCCGGATATTTTGCCAGGGCGTTTTCCAAATCTTTTGGTAAATGGAGCATATGGCATTGCAGTTGGGCTTGCAACCAACATTCCGCCACACAATTTGGGTGAGGTTATTGATGGGACTGTGGCATACATTGACAACAACAAAATTTCACTTGACGAAATGATGAAATATATTCCAGCGCCAGATTTTCCAACAGGTGCTCAAATCACTGCTGGTGATGACATTGTCAATGCATATAGAACAGGCAAAGGCAAACTCATAATTCGAGCAAAATGCCACCTTGAATCAAAAGGTGACAAGCGCGAACTTGTGTTCACCGAAATTCCTTATCAGCAAAACAAAGCGGCAATATTGCAAAAGATTGCCGAACTCAAAACTGATGGGAAAAATCCTCTTGCCGACATTTCGGAAATTCGAGACGAAAGCGACAGGGAAGGAATGCGTGCTGTTATTCGCCTCAAAAAAGAAGCAAATCCAAAAGAGGTTTTGGAATATCTCTATAAATCAACAAACTTGCAGACCTCATTCAGCATAAATATGTTTGCAATCGCTGGTGGAAAACCAAAACTCATGGGACTTCTTGACATCATTTCATATTATGTTGAATATCAACGTGAAGTCATCTATAAGAGAACAAAGTTTGATTATGATGCAACAAAAGACAGGGCACACATCGTTGAGGGACTTTTGATTGCGATAAAAAACATTGATGAAGTGATAAAGATAATCAAAAAATCGTCAACCACTGCAGATGCCAAGTCCAAACTTAAAGATAGGTTCTTGCTTTCCGAGCGCCAAGCGCAAGCAATTCTAGATATGAGACTTGCACGTCTTGTTAACCTTGAAGTCGAAAAACTCGAACTCGAACTCAAAGAACTCAAAGAACTCATCAAACGCCTTTCTGAAATCCTCAATTCAAAGAAATTGCAGTTTGAAATAATCAAAAAAGAACTCCTCGAAATCAAAAACAAGTATGCAGTTCCAAGAAGAAGTGAAATAATCAAATCTCTTGAAATCAAGCAACTAAAAGTTGAAGACGAAAGCGCATATCAAAAAGATGTTTTTATTGGCGTGACGGCGGCAAATAATGTCAAGAATATTGCGGCAAAGAATTATTCTATGGCGCAAAAAGAAATCACGGACTCGTCTTGTGCAAACGACATTCACACTGTCCTTGTCGCAACAAAGTCCAAGAAAAGGGTTTTGATGTTTACTGAAAATGGAAACTGCATAAAAACCGATGTGAACAAAATTCCTGAAGCCAAGTGGCGCGACAAAGGCACTCCAATCAAAAATATTGAATCAAATGCTGATAATAATGACAAAATCATATCAATAATTGAAATTCCTGAAAACACTGACAATTTGCAAATTTTGTTTATGACCAAAATGGGAATGGTCAAACTTTCAAACTTTGAGGACATTGTTATAAACAAGGGCTGTTATCAAGCTGTAAAACTCAAAGAAGGAGATCGTGTTTTGTCGGTTGAAACAAAAACAAAAGATGGCTCAATAATCATGCTTTCCAAAACTGGCATGGTTCTCAACATGTCAAAAACAGACATTCCAACACAAGGAAGAATTTCGACTGGAGTTATCGGAATGAGCTTGGAACAAAAAGATGAGGTTGTCCACGCCGCACAAATTAATTCTGATAATGTTCTTGTCATCATGACAAACAAAGGGTTTGTCAAAAAAGTTTTGTGCAGTGAATTTGATATCTTGCCAAGAAACCGAAAAGGACTTCGTGCGATTGCTCTTGGCGAGAATGGAAAAGAGGTTTTGTTCGGTCAAATCTATGACACAAACAAAATTATTGCAGTTCGCACCCAAAGTGGACTTATGTCTGTCGCCACTCGTTCGATTGAGGTTGAAGGCAGATACACCAAAGGCACTCAAAAAGTTAAACAAAAGATTGAAGAAGTATATAACTACAATAGATAAACATAATTATGAAAATTTTTTAATTTAATTTCTAAATTTATTTTCATGTGATATAATGGCATTAATGAACGAAAAAAAAATTAAGGGACAATATTATACAGTGGAGCATACTTGGCTTAAACCCCAAGTTCAATCTTTCATTGAGAATGCACGACGAGAAATTATTTATGATCCTTTCGCTGGGAATGGTGATATTTTCAAACCATTTCAAAATTACAAAAAAAAAGGATTAGATATTGATTCGAGTTTGGGATGGGAGATAAACGATAGTTTGGTCCAAATACCCAAGGTTTCTAATTCAATTATAATTACAAATCCACCTTATTTTTCAAACTACTCTGCGTCAAGAAAAAAAGTTTTTAATGAAGTTGAGAAATACTTTAGCAATTCAATTTACGACGATTTATATTTGATTGCTTTGGAAAAAATGTTGAAAGCAAATGATAAAGTTGTGGCAATTGTTCCTGAAACATTTATCAATTCTAATTTTCAATACAAAAATTTACTCCACTCTATTACTATATTAGAAGAATCGCTTTTTCTTGATACAGATGCTCCTGTTTGCGTTCTTTGTTTTGATGGAGAACAAAAAGATTTTAATGAGGTGGAAGTTTACAAAAACGAAACATATTTGAACACCTTGGAGTATTTTTTAAACATCAAAATTAAACCAATGAAAAAAATCTCAATAAAATTTAACTGTCAAAATGGTTGGTTGGCTCTTAGAGCCGTGGACACAACAAGTCCAGAAGATATGATTCGTTTTGATGATAAGAATAAAATAAATTATAATTGGGGTGATAACATCAAGACATCTTCTAGATTGCTAACACTTATTGACATAGATATATCTGACAACCTACAACAAGCATTAATAAACGAGGCAAATAAAATTTTGTTTGCCTATAGAAAAGAGACTGATGATGTTTTGCTGTCTCCGTTTAAGGGTAATATGAAAAATGGAAGAAGGCGAAGAAGGTTGGATTATACAACTGCACGTGCAATATTGGAACTTGCGTATTTGAAAATCACTGGAGAAAAAATATATGAACAACTTAGAATTATTTAATATGATGCCATACAATAAAGAACCAATTTTTGATGAATATTATAGCCATCTTTTAGACGCAATGGTCATCACACTATCAAAAGAAGAAAAAAATGAACTAATGCAAAGAAATGAAAGACTTATTGTTCTTATAGATACATATAATTATTTAGTTGTTGAAAAAAATAGAGTTGCTTCAGATGATGTAGTTGATAAATTGTTGCAAGATATTATCGAATGTTTAAATTATAAAAATATGAACTATTCTCCTTTTGTTCAATATTTTATGGTCCATAACACTTCATATGGCATTTATTCAAAGTTGTCACCAAATGAAAAAAAATCATTTTTATATTTTATATTAGAACAATATATCAACGAAAGACATATGATTTACAAGTCACATGGATATTCAAATATAGTTTTGCAGGTCTTAAGTGATAATTACTCCCATAAGAGAAAAGGTAATCTTGGAGTAAAAAAGGTTGCCAAGCAATTAAGTGATAGAAACATACCTTATTACAAAGATGTTTTAAGAAGTGAGTTATCAAATTGTTCATATTACCTTTTGCCAGATAAGGGAGATAAAAGAGAATTTGAAGAACATTTATCGCGCTATAAAATAGACTATAATTTTAGGGTGGTTGAGCAAGACAAAATGCCAGATATTTTTGCTAAAATTAATAATGAGTTTTATATAATTGAGCATAAAAATATGAAAGAAAATGGGGGCGGGCAAGATAAACAAGTAGTTGAAATTCTATCGTTTATTAATAATGAGGAGTCAAACAACAAAACTCATTACATAACATATTTAGACGGATTATACTCAAATAAACTTGTTGAAACTGCCACATCAAAAAACAAAAGGCAATATGAATATGCAAAAGAGATATTTGCAAAACATCCAAATAATTATTTCGTTAATACCAAAACTTTTGAAATATTGTTAGATTCAATAATCTCACATTAAATTTATGCAATATTTAAACAACAAAAGCTCATCAAAATTCTTGATGAGCTTTTGTTTTATGATTAATGTTTTGTCATATTTGGAAATCTCAACAATATATTAAATTAGAGTTGAATATTTTTCGACATAACAAAACAAAAAGGTCTATTTTTAGCATTTGATTGTTGAAACAATTCAAATAACATTAAAAGTGAGGTTTTCATGCCGTTTCTAGTGATTAAATCAAGGACAATAAAAATCACAATTTTCGTCATCATTGTTGCTTGCTTGCTCTCAATCAGCATTGACGGAGTCAACGCGGCTCAAGTCTATTTTGGCTATCCAGCCAAAAAAGTTCCAGTATATTGCGTTGAAACCGAAGAGAAAAAAGTTGCAATCTCGTTTGATGCGGCTTGGGGTGCTGACAAAACTGAAAAGATTATGAGCATTCTCAAAGAATATAAAGTTGGTGCGACATTCTTTTTGGTTAGTTTTTGGGCTGAGGAACATGGCGACCTAGTCAAAAAGATTGACGAAAACGGATTTGAAATTGGAAGTCACTCAAACTCTCACCCAGATTTTGCAAAACTCAGCGAAGAACAAATGAGGCAAGAGCTTGAGGGGTCAATAAAGACCATTGAGGGAATCACCAACAAAAAAGTTGAAGTGTTTAGATTTCCTTTTGGGTCATATAACAACACCGCAATGAAAGTTTGTGAGGATATGAACCTCATTCCAATTCAATGGGACGTTGACACGCTTGATTGGAAAGGAATAAAAGCGGACGAGATTTGCAAACGGGTTGTTGCGAATGTAAAAAATGGTTCAATCATTCTTTGTCACAACAATTCTGACCACATCACCGAAGCCCTTCCAATCATGCTTGATAGACTGCTCAAAAAGGGATATGAGGTGACGAGTGTTGGCAACTTGATTTATAAGTCTGACTACACAATTCGTCGTGACGGCACGCAAACAAAAAACGCAAAATAGAGAAACCAGGGAGGGAAATATGAATTATGAACAAATGAATAACAACAGGGTGTTTTTGACGGGGAAAGTGGCAACAGAACCAAAATTTAGTCATGAAACATTCGGCGAGGCGTTTTATGAAATTGATTTGGAGGTTGAAAGACTCAGTCAAAACATCGACATCATTCCAATCACCATTTCAGAAAAACTTATGACTGGAAATCTGATTAAAGTTGGCAGTGTCATTTCAATCAAAGGGCAATTTCGAAGTTATAACAAAAGTGATGAAACAAAAAGTCATCTCATGCTCACAGTTTTTGTTCGTGAAGTGACGACAGCCCAAAAAGACATGCCAACAAACATAATTGAAATCAACGGATTTATTTGCAAAAGTCCAATATATCGCACGACCCCATTCAAGCGCGAAATTTGCGATGTGTTGATTGCAGTAAATCGTGCCTATAACAAATCGGACTATCTTCCTTGCATTGCTTGGGGGCGAAATGCGAGGTTCATAAAAGATGCGCAAGTTGGCGACAAAGTGAGTCTCGTTGGGCGCATTCAGAGCAGGGTGTATCAAAAGAAACTTGAAGACGGAAGCGTTGAGGACAGAGTTGCATATGAAGTTTCGGTTGGAAGAATAACACTAGACAACGAAACCGAAGAAAACGCCGCACTCTAATATAAAAAAGAAGAGACGCAATGGACTCTTCTTTTTTGTTAGGAATCAAGTTTATTTTTGTTTCTTTTTGGCTTTTTCGAGTTTTTTGGTTTCACGCTTGATATGACGTTGAACCCTTTCTTGTTCTTTTTGATATTTGAGATAAATTTTCTTTTCTTCAAGCACGAGAAGTTCAGGATTTTCGAGTTGTTTGATTTTTTCTTTGATGGAATTCAAAGTTGCATCAAGTTTTGATTTTTCATTCATATAAGATTTGAACTCTTTTTCCATCTTGCTGGTTTTTGAATTGCCTTTTGTGCGGAATTCTTGCAAATCTTTTTGATAATTCTCTTCAAGTCTTGAAAGTTCGTTTTCAACAATTTTTTGAAGTTCAACTTGTTCTGCGATTTGTTTGTCAATATTTTTCTTTGCTTCAATTTTTGCTTTTTCGCGGTCAAGAGAAGACTTGCGATTATAGGTTGCTTGCGTTGTTTTTTCAAATTTCTTGATTTTTATGTGTCGGAGTGTGAAAGCGAGAATTGCAAAAATGATGGCGACACCAAAAATTATTGAAGGAACGAGAAGCCAAATTTCTTTGTTTGAAAGTTTGTTTGAATCTTGCGTTTCTGTTGTTTGGTCAGTTGTTTCTTCTTGAGTTTGATTTGAAACAACGGCCACTTTTGTTTGATTTTTTGAATTTTTTAGTTCAACTGCCTCATCGTATTCAGTCTGTTCAAGTTCTGTGACCACGAGGTTGTCAACAATCACTGTTCCAAGTGTTGACGATGTTGGACTTGAAAGTGTGAGTGTGAGGCCTTGGTCGGAGTCTTCTGTTGCTTTAAGAAGGAATGTGAAAGTTTCAAATTCGCCATTTGTGACAATGTTGCCAATGCTCGTATCAAATCCACTGAGTTTTATTGATGCACCATATGTCAATTCTTCGTCATTCTCACTCTCAAGTGCAGTCACGCGCTGAGTGAGGACATTGATGGTGATTTTATAATATTTTCCACTTGCAAAATGGAAGTCATTTTTTGTGGTTATGCTTGAAGTTCCTTTTTCTGGGTTTGAGACAATGAGCATATTGTTGTCTTGGTTTTCGCCAGTGACGCCAAAAGCATTTTCGTTTGCGCTGATAACTCCTGCGAATGCTCCGTCACAGAGTGAAGAAGAAGAGGTGAGCAGTTCCCAAACACCAAAAATGTTTTGAGTGTCAGAAACAATTTTCCAGTTGCCTTTTTCAAAATCAACAATCTTTGTATTAACCGAGTCTTGAAGTGCCAAGAATTGTTCATTTGTCATTGTTTTCTTGACAAGTCTAACGTTGTCAACAAAACCAAATCCAATGGCGTTTTCTTCTTTGGTTCCAAAGTCGAATTTGATTGCAATGCTATTTGAGGCAGCGTTTGTTCTGATTGCGACCTTATAATTTTTCCATTCTCCATTTGTGTTGATTTGAGAGAATTTTGAAATTGCTTTGCTGTCAGAAAGAACTGAAAATGACAATGCTCCAGCGTTTAGTTCTGTCTTGCAGTCAAATGTGAGTTCATAGATTGAAGACGAGTCAAGTGAGATTGAGGAGAGTGATGCCGATTGATAGGTCGAAGCCAAATTCTTGAACATGAGAATGTTGTTTGAATTTGCATTTTCTTCGTGAGAATCTGGGTCGAGAATATTAAAGTTTGGATTTTGAGGGTTTGCAATTCCAATTTCTGTTTCATTATAGAATTTTGTTTTTGTGTTTATAATTCCGAATGCAACATCGTCTTTTTCAACATTTGGGTCAACCTCGTTTGTCCAACTCTTGACACCATATGGGAAAGCAAAGACTGGATTGCCCATATCAAACTCAACTGGTGTTTCAACTGAATAGTTGTTGAAATGTCCATTTGAAACAAGAGGAGTTGAAGATGACAAATTGAGTTCAAGTGTTTTTTGGAAACTTCCGCCAGCAGCATCAAAGTCTTTTGATGTCATGCTGAAGAATTTGATGTCGTCAAGAGCGATTTCGCCAGTTGCCTTTGAATCTTTTGTTCCGATTGAAACTTGAAGAGAGAATTTGGTTTCTCTGAGTCCGTTTCCTTTAACAAAGAATGTGTAGGTATTAAAATCATTTTTTACGGCGTTTGCTGCTGATGAAATTGTGAGTTCAACCGTTTTTGGTTCATAAGAAGGATAATCGTCTTTGATTTCTTCGTCCTCAACAAGTTTGAGTGTTGCGTTTGACGATGAAATTGATTCAATGATTTTTGCATCAACTGAAAGAGCATAAACACCATAAGCTGGAACAACGATGTCTTTGAGTTCATAACAGGAGTATGATTTTTGTTCATTTTTGATTGTCAATGCAAAAGAATTGTCTTCTGAAAGATTTGAGTATTTTGTGTTTTCTCTCACATCGACGAATTTTGCAGAACTATCAGCAACAGGTGAGAAAACTGGAATTGCAGGGTTGTTGAAATTTGCATTGCTGATTTGTGAAGTTATGTCGACGTAATCGTTTTGAAGGTTGATTTCACGATATGTTTTTGCGATATCAAGTTTTGATGCATTTTCTGTTATTTGTTGATTTAACAAGTTTTGATACAAACTTTCTGATGTTTTAAAGAATTCGATGTCGTCAAAGAAAACAACAGATGATGAAGGTGTGTTTTTTGAGCCAAGATACATTTGAATTTTTATATCTTTTTTTGTTGCGCCAGTTTTGATGAAAAAGTAATTTTTTGTCCATTGTTGAAAATTGATTTCATAAAAGCAATTTGTTGCATCATATTCGTCAACCAATCCATCAATATAGATTGAAGCAAAACTGGAGTCGGTGGTCTTTGTGTTGATTGCAACAACATAAAAAGAGTTTGCGTCAAGCGATGTGGTTGAACTCGATTCAAAACCTGCTTTTGCATAATTCTTTTGAGCATTAATCATCAAAATGTGTTTGTCTGATGCCGTTGTGCCACCGCGTCCTGGATTTTGACCAATTTCGAGACCAAAATTGTTTTTGTTGTTTGAAAAATCTGTTTCGTCAATCGAAATGATGCCCATTTTTATGTTTTCGGATTGTCCAATTTTGTTCCAGCCCGTTGGATTTGATTGGAGTGCGCTTGAAGAGGAACTGTCAAAATCCTTGTTTGATATTGAAACCTCAACGATGTCAGATGTTTCTGCATAGACGCCTTCGGTTTTTGAAGACAAGGCAAGGCAAATTGGCATGCAAGCAAAAATCAGCAAGCAAATGACCGGAAAGATTATTTTTGTAAATTTGTATTTTTGTTGTCTCATAAAATCACCCTTAATTAAAATTTAACTTTGCCATTATATAATAATATCTTAATAAAATCAAATATTTTGGACTGAAAAAACAATAATAATATCATGAACAAAAAAAGGATTGGTTTGCAAAAACTTTGGATTATTCTTTCTGGTGCTTTCATAGGGCTAGTCAATGGCTTTTTGGGAGGCGGGGGAGGAATGTTTTGCGTTCCAATATTGCAAAAACTATATGCTCTCAAGACAAAAGAAGCGCATTCAACCGCTCTTGTTGTCATGCTTCCGCTCAGCATTGTCAGCAGCGTTATTTATCTTCTCAACAACAACGTTGACATGTTCAGTCTTGGATTGAGCGGGATTGGTGTTTTGTTTGGGGGCATTGTTGGGGCTGTTTTTCTCAAAAAAATCAAGTCAAAGTGGATTATGCTTGCCTTTGCCATAATAATGCTTGCGGCAGGAATAAAAATGGTGCTGCCATGGTAGTTTTGTGGCTTATTCTCATTGGTCTCATATCTGGCATAATTTCTGGAATGGGGCTTGGCGGCGGCACAATCATGATTCCCGCACTCACAATTTTTTTGGGAATACCTCAAACTGTTGCGCAGGGCATCAATCTGCTCGCTTTCATTCCGTCGGCAATCGTCGCAATAATTATTCACTCAAAAAATGGTTTCATACGAACAAAAAATATTCTATGGATAATTTTGCCCGGGCTGATATTTTCGGTGGTTGGCGCAAGCTTGACAAATTACATTCCCAGAAACATTGTCAGGATTGTCTTTGGCTGTTTTTTGATTGCCATTGCAGTTTGGCAGTTCATAACCTTTTTTATGCTTATAAAAAACAAAAAATAGTGGACAAACTCTTCTTGTTATGATATTATACTTGCTGATAGAGGTGAAACTATGATTGACAAGAATAAATGTATCAGCTGCGGGGCATGTGTGTCAGTTTGTCCAGTCGAAGCGATTAAATTTGGTGATGATTCAAAACCTGTTGTTGATCCAAAAATTTGCGTAAAATGTGGCGCTTGTGAGAACACTTGTCCAGTTGAAGCAATAAAAATTGATTATTAATTTTGAGGAAAATATGGAAAAGGTAGCTTTAATTGATCTTGAAAACAATGCTCTGCGTTTGGTTCTTCTAAACACGAAAGATGGCGGTTATTTTGACATCGTTGACGAACTCGAAGAACAAGTTAGTGTTGGAAAAGACATTCAGACCAGTGGCGTTTTGAAGCCAAAAACAATTTCTGAATGCATTGATATTTTGAAAATGTTCAGGAAGATTTGTGACAGACGTGGAGTCACAAAGATTGTTTGTGTTGCAACAAGTTTGGTTCGCGATGCAAAAAATCAAAACAGTTTTTTGGACGAAGTTTATAACTCTTGCGGATTCACAATAAATTTGCTTTCGGTTGAAGAAGAAATGCGTGCAACATATTCTGGTGTTGTCAACACTGTTGATATCCCAAAAGGAATAATAATTGAAATTGCAAACAATTCAACAAACATCATTCAATACAACAGAAGAACAATTCTCAATCAAGTGAATTTGCCATTTGGTGCTTTGAGTCTTGCTGATGAATTTGAAAAAGTTGAAAACATTTCTGAAAAATGCGAAAAAGTTGAAAGTTTTGTTGAAAAACAACTCAAAAAAGTTGAATTTATTGCAAATGTTGACCCCGAAGTTCAATTTATTGGAGCGGGCGCAATGTTTAGGAGCATTGGATATCTTTCAAGAAAAACTTCAAGATATTCACTTGATATTGAAAACAACTACATTTTGAGCAAAGATAGTTTTTATGCGGTGAATAGTTTTGTTAAGACTTTGGACGTTGACAAAACAAAAAAACTTAAAGGTGTTTCATCTGAACGCGCTGATGTTGTCCTTTGTGGACTTGCGATTGCCAAAGCATTGTTTGACTACATTCACATTGAGAATATGACGCTTTCTGCATATGGGAAAAAAGAGGGATTAATCTATAACAATGTTGTTCCTGAAGTAAATGACAAGCCACTTTCTGACATGATGGGATTTTCAATCGAAAACATCAGAGCATTCCGCGATCAAGAAACGACAAACGCATCTCAAGTCTATAATTTGTCAATAATGTTGTTCAAACAACTCAAAGTGATTCACAAACTTCATCGTTTTTATGTCAAACCATTGCGCATCGCTGCATCGCTTTATGACAGTGGCAAGAGAATCAGATTTGAAAACAGCGAAAAGAATAGTTTTGAAGTCATTCTAAATTCAAATGTTAATGGTGTTTCCCAGAGAGAAATTTTGATTGCAGCATTTGCTTCAATTTGTCAAAATCTTGACAATTTCAATTTGTCCGATTGGGTCAAATACAAAGACATTGTCACAGAAGAGGACCTCGACGCCGTTAGAAAACTTGGAACGATAATCAAACTTGCCGTCGCCCTCGACAAAACAAAATCAAGCGTGGTCAAAGACATCTCTTGTGATATCTTGGGAGATAGCGTAATCATGAAAACAGTTGTTGAAGGTGATGCGACATTCGAGATTTCTGAAGGCATGAAAACTGGTTCAGATTTCAAAAAGGTTTTCAAAAAATATTTGGAAGTAATCTAAAACTGAAGGACATACAAGAGTATGTCCTTTTTTATGCAATTTGAAAGATTATTTGACAAAATATAATTGATGAAATAAAATGTAATCATGGAGGCGTAAATGCGACAAACTTCAATTTTTAAAACTGTCATGATTGTTGTCTTCTGTTTGGCGGTTGGCTGCATCGGAGGGTTTTTTATTGCATACTATCTCAATGGCGGGTTCTATTCTCCAATGGCTCAAGGCAGTCAAGTGGAGATTCAAGAAGGAGCAGATATCGCGACTGTTGCCCAAGCATATCAAGATGCTGTTGTGTCAATCAAAGTCGTCAGCAAAACAAATTCTGACTCATTTTCATTGGGGAGTGGAGTTTGTGTTCATGCGGGCGGATATATTGTCACAAACTATCACGTTATTGCCCAACACAAAAGCAATCCAATTTATGAAATTTACACATTTTTGAATGGAGACCAAGAAAGAGGATACAAAAGTGAGCTTCTTTGGGCGAATGACGACCTTGATCTTGCAATAATAAAGTCTTCATACACTGATATAAATTATGCAAAAATGAAAGACAGAATCTTTGATTGTGAAGAATCTGCCAAACTAAAAATTGGTGAAGAAGTTATCGCGATTGGAACACCAATCGAAATGACACTTCAAAACACAACAACTTTTGGTCGGGTGAATGGACTTAACCGCGTGGGAGCGGCAGATGGCGATGTGACAACAACACGCATATATGAATGTTTAATTCAACATCAAGCGACAATAAACTCTGGAAATTCAGGCGGTCCACTCATTGATTCAAATGGATATGTGGTTGGAATAAATTCTTGCAGCATGGTTGAGGATAAGAACGAAAATTATGTTGCTGAAATCAATTTCGCAGTTCCAATTTATCCTGTCATAAAAATTTTGAATGACGTTGTTCAAAGCTATGAAAACAACAAAGAATATGTTGAGCCAATTCCTGCAATCACTTGTCAAGACAAGGTTTTTAGCAAATATATCAGTGGCGCATATTCGGGCGAAGGCGTTTTGATAAAAACAAATCCGTATAGTGCAATAAATTCATATGCCTTGCTCAAAAACGATGTAATTTTGCAAATGAGTTATAATTCCAAAACCTATGATATTGGCTGTGTTTACGATTTTTATTACAACTGTCTTCGTGCTGGAAAAGGCGCAAGCGTGACATTTGTCATTGAGCGCTCTGGTGTGAAAATGGAAACAAGTGCCATTGTTTTGCCATAAGGAGAAAATATGAATTCAATAAAAATTGCGATTGATATGGGTTCAAGTCAAACAAAAATATACGAAAAAGATTGCGGTCTTGTTCTTTGCGAGCCAACGCTCATTGCATTGTCAAAAGTTTTTGGCAGCGAGCAAATCAAAGCGTTCGGCAATGAAGCAAAAGAAATGGAAGGGAAAACAGGCGACCAAACTGTTGTTTTTTCGCCAATCAGTCAAGGTGAAATCAGAAGTGAGGAATATGCTGCAACCTTGCTCAAACATTTTCTTCAAAAAATAAAACCAAAATCCATTTTCCCAAAGACTATTGATGCGGTTGTGTGTGTGCCTTGTGCTCTTAGTGACGAGCAAAAAGAAACATATGCAAAAGTGTGCTACAAAGCAGGAATTGCCAGTGTCAAACTCGTCCCAGGAGTTATCACAAGTGCGCTTGGTGGTGGCAAATTTGTTCACACTCCAACAACATATCTCATAGTTGATATTGGGCATGGCAAAACCGATATCGCAATAGTTAATATGAACACAATCCTCAAGGGTTGCACAATAGGCATCGGTGGAGAAATTTGTGATGCAAAAATCATGTCGGCAGTCGAAGAAAACTATCAAGCATTCATAAGTCCACAAGCGGCAAATCAAATCAAGGAAGAAATTGGCTCGCTTTATGAGAGAGATATTCAAAACATTGAAGTTTTGGGTGTCGATTCAAAAACTCAAGCGCCAAAACCAATTATTGTTGTTGCAGATGTGGTCAAAGAGGGCATTATTGATTGTTTTGAAAAAATCGCCTACTCAATTGAATCAACAATAAATATGTGTTCGCCAGATGTCTGTTCTGACATAAGTCGCGGCGGAATATTCTTTTGTGGAGGGGTTTCCAAAATCAGCGGGCTTGAAGACTTTATGAGAAAAAGACTCAAACTTCCTGTCAAAATCATTGAAGACCCTGAAATATGCTCAATTTTGGGCTGCGGCAAACTCCTTTCAGACACCGCTCAACTTGGAGAAATACTAAAAGAGTTTTAATTTGTTAAAAATAGCAAAAAAGGAACAAAAAAAACCAAATTGTTCCTTTTGTTTTTTTTAATAAAATTTTACACTTGTTTCAAGGAGTTTTTATGGCAAGAAAAATTGTCTTGACGAGTGGCAAGGGCGGGGTTGGAAAAACAACAGTGTGCGCAAATCTTGGTGCGACTCTTGCAAAATATGGCTTTCGAGTCGTTATCATTGACGTTGACATTGGACTGAACAATCTCGATGTTGTTATGGGACTGGAAGATAATGTCGTCTATGATATTTCAGATGTTGTAAAAAACAAATGTCGAGTTAAACAAGCGTTGGTTCAAGACCCGCGTTTTCCTTCGCTATATATTTTGGCATCAAATCATACATACAATTCGTGCAAAATAACAAAGGAAAACATCAAGGACATTGTCGAGGCGCTTGATGTTTCATTTGACTACATTTTGATTGATTGTCCGGCTGGGGTTGAAGAGGGCTTTTCAAGAGCAGTGTATCCGGCGCATGAAGCGATTGTTGTTGTCACACCGCATATTTCAAGCATAAGAGATGCGGACAAGGTTCTGGGAATTTTGTCGACCTTCAATTTGGAAGAAAAATATATTGTCGTAAATCGAATGCGAGGCGATATGCAACTTGAAGGCAACATGCTCGATGAAAATCAAATTTCTGAAATGCTCGGCGTCAATCTTTTGGGGGTTATTCCCGAAGACGATGCTGTCAGCACGCTTCTCAATTTTGGTGGACTCGTGGGGCGTTCTCCCGCTGGGCGTGCGTTTTCATTGCTCTGTGAAAATTTGCATAATGGAACACGAAAAATTTATGACTGCACAAATCGTTATCGAGGAATCTCGGGGGTTATTCGCCGAGGTCTAAAAAAGATTATTTAGGAGAGATGATGGACAGCGCAAACAGGGTGAAAAAAATTCTCACATTTGACAAAAGGCAAGACCCAATCAAACTCAAAGGTCTGATTGAAAGTGACATAAAAAATGTGCTTTCTCAATATCTTGAACTCGACGAATTGGGGGTTGAGTGCGACATTGATGTCGATGTTGAAGGCATTCATCTAAATATGTATGCTCGAGCAAAAAGGGCAAAGTTTATTGGCACACTTCCAATTGCATGAATGAGACTTTGTCACCATATACTACAATGTGAAAGCATATGATGAGAAGCCGATAAAAACTGTTGAAGAGAAAATTGATTCTTGTTTAATTTCACAAAATTTAGACAAGAAATTTTTTTATAAATATTTTGCAATTTCATACTCAATTTTCATCGTATTTTTTGTTGCTTCAAACACGATTTTTTCTTGGAATTTATGGTGACAAAAACATGAAAATAAAAATACATTATTTGTTCATAATTTTTGCAATTTTCATGATTATTCAAGGACAATTCTTTGAGTTTTTTCAATATTTTATTTGTGTGTTAATTCACGAATATTCCCACGCAATTGTTTCCGAGCGACTTGGCTACAAGTTGAATTCCATAGTCCTCATGCCATATGGCGCAGGACTCAAACTCAAAGACCAAATTTACTCCGAAAAAGACGAAATAAAAATTGCATTTGCGGGGCCAATTTGCAATCTATTACTGCTTGTTTTCACACTGGCAATTTGGTGGATTTTTCCTGCGACATATTCTTATTTATATTCTTTTGCGATTGCAAATTTAATTTTATTTCTATTTAATTTATTGCCCGCTTATCCTTTGGATGGAGGACGGATTTTGTGCGGATTAATTTCGCTCCAATTCAAGCGAAAAACTGCCACAAAAATAGTGATTATTTTTAACTATATTTTGTCTTGTGTTTTGTTTGTTTTGTTCATCATTTCATTGTTTTTCAAAACGAATTTCACATTGCTATTCGCTGCAATATTTTTGATTTTTGGAATTGTTGATGGAAAAGATGGTGGGAAATATCTTTCAGTCAATATTTTGTCTGTTTTTTCAAAGCCCCCAAAAAGTGTGAGCGGAGTTAACTCTTTTGCTGTCACGCTTGACACAAAAATTATTGACATTGCAAGACGTTGCAAAAGAAATAAATTTAATCTTGTGTATGTCCTTATGCCGGACGGAAAAGTCAAAACTCTCACTCAAACTCAACTTGGAAATTTGTTTTTAAAATCTTCGCCGAATCAATATTTGGGAGAAATATTAAAAGTTTGCGCATAATAATTTTATGAAACAAATTCTCAAATACATTCTTGCTCAAATCATGGAAAATCTTCATTTTGCAGAGAGCAAGCACAACATTTCAATCACACTTTCTAGTGCGGTTATTGTTTTTGCCGCCACTCAATTTTCTCTATACACGCGACTGGGAGCAGTTTTTGCATCGTGCGCAATCGTGTCGTGCGCCGCTTCTCTTTTTTGTTCGTTTTCTGCAATGAGTTCAAGAAAAATCAGGTGGTTTCACGCATTCAAAAAATCAGAGAATGCAAATAATTTGATATATTTTCAAGATGTCTCAAGTTTTGATGAACAGACCTATATCAAGAAAATCCAAACTGACTATTCGCTCCCCAAAAGCTATAAACCAGATGGTTTTGATTATGATTTGGCGCGACAAATTATTGCGACGAGTAAAGTTGCAAAAATCAAATTTCGTTTGTTCAACACGGCGCTGCTCTTTTTGGCACTTGCAATTTGTTTCGTCGTCACTTCAATCGTTGTTTCACAGGTGTTAAAATGAACGACTTGGAGAAATACAACAAAATTTTTGATGAGTTTTGCGAGTGGGTTGTGGGAATTGAGGAAGATGACCCACTTCCTCCTGAAATTCATTATATATACTTTGTTTTTTGGGGTGATTGTGGCGTAAACACTTTGCAGTATACAGGTTGTGAATATGAACCAAAAACAATTTGCTCATGTGATTATTTTCCCCTTGAAGCACAATTTTTTTATTCCAGAGATTATTTGAAATTGCCCAAAGAACAAGCAAAACAATTTGCAAAAATCTTTGTTCAAGACATTATGCATCTTGGCTATTTTGAACAGTTGTTTTTTGGGAAAATTGTGAAATTTGTTGAATATGGTGAGACATTAAAAAAGAGGATATAAAGTGAAATTTGTTGCCATGTCTTTTATATTTTGATAAAATATAACGCAGGAGCAAATTATGATTATTCTTAAAAACATTGACCAAATTGCAGAAAAATATAATTGCCTCATAAAAGACGGGGCAAATGGGCTTGACGACATTGAAGCATTTGTTGACACATCTCTTGATATGGACAAAATAAAAGAGTATGCTGCTGAACTTGATGATCTTGCGAACAAACAAAACATTATTGAAGACATGTCAGAAATGCTTTTTCAACTTCGTGATTTTCTGCCATCAGTCGGCAACTTTATAAAAATTTTGCTTGTTTCGAAAAACTATGAGCAAATAATTGTGTTTGTTAAAAAGATTTTTACAAATCAAATTGGAATAATCAAATATCAAAGTGTCAAGGGCAGTTATTCATATTCAGAAAGATATTTCGATAGATTTATTGAAATTGTCAAAAACTGCAAAATTGACTCGGAACTCTATTTGCCATTTGTTGCAAAAATTGTTTCATCAAATGAGAGTTCGCCACTTTATCAATGGATTAACCCGGCAAGTGAATTCATTCAACTATTCTTCAATCAAAATGAGCAGTGGATTTATGAATATATTCGCTGTGGAAAAGAATATAAATATGAACTCATTGATGCGGTTTGCAATTTCAATTCAAACAAGGGCTTAAACCTTTTGGTTGAGGATTACATAAACAAGACATCTTTTGACAAAGACAAGAGCGATGTGATTTTTAAGACACACAAAAAAGATGTCATAAACTATTTGGATAAAGAATTCATTTTTTCTGACGATCAAAGAAAAGTTGACCTAATCAACATTTATTCAAAATTTCTTCCAGACAACGAAATTGTCACTCGCCTCAAACAAATATATGAGAGTGATAAAAGTGAACAAGTCAAAAGCACAGTGGCTTCAATTCTCGGCATCACAGACACTCTTTCAATCAAGACCGAAAAGCAATTTTTGTATGCAGTCAGAAGAAAAATAAAAGAACCACAACAACGTGCACTGGGAGTTGTGTTCTCAAAATTTGACCTCAAACTCAAAAGTGGATATTCTTGCGACGACTCAATATTTACATTTGTTATCTATCTTTTCAAGGAGGAAAAAAATCTCAAAAACATCAAAAAACTCAAAGTCCTTGAAAACATTTTTGAAATGCAGGGCTTGAGTGATTTTGCAGAAAAAGTATATGGGGAGATTGAAGACAAGCCGGATATTCTGTGTGCAAAATGGGCAATCAGAATGTGCTCTCTTCTTTGCAGTGAACAAAAAGCAAGCGCAATGGCAAACAAAATGGTCGAACTGTTCCGTGCTGGCAGAAGAAAAGAGGCAAACTATTTGGCAGAATGCCTGATTTATTGTGAACGCGAACAAGTTTTGGGTGCGATAAAAGAATTGGGACAAAACAATCCAGACCTTTTGGGAGACCTCAAAGACACATATGCAAATATGTATGCGATTGCAAACAACAAAAATCTTTCCGATGTTTATGATGAACTTGTTGAAGATGTTGTCACCGATCAAAGCGCAAGCGAACAAACAAAACGCCTTTTTGATGCTTTTATTTCAAAACGCGAATACTCGCCAAAAAAGTTTGAAAAATTATTCATGACCAAAAATGTTTTGGGAGAACTTGCGAAAAACCTTGTTTGGGGAGAATATAATTTTGGCAGACTATATAATGCTTTTGTTGTCAGTGATGGCGAAAAGAAATATATCGTAAAAACCTTGGAGCTCGACGATCCAAAAATTTCAATCGTCCATTCACTTGACCTTGACGAAAGATTTGACGATGTTTTGTTCGCAATTGAAAATCCGTTGTTTGAACAATTCAGGAGAAGTGTTTTTGACATAAGGACATATTCTCAAGTTGCAGTCAATGTTTCCAGATTTTCGGGAATGTTCGTCACAACTCGACCATTTATTGCAAGCATGAAAAATTTTGGCTTTGTTGAAAACAGGGCAGAGGACGAATCAGTTTTGTCTTCCATGGTCTATGTTCAGGAAGAATTGGGCACATTGGTCGAGGTTGGATTCGACAAGCCGGTGATGGCTGGACAAGAGTATGCGACTCTTTCAAACATATATTTTTATCGTGTTGTCGATGTCACAAAAAATGGAAACAAATATGACACAATAAAAACCAATGCCATCTCAATTGGTGGTGTTGGAGAGAGACTATTTGACTTTGCACTCAATGCCGTTTCGGTTTCGTCTCGCAAGACAAATTAGTGCTTCAATAGCAAAATATTTGCAAAAAAAAGTTAAGGCGATTTTCCCTTAACTTTTTTGATATTTAACATAGGAATGGCTTTAGTTTTTGAATGTTTCTTTCTTGGAAATCCTCGAGTTTGAGGGCGATTTCCAAAATTTCATTATTATCGCAGCAAGTTTTGTTTTTCATTTTTATGACGTCAATAACGCCCATTGTGCTTCCAACAATCAGCATTTCGGCAATGTTTTCTTCACTCTTGTTGAAACAGGTTTTCATTTTAATTGAAGAATATAACATGGTTTTGTCAAACCAGTTGTTGTCCTTGATGTCGAGCCCCTCGGCTTTTGCGAGCATTTCGCATTCTTTTGCAAGAACATTATAGTCAGAAAGTTGTCTGCTCATTTCGGCCTTGAGTTCTTCGCTTTTGCAAATTTCCATCAGTTCTTCCATTGAAGCAATTCCCATTTTTACATTTTGATAAATCGCATTCAAAAGTTTCAAATCAGCATCTTTCATATTTTCCTCCAAGTTTAGTGTTCGCAGCAAACAAAAATCTATGCAAACTGATTTGATGTTCAAAAAACATTTTTGCTCAACAATGAATTGCAAAAAGAAAAAACACGGAATTTTCCGTGTTTTTTTGAGATTTGATTACTTTGACATTTTTGCAACTTCTTCAGCGAGATTGTCAACTCTTTTTTCAAGTCCTTCGCCCATTTCATAACGAGTGAATCTTCTGATTGAGATTTTTTCTCCAATTTTGAGTGTTGCTTCGTTTATGAGTGTTGCGATTGTGAGGTCTGGATTTTTAACAAATGGTTGATCCATGAGGCAGAAATCTTGATAATATTTTTTGATTCTTCCTTCAACCATTTTTTCAACGATTTGAGCAGGTTTTCCTTCGTTGAGTGCTTGTGTGCGAAGAATTGCTTTTTCGCTTTCCAAAACGTCAGCAGGAACTTCGTTTGAATTTACATACAAAGGTTTTGCTGCTGCAATTTGCATTGCAATGTCTTTGACGAGTTGTTGGAATTGGTCTGATTTTGCAACGAAATCTGTTTCGCAGTTAACTTCAACCAAAACACCAATTTTTCCGCCCATGTGAATGTATGAGCCAACAACACCTTCAGCGGCAATTCTGTCTGCTTTTTTTGCTGCTGCTGCCATTCCTTTTTCGCGGAGGAATTTAACAGCGCCATCCATATCTCCATTTGATTCTGTGAGCGCTTTTTTGCAGTCCATCATTCCTGCACCTGTCATTGCTCTAAGTTTTGCGATATCTTGTGCTGTAAACATAATTATTCTCCTTCTTTTGGTGTTTCAACTTTTTTTGCTCTTGGCTTTTTTGCTGGTTTTTTTTCTTCAGTTGCTTCTTCTTCAGCTTTTGGTTCTTCCATTGCTGGAGTTTCGGTGAGGGCAGTGGCCATGTCTGTTGCGCCTTCTTCATTTTCAACAGTTTTCATTGAAACGCCTTCACGAGCTTCGATGATTGCGTCTGCGATTGCACTTGCAATGAGTTTTACAGAACGGATTGCATCGTCGTTGCCTGGAATAACATAATCAATGTTGCTTGGGTCACAGTTTGTGTCAACAAGTCCAACAAGTGGAATTCCGAGTGCTTTTGCTTCTTTGACGCAAATGTGTTCTTTTGTTGGGTCAACAACAAAAATAAGTCCTGGGAGTTCTCTCATGTCCTTGATTCCGCCAAGGTTTGCTTCAAGTTTGTCTCTTTCTTGTTTGAGGCGAGCAACTTCTTTCTTTGGCAACAAGTTGAATTCGCCAACTTTCTCCATTTGATTGAGTTTGTTGAGTCTTTCGATTCTTGTTTTGATTGTCTTGAAGTTTGTCAAGCATCCGCCGAGCCAACGATTGTTCACATAGAACATTCCGCAGCGTTCAGCTTCTTCTTTAACTGCTTCTTGAGCTTGTTTTTTTGTTCCCACGAAAAGAACAGTTTTTCCGCTTGCGGCAACATCTCTAACATAGTTGTAAGCGGCATCAATAAGGTCTGATGTTTGCTCCAAGTTGAGAATATGGATGTCGTTTCTTGCTGTGAAGATATATTTCTTCATGAGCGGATTCCATTTTCTTGTTTGGTGACCGAAGTGAACACCGGCCTCCAATAATTGTTTCATTGAAATAACTGGCATAATTTTTTCCTCCTTGTTTTTAAACTTCCTCGTGCTGTCATTGCTCCTTTGTCAACCCACTCGGGCAACCGACAAAGAATAAGTCACGAGTGCAAATTATCAATGATGACTTTCTTTTATATCACACCGCAAAAAAAAATGCAACATAAATATTGTATTTTTATAAATATATTTTTACATAAGAATTGACGAGAAGTGGTTTTTGATATATCCTAAAACCATGAAATACGAAAAGAAGAAAAATCAAATAAAAGTTTTGGATTTGGGCGAATTTGACATAACGCAGATTTTGGAATGCGGTCAAATTTTTTCATATGAAAAACTCGGGGAAAATCACTTTTTTGTCTATTCCGCGGACAAGGTTTGTGAGGTCGTTCAAAACGAGGAATTTGCACAAATTTTCACAAAAGATGTTGATTATTTCATAAATTTTTTCGATTTGGACGAAAATTATTGCAATTTTAAGCAAAAACTTCGTGATTTTGACGAACTGAAAGATGCCTTGGAATATGGATATGGCATAAGAATTTTGAAACAAGACATATTTGAAATGTTCGTCAGTTTTGTGATTTCGGCGAACAACAACATTCCAAGAATAAAAAACTCAATAAAATACATTCGAGAGCATGCGGGCAAAAACATGGGCGATTATTTTGCTTTTCCAACGCTCATGGAACTAGCAAAATATGACGTTGAATTTTTTGTGAGTGCGGGGCTTGGCTATCGAGCGGCTCAACTTGTCAAACTTTTGGGACAACTAAAAAGTGTTGATATTGAAGAATTAAAACAAATGGACACCGAGAGTTTGCGTAAATTTTTGATTACACTTTCTGGCATTGGTCCAAAAGTTGCAGATTGCATTTTGCTTTTTGGATTTTCACGAAAAGATGTTTTTCCGGTTGACACGTGGATTGCCAAAATTTTTCATGACAAGTTTGGCGACACCGACAACAGAAATGAAATGCGAGAGGAGTTGATAAAAAAATTTGGCGACCTCAGCGGGGTCGCACAACAATATTTGTTCTATCACAAACGCCAAGAGGGTTAATCCAAAATTTGGGCTGTGAGTTTGTTGAAATCAATTTTTGCAGTTTTACCATAAGGCAAGATTGCGTGAGGAAGGGCATGTCCAAAATTCATATTGAAAAGAATTGGCGTGTCCTTTATTTTTTCTCGCAAAATTTTTTCATATTCGTCAATATAAACTTGGTCTTGTGGTTTTCCAAAAAGAATGGCACGAGATGCTTGAAGAATGCCGAGTTCAAGAAGAGAATCAATCATTTTTTCAAACTCAATCGGAGTTGGTTTTGAGTCCGAGGTTTCAAGAAAAAGGATTTTGTTTTCATAAAAATCAGGATTTTTTGGAAAAATTTGATATTTGTCACAATATTTTTTTGCAAGTGGGTGACGAGCACCCGAAAGCAGGTCATAAATCACATCAATGCAACCACCGAACAATTTGCCTTCAACTGGGCTTTGGGGCTTGTTGATTGCAACATATCCCCGAGTTTCCTTGTGGCACACTCTCTTTGTCCCGAGAGCGGCGGGAGAAAAATCTTTTCGCTCTTCATACCAAACTTCGCTCGGCTCGATATTTTTGTCGCAATATCCATTCAACAAATTTTTGAAATGTTTTTCCGAATATTGCAGCATGTTTTGGTCGAGTTCGGCAACATCAACAAGCAGGCATTGACCATAAAAAGTGTTAAGCCCAAGTTTGTTGAAAATGAGGTGATTTGTTGTTGAATCCGAAAACCCCAAAAAGATTTTTGGATTGTTCTTTATCGCCTCAATCAATTTTTGATTTTCAAACACATATGGGCAAATTTCATATGCATTGTCTCCACCAATCGCACAAATTATCATTTTGATGGATTTGTCTTCGAATGCTTGCAAAAGGTCGTCCGCTTTTGCTTTTGGATTATTGGCAAGAAATTCCAAACCTTTCATGGCGTTATCCATAAACACAAGTTTGTATCCCATGTCCGCAATTCTCTTTTTTGCAAGGTCAATCTCATGCTTGACAAAACTTTCTCCTGCAACGCCCGAGGAGAGTGACACAACGGCAATTTTGTCGCCAGTCTGAAGTTTTTTCATATGTCCTCCTATAGAAATAACTTGTGAATTCCCCAATACAAAGTGTTTGTTGGAACAAATCTTGAAACAAAGTGAAGGACTTTGTATTTGAAACCGATTATATACATTGCTTTGCATTTTTTCTTGGTCGAAATTTTATAAATCTTTTGAGCGACACTTGTTTTGTCCATGCGCTTGTCGTTTTTGCTGTCA
>JBJFDC010000046.1:0-5821 GCA_051889215.1 Christensenellales bacterium
TTATGTTGCAAAAAAAGGTTATCTTCCAGCCCAAGACTATCTTGGATATCTTTATAAACTTGGACTTGGAGATTTTATTCCCGCGAACTACACAATGAGCATGGATTGGCAATTTATGTCGGGGTCAAACGGAAATCCGCTGACGATTGACAGACTGAAAATTTTCTTTACGAGAAGTTATGATGAGATTTTGTCGTTTGAAAATGCTCAATTTGTTCTTGCAAAAAATGACATTTATGACGACAACTATATCTTTGAAGTCGGAAAACTCTTGTGCGACGCCATGGTTGACGCGCTCGGACTTTCGGTTGATGAACTTGTTGCACGCAAAGTTGTGTATGAGCCAGGCAACATTCAACTCACTCAAAAATATGAACAAGCCCGCGTGACGGCCACCCGTTCGGTTGTGGAATATCTAAAAAAATCAGCAGAAACAAAATAACAAAATTTTGATTAATATTTTTAATAAAAGTTGTTGACACTCCTCTTGGCGTATGTTATATTATTATAGCATCTCGCAAAGGGGTGTTATTTTTTAGGAGATAAAATTATGGCAAATCCAAGCAGAACTCATATTTTGGTTGCATGCACAGAGTGCAAAGAAAGAAACTATGCAACAACAAAAAACAAGAAAAACAATCCAGAACGTGTTGAAATAAACAAATACTGCCCACGTTGCAACAAACACACACTTCACAAAGAAACAAAATAACAAAAAAAGGAGTTGTGTATGGCTGACAACAAAATTGAAAAAGTTGAAACAATAGAAGAGGCAAAAGAGACGACCCAACCGGTTGTCACACCTGCCATGCCACAAACCAAGTCTCAAAAAGACAAAAAAGACAAGAAAAACACAAAGAAAAAAGAAAAGAAAGACAACATCTTCAAGAAAACTGGAAAGAGACTCAAAGAGACAAACTCTGAACTCAAAAAAGTGACTTGGCCAAAGTTTGGAAAAGTTGTGAAACAAACTGGTGTTGTTATTTCAATCGTTCTCATCTTTGCTGTTGTCCTTCTTGGCATCGACAAACTTTTGGAATTTTTGTTTGGTTTGTTAATCAAATAGTTGGTCAACGAAAAAAATTATGGGAGGAGTGCTTCGGCACAACATTTGTATGGAAAAGAACGAAGAAGCAAAATGGTATGTTGTTCACACGTTTTCAGGTTATGAAAATGTCGCAAAAGAAAACCTCGAAACAGTTGTTGAAAAATATAATTTGCAAGACAGAATTTTTGACATCATCATTCCAATGGAAGATGTGATTGAAGAGAAAAAAGGAAAAAAAGTTTTGGTTCAAAGAAAACTTATGCCTTGCTATCTTCTTGTTAAAATGATTTATGGCGATGACCTTTGGCACAACGTCACAAGAACAAGAGGAATAACCGGCTTTGTTGGACCAAAAGGAAGACCTTTGGCTCTCACAGAAGAAGAAGTCAGAAAATTGAGACTTGAAAAACCAACAGTTGTTGCTTCTGTTGCAGTTGGCGACAAAGTTGAGGTTGTTGATGGTCCACTCAACAGCATGATTGGTTATGTTATGAGTGTTGACGAGACCACACAAAGAGCAAAAGTTATGGTTGAGATGTTCGGAAGAGAAACGCCAGTTGACCTCGATTTCAGCCAAGTCAGAACTTTTGACGCGGAATAATGGTTTTTATGCCGAATGGCTAAAAATATTGCGGGCAACCGCAAGCAGTGGGAGGGTGTAAATCTGTATGCACTCACAAAAACACCACCAAGATACTAAAAAAGGAGAAATTTATGGCAGCAAAAAAAGTTTCAGCAGTTGTTAAATTGCAACTCGAAGCTGGTAAAGCCACCCCTGGGCCACCAGTTGGATCAACTCTTGGACCTCACGGAATCAACATCGCTGGTTTTACCAAAGAATTCAATGAGAAGACAGCTTCTCAAGCGGGATACATTATCCCTGTTGTTATCACAATCTATCAGGATAGAAGTTTTGACTTCATTCTCAAAACTCCACCAGTTGCAGTTCTTATTAAGAAAGCAATCGGAATTGAAAGTGGTTCAGCAAAACCAAACAAAACAAAAGTCGGAACACTCAGCAAAGCAAAGGTTGAGGAAATCGCAAAACTCAAAATGCCAGATCTCAATGCAGGTTCACTTGAAGCCGCAATGAGCATGGTTAAGGGTGCTGCTCGCTCAATGGGCGTTGTTGTTGAAGAGTAAGGAGCAAGATATGAAAACAGGAAAAAGATATTCAGAATGTGCAAAACTTGTTGACAGATCAAAACTCTATTCAGTTGAAGATGGTGTTCAACTTGCACTCGACACAGCAAAAGCAAAATTCGACGAATCAATCGAACTTCACCTCAAACTCGGCGTTGACGGAAGAAACGCAGACCAACAAGTTCGTGGCGTTGTTGTTCTCCCTCACGGAACAGGAAAGAGTGTGAAAGTTTTGGTTATCGCAAAAGGCGACAAAGCAGATGAGGCAACAAAAGCAGGTGCAGACTATGTTGGCGCTGAAGAAATCGTTGCAAAAATCCAAAATCAAAACTGGCTCGACTTTGACGTTTGCATCACAACCCCAGATATGATGGGTGTTGTTGGACGTATCGCAAAAATTCTTGGACCAAAGGGTTTGATGCCAAATCCAAAGAGCGGAACAGTCACAATGGACGTCAAAAAAGCAATCAACGATGTCAAAGCTGGTAAAGTTGAATATAGACTTGACAAAACAAACAACATTCATGTTGGAATTGGCAAGGCAAGTTTCGGAAAAGAAAAACTTGTTGAAAACCTCAACACAATTTTGCAAGCAGTTATCAAAGCAAAACCAGCAGCAGCAAAAGGTCAATACATCAAAAATGCAACAATCGCATCAAGCATGGGACCTGGCGTAAAACTTGCAGTTCGTGGATAATCAAAAACAAAAACTTCAAACTTTGGTTTGAAGTTTTTTTATGCATTTTCATATAAAAGACAAAATGGGCAAAAATTTATAAGTGTTTGACATGAGTGCTTAATACATTTATAATATAAGGCAAAAGGGAAAATTATGAAACTTTATAACACATTAACGAAAACTATTGATGAATTTGTGCCACGCGACCCAAAAGATGTGAAAATGTATACTTGCGGGCCGACTGTTTATCATTTTGCTCATATTGGAAACCTGCGTTCATATATCATGGAAGATGTTTTGGAAAAAGCACTCAATTTTGTTGGCTTTCATGTCACACGCGCGATGAATATCACTGATGTTGGACATCTGTCGGGAGATGGTGATGACGGCGAGGACAAAATGCTCAAAGGTGCAGAGCGTGAGCATAAAACTGTTATGGAAATTGCCAAGTTCTACACCGAGGCATTTAGGCGTGATTGCGATGCACTGAACATCAAATGGCCAGATATTGTTATTCCAGCAACGAGTTGCATTGACACATATATCCAAATGATTGAGCGTTTGCTCGAACGAGGATATGCATATCAGTCTGGCGGAAATGTTTATTTTGATGTGTCAAAACTAAAAGAATATTATGTCCTTTCAAATCAAAACACAGACGACCTCATGGTCGGTGCGCGTGAGAGTGTCACAGGTGACGAGGGAAAGAAGAATCCACAAGATTTTGCACTTTGGTTCACAAAATCCAAATTTGAAAACCATGCTCTCAAATGGCAAAGCCCTTGGGGAGAGGGATATCCTGGTTGGCACATTGAGTGCTCTGGGATAAGTTATAAATATTTGGGGGAATATCTTGACTTGCATTGTGGTGGTGTTGACAACAAATTTCCTCACCACACCAATGAAATTGCTCAATCCGAAAGTTTCTTGGGGCATAAGTGGTGTTCGCATTGGTTCCATGTTCAGCATCTCAACCTTGCTGACGGCAAAATGAGCAAAAGCAAGGGTAAGTTTATCACTATTGATAGTTTGCGTCAGAAAGGATATGAACCAGAGGTTTATCGTCTGTTTTGCCTGCAATCACATTATCGCAGAGTTTTGATGTTCTCTTATTCTGGACTCGACTCGGCAAAAGGAGCATATAACAGCATCAAAAAGCAGATTGGTTCGTTATGCCCAAATGACCAACCTCTCGAAATGGACAAAATCAAGCAATTTGAGAACAAATTTAAGGCGGCACTTGAAAATGATTTGAACACTTCACTTGCTGTCACATGCGTTTTTGACACGCTTAAAAGTGACATGAACGACAACTCAAAAATTGAACTAATAAAACGATTTGACACGGTTTTGGGACTCTCATTCGACAAAATGTTAAACAAATCAAAAAATGTTGAAGTTGACAAAGATTTGGAGAATTTCATACTTTCAAAAATTGAAGAAAGAAAACAAGCCAAACTTCAAAAAGACTATGCAAAAAGCGATGCAATACGCGACGAACTCAAGCAAAAAGGCATCACACTCATAGACACAAAAGACGGCACGACCTACAAACTCGATTGATTGAATATAAATAAAAAGCAATCTGTTTAGATTGCTTTTTCAATTCTTTGTTTTGTTGCTTTGAGGCGGTGGAGTGTTTCTTCTTTTCCCAAGATGAACATCATTTCGCCAGTGCCGCCTGGTGTGACGACTTCGCCCGTCACGCCAATTCGCAGTGGCCACATCACATAGCCGATTTTTTGCTCTTTTTGTGCTGAATATTCGGAAATTGAATTGTTTATGTTCTCAACTGTCCAATTTGTTATGCCCTCGAGTCTTGGTAGGCATTCAGAGATTGTTTCAAAACTGCCCTCAAGTGTTGTTTTGTTCTTTTTGTTTATTAGAAGCGAAAGGTCAAAGTCTTTGAAATCACCGAGGAACGACAGTTTGTCATAAATTTCCGAAAGTTTGTTTATTCGAGTTTGAATGAGGGTTGAAACATATTCCCATTTGTCCTTTATGAAATCTGGCAAGTCTTTTGCATATGGACGGGATAGTTCAACAAATTTTTCGTGAGACAGGTTTTTGATATATTCACCATTCATCCAAGCCAGCTTGTCATAATCAAAAATTGCATTTGTTTTGACAAGTCCTTCGAGAGTGAAATGTTCGCAAAGTTCATCAAGTGTGAAAAATTCTCTTTCTTGTTTTGGACTCCAACCGAGCAGGGCAATATAGTTTGTTATGGCCTCGGGGAGATATCCTTCTTCGATGAGTTTTGCAAAACTAACCGAACCATGACGTTTGGAAAGTTTTGATATGCTTCCGTCTGCGTTTTTGCCCATGATTGTTGAAAGGTGAGCAGTCTTTGGTGGTTCCCAGCCAAACGCCTCATAGAGAAGTTGATATTTTGGAGTTGAAGCAATATATTCTCGTCCGCGCATGACATGAGTTATGTTCATCAAATGGTCATCAACAACATTGGCAAAGTTATAGGTTGGCATTCCATCACTTTTGAGCAGAACTTGGTCGTCAAGGGTTGAGTTTTCAACTGTGACATCGCCAAACACCTCGTCGTGGAAAGTCGTCGTTCCGTCAAGTGGAATTTTTTGGCGAATAACATAGGGTTTTCCTGCTTTTAGATTTGCATCAATTTCTTCTTTTGAAAGATTTCTGCAATGGCGATTATATCCGGTTGAAAAACCTTGTTCTTCAGTTTCTTTTTCTCGTTCTTTTTCTTCTTCATCTTTTGTGCAAAAGCAATAATATGCGTGTCCACTTTGGACAAGCATTTCAGCATATTTTTTATATAGGTCTTTTCGTTCGCTTTGAACATAGGGTCCAAATTCACCACCGATGTCCGGACCTTCGTCGTGAGTGAGGTGTGTTTGTCTCAAGGTTTCATAAATAACTTCTGTTGCTCCCTCAACAAATCTCTTTTGATCGGTGTCCTCAATGCGCAAAATAAA
>JBJFDC010000047.1:0-5660 GCA_051889215.1 Christensenellales bacterium
GATGTTTTTCTGAAATTCTTTTAAAAGTTTCAAGCACTTGGTCAAAGTTGGATACATCACAAGAATATTGGTTGTTTTCGGGATTGTTTATGCTCCTTGCAATTTTTATAACTTCAAATCCGTCGTTTTCAAAAAGCGAACAAAGTTCTTTTCCAATTCCGCTGCTAGCGCCAGTTATCACAACAGTTCTCATAATCACCTCAATGTCTTTAGATAAATTTTAAACAAAAAAATCAAGAATAACAACCAATAAACAAAAAAAATGCCATTCTGTCATCAATTCTTTGAATTGACACAAAGCCAAATAAAAGTTATACTATATATTGAAAGAAAAAGCGAAAACATATTTATGCACAATTTCGCATAAATATGCAGGAGGTAAAATGGCAAAACCAAAGATTGCAATATGTTATGATTTTGACAAAACACTCTCGACAAAAAATATGCAAGAATATGATTTTATGAAAATGGCGGGAGTGAGTGCGGAAGAATTTTGGGAAAGATGTGCAAAATTTACAGAAAAACATGGTTGCGACAACATTTTGACCATGATGAAGGCAATGATTGATGTTTTGAACCAAAATCAAATTGCTGACCACAAAGCCCAACTTGAAGAGTTTGGAAAGACGATTGAGTTTTTTGATGGGGTTGAAACTTGGTTTGAACGCATAAATAATTATGCAGAAAAACTTGGCGTTGAAGTCAAGCACTACATAATTTCATCTGGCATAAAGGAGATTATTGAAGGCACAAGCATTGCAAAATATTTTGACCAAATTTATGCGTGCTACTATGCTTATGATGATTCGGGTCGTGCGATTTGGCCAGCGATTGCAATCAACTATACAAACAAAACTCAATTTTTATATCGCATCAACAAGGGGATTTATGATGTTAATGACCATAGCGTCAACAACATCATGGACCATGACATTCGCCCAGTTCCATTCGAAAATTTCATTTATATTGGCGATAGTTCAACCGACATTCCGTCAATGAGAACAATCATGAAAGCGGGCGGCAACACAATTTGCGTTTATGACAAAACCAAAACCATGCATGACTACATCAAAAGCTTGCTCCTCAACGACAAGGTTAATTTTGTTGCAGAAGCGGATTATTCAAGAAATTCCGAGCTTGAAAAAATTGTTAAAGGAATAATCAAGAGCGTCAAGGACAAAACAAATTTGAAATTTTTGACAAAGTATCAAAAATCAAAGATTGACAAAAAATAGAAAAATGTTAAAATGTGTTGTATGTTTGGAGGGGTTATGGAAGAAGAAAAATATATTCAAGGAAATTTGAGAAATTTGTTGAGAATGTGTTGTTTGGATATTGATGGCTCGACACCAAGAGAAGAAATTGAAAAGGTTTTGCCAATCGACCAAAATCAAATCAAAGTTTGGCTTGATGGTGAGAGAATGTTTTTTGACATTGAAGGAGATATTTCATTTTTTATCCTTGAACGCGATGGAAGATTTAATAATCTTGAAATTTTAAAGAGAGTTATGCTCAAGTTTAATATTTTTCTCAAAGGGAATGGAGACCTTGAAAAAACAATCTTCCAAAACGACATTCTCATGCTCTTGACAAAATAAAACAAAAAGAAAAAGAGACTCATATGTCTCTTTTTTTGATTTATTTTATTCGAAGCAAAACGTCAGATAAATATTGTCCGCGGCGAAGAGCGATTTTGTTGACATGCATGAGATTTTCAATGTTGTTTAGAAACAAATCCCAGCGATTCATAAAACGCTTGATATATTCGTCACTATTGCCTCTCTTCTTGAATCTTTCAATATATTCGTCCTTGCAATGGCGATACGGATAGACGATATAAAATTTTTCATTTCGGCGAATCAGTTCGTTTATCACGACATCATGAGTGCTCGTGAAAACATAATCATATTTTTTTGCAAGTGCACTGGCACACTCAACATAGTTTTTCTCCCAACCCGGGTCTTTCAAAAACGCGTGTGAAGACAAGTCATATAGACTGATTTTTTGATATGATGGCACAGCATCGCGAATTGAAGTTTTTCCAATTCCGGCGAACCCGCAAATAATGATGCCTTGTTTTTCCCTAATCATATGACACCTCGCTTTTCAAAATCATATTAAATTATAATACAAAATATTACAAGTTATTTTTTGAAATTCATTTTGACAACCGATTTTTATTTAATATAATGGCACTATGGAAATAAATCAAATTGTTGCAAATCAAAGGGCGTTTTTTAACACCCACAAAACACAAAGTTTGGCATTCAGAAAAGAAATGCTGACAAAACTTGAAAAGTCAATTCAAGACAATCTCAAAGGCATTCTTGACGCATTCAAAAAGGATTTTAACAAATGTGAGTTTGATGTTCTTTCAACAGAACTTTTTTGTGTTAAGAACGAAATTAAATACTTCAAAAACAACTTGAGAAAACTTATGCGTCCCAAAAGAGCGGGAACTGGCCTTGTAAATTTTTTCTCGCGCGGAAAAATTGTGTCAAATCCTTTGGGGGTTGTCCTCATTGTTTCGCCATGGAATTATCCTTTGCAACTCTCGCTTGTGCCACTGGTTGGCGCGATTGCGGCGGGAAATACTGTTGTTATAAAACCGAGTTCATATTCGGCAAATGTAAGTCATATTATCAAGAAAATCCTTTCGGTGTTCGACCAAAACTATGTTGCTGTTGTTGAAGGTGGGCGTGAACAAAATGCTCAACTTTTTGACCAGAAGTTCGATTTTATTTTCTTCACGGGCAGTCAAAGTGTTGCAAAAGTTCTCATGGAAAAAGCGAGCGCAAACCTCACGCCTGTGCTTTTGGAACTTGGTGGAAAATCGCCTTGTGTTGTTGATATTGATGCCGACATAAAACTTGCAGCAAAGCGGATTGTTTGGGGCAAATTTCTCAATGCAGGGCAAACTTGTGTTGCGCCAGATTATATTTGGGTGCATGAAGACATAAAACAAAAATTCATTTATGAAGCAAAACTCCAAATAAAACAGCAACTATATCCTGACGGCGGGTTGAGTGAAGAATTTCCTCATATAATCAACGACAAGCATGTCGAGAGACTAAAAAAACTCATAGACAAAGAAAAACTTGTTTTTGGTGGCGCTGTCAAAAATAGACTTGTTGAACCAACAATTCTGGATAATGTCACTTTTGAAGACGAAGTTATGCAACAAGAAATATTTGGCCCAATAATGCCAATTCTCACATTCAAAGATTTTGCTGAAGTTGAGAAAAAACTCTCAACACTTCCAAAGCCCCTCGCATTTTATTATTTCGGAAACAACAAGGATAATATCAATATCATTGAAAACAAACTTCAATTTGGCGGCGGTGCTATAAATGATGTTATTATGCATCTTGTTGCGCCACACCTTCCTTTTGGCGGAGTTGGTGAGAGCGGAATTGGCTCATATCACCAAAAGCAGTCATTTGAAATTTTCAGTCATAAAAAGAGTGTATTAAAAAAAGGCAAAATTGAAATTGGATTAAAATATCCACCTCATGGCAAAAAGTGCATGAAAATTATGAGATTTCTATCAAAATAAATTGATTAGTGAAATCAAAATCAATTTGCTTGTCACGAGATGTTGAGATTAATCTTCAATGCCAATGAGATAATCGGCAGATACATTAAAAAATTTCGCTATTTGATAAAGATAAATTATGTTTGGCGCTTGCAAGCCGCTTTCCCAGCGATTTATTGTTGAATGCGAAACATGAAAAAGTTTGGCGAGTTCTCTTTTTGATAACTCCCTTTCTTCGCGTAAACTTTTTAATCTTTCACCAAATATTTCTAACATATAAAACATTTTATACCCGAATGGGTCCATTTTTCTTGACTGGACCTAAAATTGTCCATATAATGTAATTTTATGAGTTTGGAAAAAATTTATGATGAAATCGTTGAGTTGTTGAAAAAAAATGGTTTGCTTGTTAAGACAAACAATAGCAAACGACGAATTTTTGCTTATGTTGACACCAAAAATAGGATTATTATCTCACTTTTTTGTGAGAAAATGAATGATGAAACTTTTACAACAAAAACTGGCGATATGCGGCTTTGGTGATTTATTTCACAATAATAAAGTTTTTGATTTTTTGATTTGGGCAAATGCGGTGCTCGCCATTCGACAACTTGCCTTTATAGAAGACCTTGGCGTTTTGTGGCGTTTTGTCGGAGAGTGAAATGAATGTAATTTCATAGTAGGAATATCCCAAAATGTTGAGAAGGGGATTGATGTTAAAAAGGTTGTTGCGAATATAGACGAGCCCAATAAAAACAAGGATTGTCACAAACACACAAAACATGCTGACGAACTCAATTTGATAGGTGAGAGAGAACAGGACAAACAGAGAAAAATAGTTGAAAAATTGTTCATCAGTGCAATTTGTGGCATTTTGGATTTGGACGACTTGCGCATTGCATTCAACTTTTTTCATTGAACGCACAATTCCCAAAATTCCAAGTCCGGTCAGCAAAACCAAAAGCCCCAATGTCATTGAGTTGAGGACGTTGAATGAAAGATTTTTAAATGCAAGGTCAATCACCAATTTGATTGCGAGCAAAAAATACATTGGCACAAAAGCTGAAAGATATAACAAAAATTTTTCCATATTGTTAGTTTGTTAAAAACGTTTGATTTTATTAATTGTTTGTTTGGATAATATCTAAAAATTTGAAGTCCTTTTTTGTCTTGATATATATCAGTAGGCATAAAAAACACCCCGGAGGGTGTCTTCTGGTGCAGAAGGGGACGGAGTATTATACAATAGTTTTTCTTAAATATATGATTTGATTTCTAATTCTTTTTTTCACAGAGTTGCTTAATTTCTGCTGGCTTTGTCCCGATGCTTTGTATTTCGCTTCCATTTATCCACAAACTTGTTTCTTCTGGCAAACAAATCAACTTATAACCTTTTTTTAGTAATTTATCCACCCTCTTTTGAGTGTCTTGATATTGCTCTGGCAGTTTTTTATAGTGAGGCAAAATGCTATATCCATTGATACAATTAAATCCTTTTGTATCTTTTAGCCCAACAATATTTTCATCATTGCAAGATTTGATGACACATTCATCTTTTAGGCAGGTGTCAATACTTTCTCCAAAAATTAAAGCACCAGCGCTTCCTCCCATAATCAATCCATCGTTTTCAATATACTCTTTTAAGTTATTAAAAGCACATGTGTCTTTCAAACTTTTCAAAAGTTGATATGTGTTTCCGCCGCCAATAAACACTCCAGAATATTTTGCAAGTTTTTCTCTCGTAATTTCTTCAGGTCTCAAACAATCATCAATATCAACAATTCCATAAGGCAACATTTCTGCTTTAAACCAAGTTATACAATTCTCCATGTTTCCACGATTCCATGCCAACGGAATATATAAAACTTTTCCTCCATTTATTTCTTTTGCAAATATTTCATAGCTCTCTTTAATTTTTTCACCATAGCCACCGCCATTCAAAATCAGTTTCATATCAACTTACCCACTTAAACTTATTTTTTCATATATTAAAAAACTCAGTTAGACCACGCTTTTTGAGTTCAACTGAGTTTTATTTGGTGCCGAAGGGGGGACTCGAACCCCCATGAGGTTGCCCTCGGCGGATTTTGAGTCCGCTCCGTCTACCATTCCAGCACTTCGGCAT
>JBJFDC010000048.1:0-28959 GCA_051889215.1 Christensenellales bacterium
CATTGGAGTCCTTACCCCTGCAACAACGTCTTCACCTTGTGCATTCATCAAGAACTCTCCCATGAGTCCTTTTTCACCTGTTGCAGGATTACGAGTGAACGCAACGCCCGTTCCGCTTGTTTCACCCATATTTCCAAACGCCATCATTTGAACGTTTACTGCTGTGCCCCAAGAGTATGGAATGTCGTGGTCCATTCGATATATGTTTGCTCTTGGATTATCCCATGAACGGAATACGGCTTTGATTGCTTCAAAAAGTTGAACTTTTGGGTCATCTGGGAAATCTTTGCCGATTTGATTTTTGTATTCGGCCTTAAAAGAGTTTGCGAGTTCTTTCAAATCTTCTGCTGTGAGGTCAATGTCTTGTGTGACGCCACGTTTTTGCTTGAGTTGGTCAATAAGTTTTTCAAAATAACTCTTTCCAACTTCCATAACAACGTCAGAGAACATCTGAATAAATCTTCTATAACAATCCCATGCCCAACGTGGATTTCCGCTCTTTTTTGAAAGTGTTTCAACAACTTCTTCATTGAGACCAAGGTTGAGGATTGTGTCCATCATACCAGGCATTGAAGCACGTGCTCCACTTCGGACCGAAACCAACAATGGATTTTCTTTGTCTCCGAATTTTTTCCCTGTAATTTTTTCCATTTTTGAGATGTTTTCCATAATTTCGGCTCTTATGGAGTCATTGATTTGTCTTCCATCTTCGTAATACTGTGTGCAGGCTTCTGTTGAAATTGTAAAACCTTGTGGAACTGGAAGTCCAAGTTTTGTCATTTCAGCAAGATTTGCACCTTTTCCGCCAAGGAGTTCGCGCATATTTGCATTTCCTTCGCTAAACAAATAAACATATTTTTTTGCTGACATATAATTCTCCTTTGTCTAAAATCAACCTTGTAAGTTTATTAAATGATCAAAAAAAAGGCAACAAAATGAAGCCCTTTTGAAAGAATTTTTTAATTTAAAAGCGAATGCTTATAAGAGAATCTGCTTTGCAAAATGATTTGATATATTTTCAACAAATCAACCAACACGTCTTGAGTGATGCTTATTGTGTTCATTGAATCAATTTCACACTTTGTCAAAATCTTGATTGCATTGTGACAAGCGGCTGAAATTGGAACACTGAAAAAAGTTCGGCAATTTTGACACACAACCTCGCAAGTGTCGGCATTGAGATATATTTGCCCCATAAATATCGTCCCACACGAAGCACATTTGACGACATTTATTTTATAACCAATTTGAGCAAATGATTTTGTGAGAAATGCGCACATAATCAGGCGTTCATCTGTGTTGGAATAAGTGAGTTCTTTCAATGTTTTTAGGCACAATAAGAAAAAATCAGAATTGGTTTGATATTTTTCCAAGAAAACGGGAATTAGTCCCAAAATTTTGCAACCGACCATGAATCTGTCATAGTTTTTTGTCAAATCAAAAAAACTTTCAATCATGCTTGCACTCGTCACAACTTGAATTTGATTTTGACCGCTCAAAACAAATTCGCCAAAACAAAATGGTTCTTTGGCGAATTTAAACTTTGCGTTTGCATTTTTAACACCTTTTAGCACAACAGTTTTGAGCCCTTCTTCAAGAGTAAAAAGTTCAACAAGCTTGTCCTTTTCTTTGTAATCTCTCGAACCAAGCACAATGGCGCTAACTTTATCCTCGCTCACTTCTACCTTCCTTGGTCTTGCTCCAAATCCAAGTTCTTTCCGAACTCAATTTCCTTAAAAAGTTGATAGTATCCAACACCGCCGGTTTTTTCAAAAAGGGACCAACAAAGCTTTGAAGTTTCATATTTAAAATCTCTTTTCATAGCCCCTCCCTTTATAGTTTTAGTATACTCTATTATATGAAAAACAATCAAACAAATTTCGTGAGTTTTTAAACATTTTCAATATAGCCGAAATCTTTGAGTGCATTCTGCACATCTTTCCAGCCCTTTTTCACCCTCACCCAAATCTTGAGCAAAACCTTTTTGCCGACGAGTTTTTCAATATCCTCGCGAGCAAGAGAGCCGATTTGTTTTGACATTTCTCCGTGCTTGCCAATGATGATTGATTTGTGCGATTCTCTTTCACAATAAATTTCAACCTCAACTTCAAGCAACTTGCCTTTGTCTTCATATTGTGACACAACCACAGCAATTCCGTGAGGAATTTCCTTGTCGAGAAGAATTAAGGTTTTTTCACGGACAATTTCAGAAATCAAAAATTTTATTGACCTATCAGTGAAATCATCTTTGTCAAAATGATAAACACTGTCGTCCTCATATTCAGGCAAGTTTTTTATTATGACGTCTTTGAGAATGTCAATATTGTTGCCAGAAAGTGCGGAAATTGGAACAATTTCATCGCACACCCCAAGGTGCGAAAGTTTGTCAAGAAGAGGATACACTTTTTCAAAACCGGATTTGTCAGTCTTGTTGACTGCGACAACAAGTTTGTCCGTCTTCTCTTTTAGATTTTTGATATATTCAAACTCTTCGTCTTTTGTTGGCTTTGTCGAGTCCAAAAGATAAACAATCATGTCAACATCGCTCGTTGCTGTGCGAACTGACTTCATCATATATTTGTCCAGCCCATTTTTTGCAGCATGGATTCCAGGTGTGTCAACAAAAACAATTTGATAGTTGTCGCCATTGCAAATTCCCAAAATGTTGTTTCGAGTTGTCTGCGGTTTTGCAGAAATGATTGAAACTTTTTGTCCAACAAGGGCATTCAGCAAAGTGCTTTTCCCAGCGTTTGGGCGACCAACGAGTGAGACATATCCAAATTTAACCATTATTTCCTCTCTTCAACTTTTTTCTTATGAGCACAAGTTCTGCAATGCTTTGCATGAGTTCTTCATCATCTTTTTCAATGTGATCATAACCCAAAAGATGCAAAAACCCATGCAGCGCCAAAAAACAAATCTCTCTTTGCTTGCTGTGCCCATATTCAACCGCTTGACTTGCTGCAATCGCCTCGCAAATTGCAATGCTGCCAATCATGAGCTTGTTGTTCTCAAGTTCGTTTTCATATTCTTTTAGGTCAATGCTTTTGCCCATTTTGATTTCATACATCGGAAAAGACAAAACATCTGTTGACTTATCAATGTTTCTGTTCTCCCGATTGAGTCTTCTGATTTCAACAGGGTCAACAAAAGAAATTTCGACCGCCAAGTTTTTTGGCTGACCCAAAACTTTGGACGCACACTGCAAAACAGATTTGATTTTTCGTTTTAAGCAAAAAGAAACTTTGCCACTATATGTGATTTTCATACAACTCCCTAAAACGACATTATGATTTTTCCCTCAACAATATATTGCACGAATTTATTCGGTCCAACATCACAAATATTTTGTCGTTCGTTAATTATTATAACACCTTCTGGGAGTTCTTGGAAAACATTTTGCTTTGCTTTTTCAATATAATTTTGTTTCTCCATTTCAAAATCAAAATTTTTTACAACCTCTTTAAGCTCAAAAATTGTTTTTTGTTTATATTTGAATGGCAAAATGTTGTTGTGTGACAAATCTCGTTCACTCTCCACCTCCTCAAACATTTCGAATGAATTTTCTTCACTATGTTGATAAATTTCGAGACCAAAAAGTGACAAAACGAATGCTTTTGATGTTTTGCCTGTCCTTTCAAAACAAACAACTTGGTCAGAATGTGTGACGACATTATCAAAATAACAAAGTATTTCAATTTTTCCGTGCGGAACAACATATTCCTTTTCACCTTTTGAATCCAAAACATATGGCAAGATTAGTTCTGTTCCCTCTTTGACAAAATCCCCTTCACGCACTGCTGCTGTTCCTTGATAAACTTCAATTTTTGAAACATATCCACGACACGAACTCTTTGCTGAAAGTTGGGAAAGATTATTGTCAGTCTCGACATTTGTGAGTTTTTCTTTTATATCGACGACGACATAACAGCCGCGTTTTATTGCGCTGACAAAGCTTATGGTGTCATATTGGTTGAGAAGTTGTTTTTCAATCTCTTGGCAGTCAATATCCTTGCGATGAAAGGATTTTTGTCTTAATTTTTCGCCGACAAAAAAAGAAATTTCATCGTCATCAAGTGTCGTGCAACCATTTATTTGCACCATAAACGAAAAATTGTTCAAAATTATCAAAAAAATAATAAAAATTAATAGAGAAATAAATACACCATAATTTTTTATGCAAAAAAATAAAATTCTATCAAACCCGCTTCTTGAAAGGATTTGATAATTAATATTTTTATTTTTAAATATTTTTTTTAATAATTTAAATTTATTTTTTTTGATTTTAAAAATCATCTCTTCATGAGACAACAATTTTAGGTCAAAAAGTTCAATTCCGTTTCTTTTTAGATATGACAAAAGTTTGAGTTGATTCAACCCAACAACTTTTATTTCAATCCTTGACTCATGCGTTTTCAAATTTTGTTGACTCCAAAGATTTTTCCGCGGATTAAGAGTGTTCTGTCTTCAAGTTCGACAACTTCAAGGTTTTCTCCGCTAACTCTGATTTTGGTCTTTTTTGCCCTGATGTCAATCTCTGTTTCAGATATCGACAAAATGTCAACAACGCCTTCAATATACAGCGAAAAAAAGTCAATCATAACAAATTGACAAAACGGACTCAAATCACTGACTTGAAGTTTCTGTTTTAGTTCAGAAAAAAAATTAAACCTCGTCATAGAGTAATCTATGCTGGTTTAATCTTTTTAGACTATTTTTGCTCGTTTAACTTGAGAAGAACTTTGGCAGTTGCAAGAGCGTCATTGAGTGCCCTGTGTGCTCCAATAAGCACAATTCCCAAATTCTTAACCACGGTTGAAAGTTTGTAGTTTGAAGATGCCATTTTTGACCTTGCAAGAAGAATGACGTCGGTCGTTGGATTGTCAAATTCAATTCCCAACTTTCTTGATTGCACAGCGAGGATTTTGTCATCAAAGTTTGCGCTATTATATCCTCCCAAAACACAACCTTTGCAAAATTCATAAAACGCAGGCATGACAATATTTATGGACGGAGAAAAAGCAACCATGTCGTTTGATATATTCGTCACTTGCGTGATTATATCTGGAATTGTTTCTTGTGGCTTGATTAATGTTTGAAAAACTTCAACAATCTCTCCGCCACGAATTTTGACTGCACCAATTTCAATGATTTCACAAGTGTTTGTGTCAAGTCCTGTCGTTTCAAAGTCGTATATGACAAACTCGTTGTCCATGATATAAGAAGAATATGTTGGTTTTTTATCAAAAATATTCACTTGGTGTTTTTCAACATATGGACGAACAAAATTGTGTTGTTGTTCTTCACCCTCTTGAAGATATTCAAAGTCGAGCGCGGAAAGCTCTTTGGATGCTTCTTCTTCGTCGCATACATCCTTTTGGGCTGACAATTTTTCATTGCACAATCCAAGCGAGCGAATATAACACGTATGGCTATTGTTAAACTTTTGCACATCTCCAACAATAATAATTCTTGTGTCGTCACAAAGTTTGTCCATCTTTTTTTCGTTTGTCATGCTAGAAAAATATGTGCAGTTTATTCTGCCACTTGTGTCGGTTAGAGTGAAAGTGTAGTATGCACTTTGTTTTGCATTCTCCCCTTTTGCTTTTTCGCGTTTCTTTATGTAGTGCTTTTTCTGAAAATTTGATATGACACCCGAGAGTATTACACTCATTTTTTCTTCATTTACATTTTTGATATATTCTGGTTTTGGCGTGATATCTTGTCCAAAAAACATAAAAACATCACCGACTTCATATCGCTTTGTGACAATGCCTTTATGCATAGACATTTGAGAGGCAATTCTTTCTCTCTTGTCCAAAATGCTTGTGTCAATGATTTTGTTTTCGTTTGCAACGATTTTGACGTCGAATTTTGCTATAAATTCTTTTGAAAGAGCATTTTCCAGAAACCTGTCCGCCCCGCGGTCTTCCAGACTTGTTGCGACAAGTTTGGTTGTTGAAACGACAACTTGAATAAAATCATTTTTAACAACAGAAATATCTTTTTCGCAAATTTCTCCAATGCTTGATTTGAAAGCACTTTGCAATATTTTTAGCGTCTGTTTGGCAATCAAATCCTCGTCCAAAAAACTCTTCTTGAACTTCAATCTCAATGTTGAAAAAAGATTGAGTTTTTCAGCAAAAAATTGCTGCAATTCTTCCCTTTGCTCATCGGTTATCTCTTGAACTTTTTCATCAAACAAAAAGGTTATTGTTGTTGCGTTCTCACTTTTTGAAAACACAACTGAATAGACCTGCAAAAAACCATATTTATCCCCGAATTGTTTTTTTAATTCTTCTGTATATTGCATATCACACCACAAAATGAATAATATCGACCACCACGACAAATGCCAACAAAACGACCAAGCCAATGTTGTGAATCATGTTCTCAACCTTTCTATTAATTGGCTTTTTTCGTATCCACTCAATTGTCGTAAAAAGAATATGCGCCCCATCAAGTGCTGGAAAAGGCAACAAATTGAACATCGCAAGGTTTGCCGCAATGAGCGGAAGAAAAATAAACAAATTTGCAAAATTTGTTGAAGTTGCTTGAGCCATAACCGAAATCGTCGTTATTGTTCCGCCAAGAGCAGTTATTGGGATTTGGAAAGTTATTAACATCCACAAACTTTTCAGAACAAGCCAAGCAAATCCAACCGCCATTGGAACCGCTCGAAGAAGCGCCTTTCCAAAGCCATATCTATATGTCGAAACAGTTTGAATTCCAATCGCGCGAGTTGTTGAGCCGTCGGGATTTGTTATATCATAAAATTTGCAATACTCTTTTCGGATTTCGCCATTTCTTTCAATGGTTAATGTGACGCCTTCTTCATTTTTGTGCTTTGCAACCAAATCTTGCATTGTCCCAGAAAAAGCAAAATCCACCTTTTGGTCATTTACTTCCCAAATTATGTCGCCTTGTTGAAGATTTGTGTTTATGGAATCTGGAGACATTGTTTCAACAACCTTGATGTCATAGCCAAACGACACGAGCAAGATAAATGAAAACAAAATTGCAGACAAGAAATTGAAAAATGCACCCATAAAAAGGACAATAATCCTCTTCCATGGCTTTTGATTGACAAATGCTTCTGGGTCAGATTCACCTTCTTCACCCGACTCGCCTTTAAAAGCACAATATCCACCAAGCGGAAAAATACGCAATGAAATTTTTTCTCCACGCTTGTTGGTTTTTGAAAAAATCGCCTTGCCAAAACCAACAGAAAATTCTTCAATCTTGAATTTGAGAATTCTGCCAGCAGTGTAGTGTCCAAGTTCATGAATAAGAACCATCAACAAAAGAACCAGAACTGCCAAAACGATATACAGCACTGAAGTTAAAATATTGTCACCAAGCATTGAAAAACCACTTATCATTCTTATAATTTATGCCCTATTTTTTTAAATTAATAATATAAAGAAAAAGAAGAAAACAAATGGCGCGTTAAATATGTGGCTGTCAAGTCTATCAAGCACCCCGCCGTGCCCTGGAATCAAATTGCTGCTGTCTTTTACCATTGCTCGACGTTTTAGGAAAGATTCAAACAAATCTCCAGCGGTTGAAATTATTGCGCCAAAGAAGCCAATCAAAGCGAAATGAACAAGTCCAATTTCGCACGCTTCAAATGCAGTCCTGATGTCATTAAAAGATGTCAAAACAAAGAACAATGCAATCATGACAAGAGTCGTCATAACAACACCACTCACAAAACCTGAAATTGTTTTGTTTGGACTTGTTTTTGGACAAAGTTTTGGACCTTTCATCAGCATTCCAAAAAGCATTGCAAAAGTGTCTGAAATAATTGGAATGAGGAATGCAACAACGAGTGCAATAAATGAAATATCAACTCCGGACAACTTGTCAATTCCGGTCAAGAAATAACCAAAATCATTCAAGTGATTAACAAAAACCAAAAACATAAGTAAAATTGCTGGATACAAGAAAGTTGTCATGGAATAAATTGATTTTCTTAACGCAAAATTCGGATAAGAAATTTGAAGTCCGCGAATTCTTAAGTCTGTCGCAAGCCATTTTTTGAAAATTAATGAAACGAGATATGTGAGCAGCGCAACACCAACAACACATATTATCATGCTCGCAAAAACAATGATTATGTTAACTTGTTTCAGAATCAAAACCATGCAAACGGTGTATAAAACGATTGGAAATATTCCTGCCAAAACTGAAAAATTATAGATTCCCATTTTGAGCAACATATTTGACATTTCATATCCCGCAAGAATCATGACAATTCCAATTCCAACATCAAAAACATATGGTGTCCAAATCTTTGACACAAAAATCAAAATCAAAATTGCAATCATTCCAAGTGCTGATATCAGTCGTTTCTTCATTTTTTCTCCTATACTTTGCCAAACCTTCTATGTCTTTTGCTATACACTTTCAAGCATTTTTTCAACCATCGTTCCGAGAACCCTGGCCAATATACTTTGGGAAAATATAGTTCGCTATAAGCGCTTTGCAAAAGCAAGAAGTTTGATAGTCTCATTTCCCCGCTTGTTCTCACAATGAGGTCTGGGTCTGGCATATCTTTTGTCCAAAGATAATTTTTTAGTGTATCATAATCAATTTTATCTATATTGTCATGAATTATCAAGTTAATTGCCCTAACAATTTCATCTCTTGAGCCATAATTTAACAAAATATTGACTATGATATTGTCAAAATTTTGCGTTGCATTTTCAATTCTTGACATTTTTTCTTTTAGCGATGCACCAAATTTATCTCGCTCGCCAAGAAATTGAACTTTAATTTTTTTGTTTATACAATCTTGTGTGTGTTCATCAATAAAATTTTCAAGCAGTTCAAAAATTCCGTCAACTTCTTTTTTATCTCTTTTCCAATTTTCTGTCGAAAAGCAAAACAAAGAAACATATTTAATTTGATATTTCAAGCAAGCATCAATAGTCCTTCTGATTGCTTCAACCCCCATCTTGTGTCCATAAAGTCTTTCTTTGCCGCGTTTTTTTGCCCAACGACCATTCCCGTCAAGAATAAAACCAATATGTTGTATGCCAAAATTATCAACTTTCATTTTTGCCCTCCAAATCAAAAATAAATTCTCCATAGTATATTCGGGCAATGTCTTTTGATATAACAACATTGGTGACAAGTTTTTTGTCACCAACAACATTAAAATTGTTATTTATAATCTCCACTTTGTAGCCCAAATGCTTGAGTTCATGCTCAACTTCGTCCACTGGGAGCAAAATATAATCATTTGAATCAATCAAATTTGTGTGACCTCATTTTCCTTATCTTGACAAATTTTGTCTAGGCGTGCGATGGCAGCATCAATAAGTTTTTGAACATCTTTTTCAAGAGTCGCATATTCGTCCTCCGAAAGTTCGCCGTCTTTCTTCATGTCTTTGAACATATCAAGGCAATCGCGTCTATGATTTCTCATTGTCACTTTTGATTCTTCGCACATTTTTCTCACATCACGAACAATTTCGCGTCGTTTTTCTTCTGTCATCATTGGAAAAATCAAACGAATAACTTTTCCGTCGTCGCTTGGCATGATTCCAAGGTCGGCTTGAGCAATCGCTTTTGAAACATTTTGAAGTTGGCTTTGGTCCCAAACATTAATCATCAAAACTCTTGCTTCTGGGACTGAAATGTTGCCCATCTGATAAATTGGTGTTGGAACTCCATAATAGTCAACCATAACCTTGTCCAAGAAGTGTGGATTTGCTCTTCCAGCCCTCACTGTGGCATATTCTCCAACCAAATATTTTTCAACCTTGTCAAGGTCACTTTTGTAGGAATCAATAATATCCTTAACCATGTTTTCGTCTTGCATAAAAATCTCCTTTTCAAATATATTAACCAAAAACAAAGTCCTTGGCAACTAAAAACAAAGCATTCCCGACGGAATGCTTTTAATATTTTCTGTTGAGGATATCTGACATCATAAGCGCCTTCATATCTGGTGGAAGTTCGGCGAACCTCTTTGCAAAAGATGTGTTTTCTTTTCCAAAGTCAAAGTCTGAAATCATTTCATCATAATCGTCGTCATCGTCGCCATGAATTGATGGTTTTTTGTTTGTAAGCGAATGACTTCCGATTGAAATTCTTTGTTGCACAATGTCACGGAATGTTCCGTCAGGACCTTCTGGTGCAACTTCGTCCTCGATGTTTGAGTCATCAAAATATTCCGACACCCTTTCAAACATATCATGCTGATAATCCAAGTTATCAAGTTCGTCAAAATTAGATGCTTTTGGCAACTCTTCCTCGGGGGTTAAAACTTGTTCAACATTTTCATATTCTTTGACGATTGGGTCTGAAAAATCATTGACTTCAATTCTGTCGGGGTCAACATATGTGTCGGGGTCAACATCAACTTTTTTCGCTTTGACTTGTTTTTCTCGTTTTTTAAATATTTTTTTTCTGTTATAAAAAACAACAAAAAAGAGGAATATCAAAACCACGGCAATTCCCATATAGACAAAAACCATATTGATTTCCTCCTTTTGTTAAATTTTAATAATCTGATTTCTTCTTGGAATCGGTTGAAGCAAGTGCATTTCTCATTGCGGTGTCAGAAATCAAATTTTGCATGCGATAGTAATCCATAACGCCAATCTTGCCTTCTTTTATTGCATTTGCCATCGCTTTTGGAACCTCGGCTTCAGCAGCAATATACATTGCTCTCATTTCTTCTTTTCTCGCTCTCATTTCTTGTTCATTTGCCTCAGCCATTGCCCTTCTTTCTTCGGCTTTTGCTTGAGACATAATTTTTTCAGCATCGGCTTCGTCCATCGCAAGTTTTGCACCAACGTTGTTTCCAACATCAATGTCAGCAATATCAATAGAGAGAATTTCATATGCTGTTCCAACATCAAGTCCTTTGCTCAAAACTGTTTTTGAAATTAGGTCAGGATTTTCAAGAACGACCTCATAAACTTCGGCTGAGCCGACAGTTGTGACAATACCCTCACCAACTCTGGCAATAATTGTTTCTTCTCCTGCTCCACCAACAATTCTTTGAATGTTTGCTTTAACAGTCACACGTGCCTTAACCTTGAGTTCAATTCCATCTTTTGCAATCGCGGCAATCGTTCCAGTTTCAATAACTTTTGGAGTGACAGAGTCTTTCACAGCACCCAAAACATCGCGTCCGGCAAGGTCAATCGCTTTTGCCGAATCAATTGATAACGCAATTTTTGCACTATGCGCTGAAATCAAAGCATCAACGACTTTTTCGACATTTCCACCCGCCATATCATGGGTTTCAAGTTCAACGATATCAACAGTAAGACCTGCTTTTTTTGCTTTGATATAGGCATCAACAATTTGTTTTACATTGATTTTTCTGAGTTTCATTCCAATCAAGCGTCCCATTGATATATGAGAACCCGAAACCAACGCAATAAACCAAATCTTGACTGGCAAAATAACAATGATAACTGCAAATGCGAGAACCAAAACACCAAGCACAACAAGCATAACGATTTGCCAAGTTGCCATACCCAATAAATTTAAATTCATATTTTCCTCCTATTCTTTCACGACATCAACAATAACTTCGTTATCAGAAACTTCAACAACTTTGACGATTGTGTCAACATCAATAAACCCGTTTTTTGCCACAACATCAATTTCATCATCGCCAATTTTTATTCTTCCAGCGGGCTTGCATGGAGTGATGACTGTTCCAAATTTGTCAACATATTTTGCATTAGACATCATTCCCGACAAATCATAATCAACTGGCAGATTTGTTTTTGTGTCAAAAATCGCAGTTTTGCCAAGTTTTCCTTTTTTTGCCGAGCGAACAAAAACTTTGAATATCAACACAAGGCCGACAATGAGTCCAACAACAAGCACAATAACCCAGTAGAACTCGCTTATTCCAAGTGTAAAATAAACCGTCCCGCCGACAAGCATAATAATGCCCAGAATTCCACATATCCCAAATCCGGGAATTATCGCCTCGACAAAACACAAAATCAACCCAACAACCAAAAGCACTGGAACAATGATTTCCATGTATGGAAGATTTTGTATAATTGCAGTTAAAAGCATAATTTCCTCCGTTGTCTTTAATATATCATATAATTTTGTTTTTGTGAATAGGTATTTATATTTTTTTACAAAAAAGTTTTAGATTGCCAAATTGATTTGTTAAAAATTTTTATATTTGTTAAAATAACAATTATCTAAAGGAGATAATTATGAAAAATTGTGGTGAATGCAAAATTTGCAACGCAAAAGGATTTGGACCTTCCCCAATTCCTGAAGAAGGAAACTATGTGACAAGCAAAAAAATCGAAGATGTCAGCGGTTTTAGTCATGGCTGCGGAACTTGTGCACCTCAACAAGGCACTTGCAAACTAACAATCAATGTAAAAGATGGCATAATAAAAGAAGCACTTGTTGAAACCATTGGGTGCAGTGGCATGACACACTCTGCAGCAATGGCAAGTGAGATTTTGCCAGGCAAAACTCTTTTGGAAGCACTAAACACCGACCTCGTTTGCGACGCAATCAATGACGCAATGAAAAAAGTGTTTTTGCAGCTGGTTTACGGAAGAAGTCAATCCGCATTTTCTGACGGAGGACTTGAAATTGGTTCAGGGCTTGAGGACCTTGGCAAACATAAATGCAGTCAAGTTGCAACTTGTTATTCAACGCAAAATGATGGTCCAAGATATCTCAACCTCGCCGAGGGTTATATCACCCGCCAAGCAATGGACAAGAACGGAGAAATCATTGGATATGAGTATGTTAATATGGGAAATTTCATGACTTTGGTTTCAAATGGAGAAGATGCAAAAAAAGCACTTGAGCGAAGCACAAAAAAATATGGAAGATTTGACGAAGGTGTTTGCTTTGTCAATCCAAGAAAGGAGTGATTATGGAAATTGTAAATTATGGACAACGTTCACATTCTATTGAAGAATTTTTGAAAAAATACAATATTCAAAGCATTCTTGAAGCAAAAGAATTTTGTCTTTCGCATGGAGTTGATTGCGAAAAAATTGTCCGCGGAATTCAACCGATTGCTTTTGATGACGCGGTTGACGCCTACACCATGGGCGCTTGTGCGGTCATAAAACAAAACATCAAGAATGCAGCAGAAGCTTGCCTTGTTCTCGGTCAAGCACTTCAAGCATTTTGCATTCCAGGTTCTGTTGCCGACACAAGAGAAATTGGACTCGGTCACGGCCGTCTTGGCGCAATGCTTCTTGACGAGAAAACAAAATGCTTCTGTTTTCTCGCAGGACACGAGAGTTTTGCCGCAGCAGAGGGCGCAATAGGAATTGCAAAAACAGCAAACCGCGTTCGTTCCACCCCGCTCAAGGTTATTCTCAATGGTCTTGGAAAAGACGCGGCATATATCATCGCAAGAATAAATGGATTCACTTTTGTTGACACAGAATACAACCAAAAAACAAGAGAACTAAAAATCAGAAAAGAGATTGCCTTCTCTCAAGACGAAAAATCAAAAGTAAAAATTTATGGAGCATTTGATGTTAATGAAGGCGTTGCAATCATGCAACACGAACAAGTTGATGTCTCAATCACAGGAAATTCAACAAATCCAGTTCGCTTTCAACACCCAGTTGCGGGAACATACAAAAAATGGTGCGTTGAGAACGGAAAAAAATATTTTTCAGTTGCATCTGGCGGCGGAACAGGACGCACACTCCACCCAGACAATGTTGGAGCGGGGCCTGCAAGTTATGGACTTACGGACACAATGGGAAGAATGCACTGCGATGTTCAGTTTGCCGGCTCTTCGTCAGTGCCTGCTCATGTTGAAATGATGGGCTTTATTGGAATGGGAAACAACCCAATCGTCGGCGCAACAGTTGCAGTTGCTGTCGCAAGTTCACAAGCACACTAGGAGAAAAAATGAAACTTGTTATCCAAAGAGTAAATCACGCAAAACTCACAGTCATGGACAAATCAATCAGTGAAATCGGGCTTGGATATTTAGTTTTGGTCGGAATTGAGCCAAATGATGATGAAAAACAAATCAAATATTATGCCGAAAAAGTCTCAAAGTTGAGAATATTTCGTGACCAGAACGGGAAAACCAACCTCTCAATAAAAGATATGAATGGCGAAGTTTTGGCAGTATCAAACTTCACTCTGCTTGCCGAAACAAAAGGGACAAACCGACCAAGTTTTTCTCATGCTGCCCCACCCGACCAAGCACTAAAACTCTACGATATGTTTTGTGACGAATTGAATAAATATGTTCCCACACAAAAAGGAGTCTTCGGCGAACATATGCACATTGATACAATTCTTGACGGACCTGTCACCATTGTTATTGACACAAAAAATCCATGAGCAACCACTCATGGATTTTTTATTTCCAAACATATGAATTAATAAAAAAATCTTGGGAATATCCCAAGATTGTGATTTGTGTTATTAGTCGTTTTCAACAACTGAAACGATTTTTTTGTCTCCGCTTTTTGAGAACTTAACCGCGCCATCAACCAACGCAAAACAAGTGTAATCTTTTCCAAGTCCAACATTTTTTCCAGGATAAACTTTTGTTCCACGTTGACGAATGATGATTGAGCCAGCAAGAACTTGCTGTCCGTCTGCTGCTTTCACACCCAAACGTTTTGAATTTGAATCTCTGCCGTTTTTGGTGCTTCCGCCACCTTTCTTATGAGCGAAGAGTTGAATATTAAAAAATTTCATAATCATCCTCCAACCTTAAATACTTTTTGTAGGCACTTTGAATTTCTTTGAGTCCCAAGAGCATTGTCTCAAACAAAACTTGCGATTGCTCAATTTTTTTGAGGTCATTTGTTTTGAGAACAACTTTGAGATATCCTTTTTTGTCATCTCGTCTCACATCAACATCTTGTTTTTGAACTTTTTTTAAACCCAAAATGCAAGTTAGTGTGAGGGTCGAAATTGCTGCGCAAACAATGTCAGAACCTTGTTCGCCATATCCAGTATGCCCCGAGCACTCAAAGCCCATGATATTCTTATTTTGCCTAAAGATTTTTATTTGTGTCATATTACTTTACCAATGTGATTTTTACTTTTGTGAATGGTTGTCTATGACCTTGTTTTTTGCGTTCGTTTTTCTTTGCTTTATATTTGAAAACAACGATTTTGTCGCCTTTGCCATGAGCCAAAACTTCAGCTTCAACGCTGTGATCTTTCACAGTTGGATTGCCAGCAACAACTTGGTCATTATCACAGAAAAGCAAAACATCAAAATTTACTTTGTCACCAACGTTTCTTTCAATCTTTTCGATTTCAATAACGTCGCCTTCTGAAACTTTATATTGTTTTCCACCGGTCTGAATGATAGCAAACATACTACTACCTCCTTCCTTCAATACTCGCTATTATGGTGTTTTGCTGAAAACGGATAAATTCCATACAAAAACTTTGTCCAACCATTTTTATGCGGCCGAGACTTAATATAACAAAAAGCAATTTTTTTGTCAATAAATATTGAATAATTATTTTGTGATTTGGTCACTTTTCGCAGATGATTTGCAATTCGTCAAAAATGTTGTCAGCAAAAGAACCCCATTTTGCATAATTTATCACTTGTTGTTTGTCATCGGACAATTCTGCAACAAAAACAATATACGGCATAAATCCTGAAAGTGGCGCAGGCAATGTTTTTCCAGAAGGACACATTTGAGAACTTAAACATTTGCAAAATTTATTTATTATTTCGATCTTGTTTATTAGATAAAATATAACATTTTCACTATCAATAATTCCTTCCGTCAAAGTTGAAATATCGTCACTTATGTCATCTCTATTCAATCCATAAATTGCGTTTTTGAACTGTTGCTTTGAAATAATCTCAGCATGGTATTTACCGAGCAACAAATTATTCAGTTTTTTTGTTGAAATTTTAATCATATCAATTATCCTTTTAAGCATATGAACCTTTTGCAGTGGGGACTCCATCAAAAGCATGAGAATTCATAATTCAATATCCGAAAATATCAATCCAACCAAACACTTATTTTTGATTTGTGCATAACCATTTTCAATGAACCGAAAAATCTCTTTTTTTTCGTCAATTGACCCAATTTGCAACAACTTTTGTTGTTTGTCATAGAAGAGCTTGCCTTCCTCAAATTTCACATAACTTCCACAACCGCTTTCCATTTTTTCTTTTGTATCGAGACACAAAATAACATCTTTAAGTTTTTGCGGAATTATTAAATCTGCAAAATGAAGTTTTTTCTCAACAATATCACCTTCGAACGCACAAACATTCTTTGTTTCACCGTCCACAATCAAACAAAAAAACCTATCCTGCAAATAGACTGAATGGCTACCACTTCCATTTGCCGAACACAAATAAATTTCATCTTCATCTCGTTTTGCAAACACCTTGATTTTATGAAATTGTTTTTGCAGATTTTCAGGCATTTCCTTTGCGCAAAAATTATATTTATGAAATTTCTGAACCATGTATACTCCTTTATTTGTAAGTGACAACATGTGCATTGGTTATAAGCATTCCATCTCCAACAAAAACTGCTGTTCCAAAACTTTCTCCAACTTCTGTTGTTTCCGCTTTTATTTCCACAACACTCTTTAAGCTGTTTTTATAAACGCTTTTTGCATCGTTTTTTGTGCTAGGATATAAAAAAAGCACAAACCAAATATTGTGCTTATAAAAACAACTACAATAACACAAAGAAGACAAATTTGTGATTTGTTGAATTTTTGTAAATTTTTCATTATGAACTATATATCATAATTATCACAAGTTGTCAAGAAAACATTTTTCACTCATTCACCACGAGATGTTTTATTTATCTTTTTGGATATGATTGATATAGGCGAGTGACACGGTGTCGAACTTGTTTTTTGAGTAAACTTTGTTGAATAACGCAAGTGCTTGAGGATATTTTTTGTCGTCGAAAAGTCGAACTGCTTCTTCAAATTGGTCTTTATAGAGGTTTATATTATATTTTTGGTCTTGGTCATAGGTGTCCAAAAGTTCAAACATGGCAAAACGCTTTTCGCCATTGAAAGAAAGCAAACCAATATAGCGATATGAATATGCTTTGTCATTTTTTATTGCGTTGAGGGTGCGTTTTGAAAAAATGACTTTTGTTCCATAAAGTTTGTTGACTTCTTGCATTTTGGAAGTGTAATTTACGTTGTCTGAAATTATTGTTGGCGATTTTCTTTGTTCGTCCCCCACAACCCCAAACACCACTTCTCCCGTATGAATCCCGATGCCAATATCAATGTTGAAGGGAACTTTTTCCAAAGAGTTTTTGATGTTGACTTCACGCACGATGTCTTTTGCGCAAAGCATTGCATTGTTTGCGTTTGAAAACACAGCCAAAACTCCGTCACCAAGATATTTGTCAACAAACCCTTGATGTTTTCTGATAATTGGAGTGACAACCCCCAAATAGTCATTTATGAATTTGAAATTGTCTGTAAGAGACAATGTCTCACTTTTTAGCGTTGAATTTCTTATGTCGCAAAACATTGTTGTCACTTCTTTTGTCACACTTCCGCCAAGTTCAAGTTCTGCAAAACTACGCTTGCCAAGATATTTGACAAATTGTTTTGGGACAACTTTTTCATATTCGTCGCTTGCAACCTTGATTAATTTATCTTTTTCGGCGAGTTTTTTGTCGATTTGACTGAGTCCTGTTGCAATTTCTGTAAATTCGCGACTGCCACCAACCTTGTATTTGATTTTATGTTCGCCCTTGTTTATATCATAGACAATGCCATTAATTTTTTTGATTGGCTTTGAAAGAATGCGAAACGAAACTGCAAGAAAAGCAATATACAAAACTGCAAGAACTGCGATGAGAACATAGACCAAAGTGTAGTTTTGTCCAATTCCTGAAACTTGCCTAAAATTTACAACCGGCGCATATGAGATTGAATTTATATTATATAGGACAACGACCAAAAATGCGAAAACTGCTGTCGCTGAAATTGTTGAGAAAAAAAGTTTTCTGGGAAAAGATAACTTTTTGACAAATCTAACAAATAAAATAAACCCCGTCACAACCCATAAAACGAAAAACACGAGAGCAACAATGCTTTGACGATTAAACGTGAAAGCGACTCCCCCACTTATGTTGACAATGGAAAGCAGTGCGGTAAAAAACACCCCCGCACCGACAAGAGCAATGACATTTATGATTAACAACACTTTTGTGCTTGTTTTCATAAATATAATTTCTCCAATGCGAGAGTATTTATTCTTGTATTTATGCTTTTTTACAAACTGCGACACCGTCCTCAATCCGTGTGATTTTAACCCGGAGCATTTGATTGCTCGAATATCCATCGTCAGGTATTTTGCAACGAATGTAGTTTTCTGTGTATCCCCAGGCATAGCCGCCGTCAACAGACTCGACGAGAAGCTGGTGTTTGCCGCGGCGCGATTTCTTTATATATTTTTCATGAAGTTTTGCTCCCACCGCCTGCAAAATTTCAACACGCTTGGATTTTTCAGAGTTTGGAATTTGGTCTCGCATTCTGCTCGCGACAGTTCCCTCTCGTTTGGAATATGGGAACACATGAATTGATGCAAATCCAACTTTTTTGACAAATTTGACTGTCTCCCAGAACATCTCTTCTGTCTCTTGAGGAAATCCCACGATAATGTCAGTTGTGATTGCTGGGTTCTTTATGACACGTCGAAGCATTTTCACACGTTTATAAAACTGTTCAGCTGTGTAGTGCCGATTCATCTTTTTGAGAATGGCGTCACACCCACTTTGAAGTGACAAGTGAAAGTGTGGGCATAGATTGGATATCTCTTTGAGACTATTTATGAAATCGTCATCAATGAGTGTGTTCTCGATTGAACCAAGTCGCACGCGATAGTTGTTGCTTTCAAGGTTTTTCAAAAGGATTGGCAATGCACGCTTTCCTTCAATCTTGTAGTCCGTGATATCAATTCCCGTGATAACAATCTCTTTTGCATGTTCAGATAGCGCTTGCGCCTCGTTCATGATTTCGACTATATCCCTCGACCTGCTTCTCCCGCGAAGATATGGAATTATGCAGTATGAGCAAAAGTTGTTGCAGCCGTCTTGAATTTTGACATATGCACGAGTGTGAGAAGGTTCTGGAAAATAACATTCGTCATACTTTTCGTCAAGCGGCGTGACGATTGTGTCGCATAGGTCGAGTTCATCAATGAGAGCAAGTTTGTTCTTAACTCCAGATATCAATGTGACACCCTCAAGATTTCTAAACTGTTCAGAATTCTTTTGGCTTGCACACCCCGTTATTATGATTTTTGCATTTGGATTGAGTTTTCTGCACTTTGCAACCATTTGCCTGCTTTTTCGTTCCGCTTCATTTGTCACAGCACAAGTGTTTATGATGTATATATCCGCTGGCACAAAATCGTCAAAAACTTCATGCCCCAAGTTTTTTAGTGCAAGACGAAGAGAATCACTCTCATATGAATTAACTTTGCAACCAAGCGTTATAATTGATATTTTCATATCAAAGATACTATCACATTTCAACAATTTTCGCAATAACAATAACCGCATAAATGAAAAAAAGACCACAAAATATGGTCTTGATTTATTCGAGTTCACCCAAAAGCAGCATCACACAAGCGGCGGTGACAATAGATGCGGTTTCCGCGCGAAGAATACGCTTCCCCAAAGTTATTGATTTTGCATTTGAGTTTTGAAGTTTTTGAATTTCACTCGGAGAAAATCCTCCTTCACTGCCGACTATTATTGCAATCGATTCACCCCAAAATCCTTTCATCGTCTCGCGGAGTGATTTGCTCTCTTCGTGTTCATTGCAAAAGAGAATCAAGTCATAGTTTTGAAGTTTTTGCAACATCTGACCAAACTTGAGAGGATTTGCAACAGTCATTGGAATTGTTCTTCTGCATTGCTTGCATGCTTCTTTTGCAATTTTGTTATATCGCTCGGTCTTTGACTCTTGGCATTTGGCAATCGAAAAGTCGCTGTCAAATGGAACGAGCCGAGTGATGCCGAGTTCGCTGAGTTTTTGAATGATGAGGTCAAACTTGTCGCCCTTCACGCATGCCTGAAATACGGCGACATTTGCTTTTGAATCGGTCGCAACTTCTTTTGTGTTAATGACATCGCAAATTGCTTGATTTGCCGAAATTTCAACAATTTTGCACTCATATTCTTTTGAGTTGCCACAAATTGCCAAAAAGCAATCTCCGACTTTCATTCTCAAAACTTTTGTCATGTGCAAAAATTGGTCGCCAGACACCACCAATTTTTGATTTTCAACAGCATCAACAAAAAACCTTCTCATCACTTTCCTGATTTATCCAAAAAGTTTGAATAGCGAGGATAATTTGATTTTTCATCACTATCTGCAATTTGTTTTAACAATTCTTTTGTTCGTTTGTCAAGATTTTTTGGTGCCTCACCTTTGACTGTGACAATCAAATCGCCGTAGCCAGAAGATTTGAGCACTTTGACGCCCTTGTTTTTAATGCGATAAATTGTTCCTGATTGAGTGCATTCTTTGATATCAATCGTATATTTTCCTTCAAGAGTTGGGATATCAACCTTGCCGCCAAGAATGAGGCGTGAAAAAGGAAGATAGAGGTCAAAGTATAGGTCATAGCCCTTTCTGACAAAAAGCTTGTGCGCAAGGACATTAACAACAATATGCAAATCGCCCGCAATCCCTTCGCGAACTGGAGCATTTCCCTCTCCTCGCATGGTTATGATTTGTCCATTATCAATTCCCGCTGGAATATTGACTGAAACAATCTTGTTAACTTTTTGATAGCCCTTGCCACCACAAGTTGCACATTTTTCTTTAACAATTTTTCCCGTGCCGTTACACTTTTTGCAAATGCCTTGGGTTATCGTTCTGCCAAACAATGTGTTTTGTTGATATGTCACACTTCCAGTGCCGCCGCATTCAGAACAAACAGAATATTCCGTGCCCCCTTTCGCTCCAGTACCCTTGCAATCAGAGCATTTTTCATATTTTGAAATCTTTATATCTTTTTTTACGCCAAAACAGGCCTCTTCAAAAGTAAGGTTAATTTGAACATCAATGTCGTCTCCACGTTCGGTTGTGTTTGTGCTTCTCGAGCCGCCACCAAACGCGCCAAAAAGGTCAGAAAAAATGTCTGAAAAACCACCGTCACCGCCTGACGAACTAAAATGAAAACCACCATTTTTGAAGAAATCAGAAAAGTCAGCACCACTGCCGTCAGCCGTGCCAAATTGATCATAATTTTGTCTTTTCTTCTCATCGCCCAAAACTTCATAGGCCTCGTTGACCTCTTTAAACTTTTCCGCTGCATCGGGATTGTCTTTGTTTAGGTCGGGGTGATATTTTTTTGCAAGTTTTCTATATGCGCTCTTAATCTCATCTTGACTTGCATTTTTTTCAACACCAAGTGTTGCATAGTAGTCTTTTTGTGCCATAGTTTCCCTTTATTATGCATATGTGATGTCCCAAGAAGGGGCATCACCTGCATGAGTTGTTTTGTTATTCGATGATTACATCATCATCATTGTTTGTTGAAGAGCCATCTTTGCTTTCATTTGCTTGAGCATTTGCTTGAGCGTTTGCTTGAGCACTTTGATAGAGTTTTGTGACAACTTCATTTGATGCCTTTGAGAATTCGTCCATTGCCGCACGAAGTTTTTCAATGTCATCAGTTTCAATGTCTTTCTTTGCTTTTTCGATTGCCTCTTCGAGTTTTTTCTTGTCGTCTTCAGTTATCTTGTCGCCATTATCTTTAAGCATTTTTTCAACTGCATAAATTGTTTGGTCTGCTTGGTTTTTGGTGTCAATCACTTCACGACGTTTTTTGTCAGCTTCTGCATTTGCTTCTGCTTCTTTAACTGCTTTTTCAATATCACTTTCTGAAAGGTTGGAAGAAGCAGTGATGGTTATGCTTTGCTCTTTGTTTGTTCCAAGGTCTTTTGCTGAAACATGAACAATTCCGTTTGCATCAATATCAAATGTAACTTCAATTTGAGGAACACCACGAGGTGCTGGTGGAATGTCGCTGAGTTGAAATCTTCCCAAAGTTTTGTTTTGAGCGGCAAATTCTCTTTCACCTTGAAGGACATGAATGTCAACTCCTGGTTGATTATCTGCTGCTGTCGAGAAGATTTGTGATTTCTTTGTTGGGATTGTCGTGTTTCTTTCAATCAACTTTGTGAAAACTCCACCCAAAGTTTCAATTCCGAGTGACAAAGGTGTGACATCAAGAAGAAGAACATCTTTAACCTCTCCGCCGAGAACACCTGCTTGAATTGCTGCACCAATAGCAACGCATTCGTCAGGGTTAATTCCTTTGAAAGGTTCTTTTCCTGTTTCTTTCTTAACCGCCTCAAATACTGCTGGAATTCTTGTTGAACCACCAACCATAACAACTTTTGAAATGTCTGAATAGCCGAGTTTTGCATCTTTCATTGCTCTTTTTACACAAGCGATTGATTTTTCGACAAGATCAGATGTCATCATATCAAATTTTGCACGAGTGAGATCCATTTCAAGGTGTTTTGGACCTGTTGCATCGGCTGTGATGAATGGAAGTGAAATTGTTGTTTTTGTTGATGCAGAAAGGTCAATTTTTGCTTTTTCTGCGGCTTCTTTGAGTCTTTGCATTGCGAGTTTATCGCTTGACAAATCAATTCCGTTTGACTTTTTGAATTCTTCAATCAACATATCAATGATTTTTTGGTCAAAGTCGTCTCCACCAAGATGTGTGTCACCATTTGTTGAAAGAACTTCAAAAACGCCATCACCAATTTCAAGAATTGACACATCAAATGTTCCACCTCCAAGGTCATAAACCAAAATCTTTTGATTTGAGTTTTCACCTTTGTCAAGTCCATATGCAAGAGAAGCCGCTGTTGGTTCGTTGATAATTCTCAATACCTCAAGACCTGCAATTCTTCCTGCATCTTTTGTTGCTTGACGTTGACTGTCATTAAAGTATGCTGGAACAGTGATAACTGCTTGACTTACTTTTCCGCCAAGATAACTTTCAGCATCGGTTTTGAGTTTTGAAAGAATCATTGCTGAAACTTCTTGTGGAGTATACTCTTTTCCAGTTGCTGGAATTTTGACTTTGTGGTCTGTTCCCATTTCTCTTTTGATTGACGAAATTGTGTTTTCATGGTTTGAAACCGCTTGACGTTTTGCAACTTGACCAACCAAGATTTCGCCATCTTTTGTGAAAGCAACAACGCTTGGGGTTGTTCTGCTTCCCTCACTATTTGCAATGACAACAGGTTTTCCTCCTTCCATCACTGCAACACATGAATTTGTTGTTCCCAAATCAATACCAATAATTTTTCCCATAATAATATCCTCCTTATTTTTCAATCTTATTCACAACGACTTGTGCATAGCGAATAATTCTATTTTTTAATTTATAGCCAGATGTGACTTCTTCAATAACGATTCCGTCTTCCATCGAGTTATCATTTAGTGATGCGATTGCCATCGCAGTTTCTGGTGCAAAAGGTTTGCCTTTAAGTTCCATTCTTTCAACACCCATGTTTTTCATTGATTCATTGAGCGAATTGAGCACCATTTTGAGTCCTTCGTTGGATTTTTCATCAGTGACCATTTTGAGTGCTTTTTCCAAAACATCAATCACTGGCAAGAAAACATTGAGTGCTTCAACTTTTCCATCGGTTCTGACGTTTTCCATTTGTTCTTGAGTTCTTTTTCTGTAGTTATCAAAATCCGCTTGAATTTGACGAGCAAGCCCAAGATATTCTTCAGCGAGTTTTTTGTCCAAATTATCCTCATCGCATGAATTTTCTTTGCATGTGCATTTTTCGTGCTCATCTTGGCAACCACAATTATTGTTTGAACCGCTTTCGCAATCGCAAGAACATTTTTCGTCCTCGCATTCACAAGAGCATTTTTCGTCATTGGTTTGTGGTTCTTTTGTTTTATTTTTTTCCATTCTAGTTCCCTCCGTCTATATATTTATCTTTTTCATTAACCTCATTTATAACGAGTTTTAGTGCCGCGGCAACTTCAGCATAATCCATTCTTTCTGGTCCCAAAACACCGACCGTTGCGACCTGTTTTCCGTCAAGAATGATTGGTGCTTTAACAACTGCATAACCGCTCAATTTCTCGTGCTCGTCAATGTCAAGTGTTATTCCGTCTTGAACTCCACTTTCAACAACATCAATGAGCGCTTGTTTGTCTTCAAGCAAATTAAATATGTTCTTTGCTTGTTCAAGTGACGAGCCGGTCAAAAGTTTTGCACTTCCCTCATGCCTGATGTCAACACTTGCATTTTTTGATATTTGCTTGAGGAGATTTATGACATTTTCAACAACTCCAACAAAACTTGCAAGTTTGTTTTGGAGACTCTTGTAGTCACGCGAGAAATTCTCAACCATTTCCCCAATCGTCTTGCCTTGATATGTCTTTGTCAAAAAATGTCCTGCATCTTGACAATCTTTTTGAGAAGCCGATGCTGAAAATGTGTTGTGGATTATACCACTTTTTGTCTTGAGCAGCATGAGGGCTTGTTTGTCAATCAGTTGCACAATATTGATTTCATCAATCACCAATTTGTCATAGCCGTTTGTGACGATAACTGTTGGATAATTTGTTGCTTGAGAAACAATTTGGGCAATTTGCGAAATTATTTCAGATATGCTTGACGATTTCTGCTCAAAAACTTCTCGCACGCGTTCAAGTTCTTCTTCGTCTGGTGTTGTTCCCTGCAAAAGCCACGCAACATAGTATTTATAACCCAGAGTTGTTGGAACTCGTCCGCTTGATGTGTGGAGTTGTTTGAGATAACCCATTGCCTCAAGTGCGTTGAGTTCATTTCGAAGTGTTGCGGAAGAAACTTCTTTGAGATGTCTCTGTTGAACCGCCCCACTGGTGATTGGACATGCGTCAGAAATGTAATCTTCGATTGCACGAATAAGAATTTTATGTTTTCTATCGCTCAATTTAGTTTCCATTTCCGCCCCCTTTTGTTGCTAGCACTCTCTTTTTTCGACTGCTAACACTATTATATGCCAATTTAAAAAAAATGCAACACTTTTATGTCACATTTTTAAAAAATTTTTTTATTTTTTTGTTTACAACGTTTTCAATATTTCAACAAACTTGTCAACTTCATCAAAATTGTTGTAATGAGAGAATGAAATTCTAACACACCCGTTTCCCAGTGTCCCCATGCTTTTATGTTTTAGTGGCGCACAATGAAGACCAGAACGCACACAAATTCCATTTTGGTTGAGAATATCGGCAACTGTTGTCGACTGAATGCCTTTGACATTGAAAGCAACAACGCCATTTTTTGCATTATTATATTTTGTATATAAAGTTATATTATTCAACTCATCTAATTTTTTATATGCATAATTTGACACATCTTCAATTTTTTTCTTGATTTCATTAAAATGGTTTTCGACAAAAACAACCCCCGCCCCGAGTCCCAATATGCAAGGTGTTGCTATTGTCCCTGCTTCAAGTCGCTCTGGATAGGTGTCTGGCATGATGCTCTCAACTGAATTTGTCCCCGAACCACCGTGTTTGAGAGGGTTGAGTTTGATGCTCCCATTAATCACAAGCGCGCCACTTCCTTGTGGTCCCATGAGTCCTTTGTGCCCCGCAATCGCCAACAAATCAATATATTCCTTTGTCATGTCAATTTTCTCATGACCCAGAGACTGCGCGCCATCAACCAAAAACAATATATTTTTGTCAAAACACAATTTCCCTATTGCGGATATATCTGCCATGTCGCCATTGACATTTGAAATATGATTGCAAACAACAAGATATGTCTTTGGTGTGATTAACTTTTCAATCTCTTTTGCCGAAACAATGCCATTGGAGTCAACTGGGCAAATCGAGTAAGAGACATTATAATGCCTTTTCAGATATTCAACTGGTCTATACACAGAATTGTGTTCATTGCACGTGATTATGATATGTCCGTTTCGCTTTGCACTGCCAAGAATGGCATAATTGAGTGCCTCCGAGCAGTTTGATGTAAAAATGACGTTCTCCGCTGACATTGCCCCAACGTGTGCTCTGATTTTTTCTCGCACTCCCATAACTTCGATTGAAGTGGCAAGACTCAGGTCATGTCCCGCACGACCAGGGTTTGCAGAATACTGGGTTAATCCTTCCAAAACCCTCATGATTACTTCAGGCGGTTTGATTCGTGACGTTGCGCTGTTATCAAAATAAATCAAGATTCACCTCCAAACATAAACATTTTTAACCTCAATTCAATATAGTGTTATAGAGAAGAAAAATGTTAATTTGGAAGTGAATATGAGAACAATACTAGCAATTTTTAGGTCGAGATCAGAAACTTTGAGTTTTGCAAATATACTAAAATCCTATGGCGTGGGAGTGTCAATCATCAACACCCCAAGAAGCGCCAATGTTTCATGCGGAATTTCAGCCAGTTTCGCAGAAAGTGGTTTGGAATACGCAAGAACAATTATTGCAAGAAGAAATTTCTTTTCGTTTGCCGGGTTATTTGAAATCCTTCCATCAATCAATCACGATATAAGCTTGCGACGAATATAAGTGCAATTTTCAAATAATCTCTTTATTGCACTGATCGACAAAATTTCTATATTTTTCTGAAACTGACAAAGTATATCTCATTTTTTCAACCTCACTCATCTTGTCAAACTTAACTTGATCAATGAGTTGTTTGATTGGATTGATAATATCCTTGTCGTCTTTCATCATGGATTTTACTTTTTCAAAAATCTCGTCATCTTCTTTTGTGGAAAGTGCAAGAAGTCGATAATCTGCACTGAAGTTTGAACCATACATTCTCATTCCTCGGTTTAAATAATTTGATCTGGACTTGGGCATGTTTTTGTAAGCCCCGTTTTTCATCCTCATTTTTGCTTGAAGTGCAAGCATTTTTAAGACATCATTTTCTTCGTTTTTCATAATTTTTTCTCCCTTGTTTAAATTTTTAACGAGGGAATAATACTTGAAAAATCACAAAATAAAACACGAGAAATATTTCTTTTTTTGGCGAAATATGCCACAAAAAACAAGTTATTGTAAACGCTTTGCAAGATTAGTGTAATTGTGACAAAAACCACCAAATTTACGCACAAAAAAGTTAAAACTGGGCAAAAAAAATATGGAAAAGCTTCTACATTTTTTCAAAATTACATGATATATCAAAAAATTAGAGAATGCTTTCCACGACTCATCAACAACGCAAAACAATATATATACACATATGCACAATCATCATTTGAAAATATTGCTCAATTCTGTCGAAAAATAAAAGACGGATTGAAAAAATATATCTCAATTCGTCAAAACAATTTTGTCTCAACAAGAGGCAGCATATCATCAACCACAAAATGACAAATGACAAAAAAAAGACGGGCAGCCGCCCGTCTCTTATCCTCTTTTTCTTGCTCTTTTTCTTGCTTGTTCTTCTTTCTTTTTGCGTTTTACACTTGGTTTGTCATATGCTTCTTTTCTTCTCAAATCGCCGATGATTCCATCTTTTTGGCATTTGCGTTTAAAACGTTTGAGAGCACTATCCAAACTTTCGTTTTCGCCAACTTTCACCATTGTCATGTCAATCACCCGCCTTTTAAGGTATAAATTCTGTTCGTATTTTAATGTTCGATGAAAAATTTGTCAATAGATTTTGACAAATTTAACTTAAAATTCTCATATAACACTCTGCCTTGTGTGCGAAAGAAGTCGAATAATGGGTATTTATGGATTATCGCTTTAAAAAATATGAAATTTTTATGAAATATTTTTAAAATGGGTATTGCAAAACGATTGCAAGTGTGCTATAAATAAAGCATGGAAACAACTCCCCAATTTGTTTCCAATATAACGAAAAGAGAGAGGCCTCGCCTCTCTCTGTTTTTTATTTTTCAAGACCTTTGTTGATTTTTCTCTCAATCTTCAAAAGATTATCAACTGAATACAAAATTTCGGTCACATCACAAATTGTCGTCGAAACCTCATCAAAATTTGCTTGGACAAAACCTTCCGCCAATGCTTTTTTTGCAGCAAGCGGAGTGACGGGGTTTATGCTTGCAAAAACTCTGTCTTCAACATATGAATAGTCATTCCAAATCTTGAACAAGTCGACGCCCTTTTGAGCAAGTTTGTCAACATCGTTATTAATGAATTTCATGCCTTTGAGGTCAATAAGTTTCTTGGAATCATATTTCCCACAATAAAAATTAAACTCTCCGCAACTCCTGTCATATGTCATAAACAAATCGAGCGCTCTAACTTTTTTCATATAACCCCCGTTATGTCAAAATATGTTTTACTTTGTCTTTTGAACTAACTTTAAACAAAACAATTTTGTTGCCAATAACTTGAACGACCTCGCAACCAACATTTTGAGCGATTGTGTCAGCAACAACTTTGGCTGATTGAGAACAATTTTGAAGAACTTTGAGTTTGATGAGTTCTCTCGCTTCAAGAAGGTCGGAAACGGCGTCAAACAAGTTCTGTTTTGCTCCGTCTTTTCCAATTTGCATGCATGGTTCAAGTTTGTTTGCAAGTCCACGCAAATATGCTCTTTGCTTTGTGTTAATCATGTTTTCTCCTTAATCAATATATTCAAAATCAACGTCTTTGATGTGAATTGTGTCGCCTTCTTTTGCCCCATGCTCACGAAGCAAATCCAAAATTCCGTCCTCTTTCAACCTCTTTTGGAAATACGCGAATGATGTTGGGTCGCTGAGCACAACGCCACGAATAAGTTTGTCAATGAGTCCACCATAAACCTCAAAACTCCCATCATCAAATCGGCGAACAAAAAGACTTGTTGTGTCGCGCTCGTCGAGGCGTTCTTGCTCAATCTCAAGAGGAAGTGGTTTTGGAATATTTTTGAGTTTTTCTGCGACCAAATCCACGAGTTCTTTTGTGTGGTAGTGTGTGACGGACGAAATATCAATCACAGTCGTGCCTTTTGGTAGTTTTCCAACAAAC
>JBJFDC010000049.1:0-28897 GCA_051889215.1 Christensenellales bacterium
TGTGCCAGACATATCATATCTTGTTGCAAACAAATCAAAAATCAAGGCGATTGTTCTCACTCATGGACACGAGGACCATATTGGAGGTCTTCCATATGTTCTCAACGAAATCAATGCGCCACTCTATGGTTCACGACTCACTCTTGGACTTGTCGAAAACAAAATGAAAGAATTTCCAAAAATCAAATATAAAGCAGTTTCTGTCAAACCGAGAAATGTGCTCAAACTTGGAAATATGTCTGTTGAGTTCATCAAAGTCAGTCACTCCATTGCAGGTTCAATGGCACTTTGCATCAACACGCCTGTTGGCAACATCATTCATACTGGCGACTTCAAGATTGATTTTCAACCAATCGATGGTTGCATGACAGACTTGATTCGCTTTGGCGAACTTGGAAAGAAAGGTGTTTCACTTCTTCTTTGCGAGAGCACAAATGTTTGTCGCGAAGGATATTCAATGAGTGAAAGCAAGGTTGGCAAAACTCTCAATGACCTGTTCGACAAAAATCCAGACAAGAGAATTTTTGTTGCGACTTTTGCATCAAACATACATCGCATGCAACAAATTATGGATATTGCCGAAGCGCACGGAAGGAAGGTTGCATTTTCTGGACGCAGCATGATAAACATTTCTGAAACTGCCATGAAACTCGGCGAACTTCGATTTAATCGCGAAAATGTTATTGATATTGACAAAATTGATAAATTTGCCGACAAAGAGCTTTGCATTGTCACGACAGGCAGCCAAGGAGAGCCAATGAGCGCTTTGCGCCGCATGGCAAACGACAATTTCCCAAAAATTAAACTTGGTGACGGAGACCTCATCATCTTTTCGTCATCTCCAATTCCTGGAAACGAAAAGAGCGTTTATTCAGTGATTAACGCACTCTATAAAAAAGGTGCAGATGTCATATATGACGAACTTGCCGAAGTTCACGCATCAGGTCACGCGTGCCAAGAAGAACTCAAAACAATGCATGCACTTGTTAACCCAAAATTCTTTATGCCAGTGCATGGCGAATATCGTCATCTCAAACGTCATGAAGAGTTGGCTTTGAGCATGGGAATGTCAAAAAACGAGATTATTCTTCCTGACCTTGGAATGCAGGTTGAACTTGGCGAAAACTATATGAAGAAATGCGGAATGGTCACCGCGGGACAGCGTCTGATTGACGGGTCGGGTGTTGGAGATATGACGAGCAATGTTCTTCGCGACAGACTCCAACTTTCGGAAGAGGGAATGTGTGTTGTCGCACTAGACATCAAACGCGACGGACTCTCTTTTTCTTGCGAGCCATGCATAATCACTCGCGGACTTGTTTATGACGAAGAAGCAGAACAACTTATTGCAGACGCAAAGTCATTCATTCTTCAAAATCTTGCTGATGGCGACATTCTCAACCTTGAACTTAATGAAATGAAGAATGCAATCAAAAAACTCATGTCATCTTTTATTTTCAAGCGAACAAAGCGCCGCCCAATGATATTCACTCTTGTTTTTATGAGCGGTGAGGAGGGAGCAAATGACTGAAGACAATCTCGACCTTGAAATGAACACAGCGGGAATTAATATGGAACTCTCTTTTCTTTCAAGCGAGTGCAAACCCAAAAACATATTGACCGTTGAAATCACAAATCCAAACGACATCGTCTCGCTCGTCCTCAATGGCGATGACAATGCACTTATCACCGCAACTGATTGCGACAGTGCGACATATGAGAATGTGCGTGAGGCATTTGAAAAATATGATATCTTGCCAAGACTTAATTTCTACACTGGTGAACCAGAAGAAATTTTGCCTTGGATTGAGGGCAAGTTTGACCTTATTGTTCTTGCCGCTCCTGTTGAAGAGGAACTTTTGGAGGCCTTGCTTGCTGACGGCGGAAAAGTTGCAATTGAGAGAAGCATTTTGGGCGAATGTGACATGTGTTGCTTTGAACAAACATCAATCGAAAATGTAAGAAACTATTATATTTTTAAATAATTTTCGGCTCAAAATTGTTGACAAACATGTTGTCGTGAGGTATAACTCATTATGTTTATCAATAACAGCCAGAGACAAGTAGTTCCGTTTGAGTCGCACAGAGAGGGGTCGGTTGGTGCAAGACCTGGGATAGAATGGAGGCGAAACCACTTTGACAAAGACTTATTCATAGACAAAAAGAGGAAATGCAATTTTGCATTTTGAAAAAAGGTGGAACCACGGTAATTTATCGTCCTTTGCTTTGGCAAAGGATTTTTTTATTCCTTTGCAAGCAAATATCAATTTTAAGGAGATTTATTATGGAAAATGAAGAAATGGAAATGATTGGCAGACACAGTCTTGCCCATGTTATGGCAAAAGCAATTATGAAGCTTTATCCAAAAACAAAACTCACAATCGGACCAGCGATTGAAGATGGGTTTTACTATGATTTGGACACGGCTGAGTCTTTTACGGAAGATGTTTTGCCAAAAATTGAAAAAGAAATGAAAAACATCATAAACCGCAACGAAAAGTTTGTCAGACGTGAGGTTTCAAAAGCCGAAGCACTTGAGATGTTCAAAGACAATGAATACAAAACAGAGCTAATCAATGAACTTCCAGAAAATGAGGTCATAAGCGTTTATTATCTCGGAGATGATTTTGTTGATTTGTGTCGCGGACCTCATGTTGAGAGCACGGGGAAACTCCAAAACTTTGGATATAAACTCGCAAAAATCAACGGGGCATATTGGAGAGGAAACGAAAAGAACAAGATGCTTCAAAGAGTTTATGCCTATGCCTTCAAAGACAAGAAAAAACTCGCGGACTATCTCAACATGCTTGAAGAGGCAAAAAAGCGCGACCACAGAAAATTAGGCAAAGAACAAGAACTCTTTTTCTTTGATGAAAGTGCACCTGGAATGGCATATTGGCTTCCAAAAGGTTTTACAATTCTCAACACTCTCATAAACTTCTGGAGAGAAGAACACCAAAAGAGGGGTTATCAAGAATTTTCTGGTCCACAACTCAATTCTTCAATCCTTTGGAAAACATCTGGGCACTGGGATCACTACAAAGAAGATATGTATGTCCTCAAAGACTCTGATGGCAAAGAACAGGCATTAAAACCAATGAATTGCCCAAACTCAATCAAAGTTTTTTCAAGCAAAATGAGAAGTTATAAAGACCTTCCATTGAGATTTAATGATGTTGATGTCATTCATAGAAATGAAAAATCGGGTCAACTCAACGGTCTTTTCCGTGTTAGAATGTTCCGCCAAGACGACTCGCATAACTATATCACTGAAGATCAAATCGGAAGTGAAATCAAAGAAATAATCAAGATTGCTGACTACATTTATGGTGTTTTTGGACTGGATTATCAACTCACTCTTTCAACACGTCCACAAGACTTTATGGGAGAAATTGAAACATGGAACAGGGCTGAAAAAGACTTGCGTTCAGTGCTTGACGAACTTTGTGGGGAAGGCAACTACAGAGTGAACGAGGGAGATGGGGCATTTTATGGTCCAAAAATCGACATAAAAATGAAAGATTGTTTGGGTCGTGAATGGCAAATGGGAACGATTCAACTCGATTTCCAACTTCCATCTCGTTTTGGAATAACATATGTTGATGCTGAAGGAGAAAAGAAAACTCCAATCATGATTCACCGCGCAATTTTGGGTTCGTTTGAGAGATTTATTGGAATTATAACAGAACACTTTGCTGGTGCTTTCCCACTTTGGCTTAGTCCAGTTCAAGTTGTTGTTGCACCTCTCACGGACAGAAATGCAGACTATGCAAAAGAGGTCTATAAGAAACTCGAAGATGCAGGACTTCGTGTTGAACTTGATGACAGAAATGAAAAAATCGGATACAAAATTCGTGAATCTCAACTCATGAAAAATCCATATTTCTTGATTTTGGGAGATGAAGAACAAAACAACAACACAATTTCCTATAGGGCAAGAAAAAATGTTCAAGAAAATGGTGTAAAACTCGACGACTTCATTGCAAAACTCAAAGAGGAAATAAGAACATTCTCAAAATAATGAATATCAAATGAAATTCCATGGGCGATTGCTCGTGGAATTTTTTATCAAAAACAATTTGCAAAGTGATGGGTTATGTTTGAAAAGTTGGGAATATGTGATATAATAATTTCATGAGTAAATTTGACCTACACGATTTGAATAAACAACAATATGACGCACTCGTGGAGACAGAGGGCGCTGTTTTGGTGACGGCGGGTGCAGGGAGCGGCAAAACCAAGCTTTTAACTCATCGCATCGCACATCTGATTGAAAATCTCGGTGTGTCGCCATATGAGATTTTGGCCATCACTTTCACCAACAAAGCGGCTCGAGAGATGAAAGAGCGGGCGAGCGTTTTGTGCCCGGGTGGCGCAGATGTTTGGATTTCGACATTTCACTCAATGTGTGTGCGAATTTTGCGTGAGAATATTCATCACCTTGAAGGGTATTCTGGCAATTTTTCCATATATTCCGACTCTGACACCGAAAAACTAATCAAAAAAATTTGTGATGAAAACAAATATGACGACAGCATAAAAAAAGATGCAATATATTACATTGAAAAAATCAAAAATCAAGATATGGATATTGAGGATTTTGTAAATGAGAATAAATATCTTGATTGTGCCAATGAAATTGTCAAAATTTATCAACAATATCAAAAAAGTTTGAAAGATAGCAATGCACTTGATTTTGATGATTTGTTGCTCAAAACTCTTGAACTGTTTGAAACATGTCCAGAAGTGAAATCGCGTTATGCAAATCGCTTTCGCTATGTTTTGGTTGATGAATTTCAAGATACGAATGCTGTGCAAATGAAACTCATCAAACACCTCACGAGTGTCCATAAAAACGTGTTTGTTGTTGGAGATGAAGACCAATGCATCTACACATGGCGCGGTGCAAACTTTGAAAATATATATGGATTTGAAAAGTATTTTTCTGGTTGCAAAACATTTAAACTTGAACGAAATTATCGCTCCACAAAACAAATTTTGGACTCCGCAAACAAAATTATTCTAAACAACAAAGAGCGTCACCCAAAGTCACTATACACCGAAAACAATGAAGGGGATTCGGTTGAGAGCTTTGTTGGCTATGACGAAGGGGAAGAAGCGGAATTTGTCGCAAACAAAATCCAAGAACTGGTTTCAAAGTTTGGTTATTCATATTCAGATTTTGCAGTTCTCATGCGACTTAATGCTTTGACGCTTCCATTTGAACAGAGTTTTCTCGCACACAACATTCCTCACAAAGTATTTGGCGGGTTCAAGTTTTATGAAAGACAAGAAATAAAGAACATTTTATCCTATCTCAAACTCTTTTTGAATCCAAGCGATGAAATGAGCTTTTTGCGCGTCATAAATTTCCCAAAACGCGGCATTGGGGAGGGCGCGCTCGACAAACTGCGAGCATATGCGCTTGCGCACAATCAAACTCTTTTGCAGTCTTGTGAGAGCATATCAAAACAAGATGTCCAAGGACCTTTACAAAAGAAATTTGCGGGTTTTTGGAGCACATTTGAAAAGGTGAAAAACACTGCAACAACATCTGTTGTTCAATTTGTCAAACTCGTTATTGATGCGTTTGATATTCGTTCAGCATATAATCCCGACATTGAACAAGAAAATGACAAACTCATAAACATTGACCAATTTGTGACGGCGGTTGAGGGGGCGGTGTCGAAAAAGCCAGATCTAACACTTGGCGAGTTTGTTGAAAATGTCACTCTTGAAAGCGATGCGGACGGCATGGAAAACTCGGACAACCACGTCAAACTTGCAACAATTCATGCAGTCAAAGGTCTTGAGTTCAAAGTTGTTTTTGTTGTTGGCCTTGAAGAAAAGATTTTTCCAATCATACGCAACAACATTTCAACAAACTCTGAAATGGAAGAAGAAAGGCGACTCATGTATGTCGCAATAACGAGGGCGGAGGAAAGACTCTATCTCACTCGAACAAAATGCCGATATCTCTATGGCAAACGCGACTTTTCGAACCCTTCAAGATTTCTCACTGAACTAGGATTGGAGAGAAAAGTTGCACCTTTAATCCCAAGTGAACATCGACAAAAATTCTCTTCGTTTTGTGTTTCAAACTTCAATAATTTCAGACAAAAAGAAAATAATAGTTTTGAAACACCAAAAAAAGATTTGTCAATATATAGGGTGGGACAAAACGTGATACACACAAGATTTGGTGCTGGAAAAATTATTTCCATTGATTTGGTTGATCGTTGTGCAGATATAAATTTTGAGAATTTTGGAACAAAAACTCTTATGCTCGACATTGCGCCACTTGAAATTGTGAGGTGAAAAATGAAACTTGACGAAATGAAAAAACTGGTTGACGAACTCAATGTTCATTGTCATAACTACTATGTTCTTGACAAGCCAACAATCGCTGATGCGGACTATGACAAGATGTATGACAAACTCATTGCACTTGAAAAAGAAACAGGTGTTGTTCTTCCAAACTCACCATCTCTCCGCGTTGGCGGTGAGGTGCTTTCTGGCTTCAAGAAATACAATCACAAAAACCCTTTGTTTTCGCTTGATAAATGCCAAACAATTTCAGAGGTCGAAAAGTGGCTTCGTGACATGAAGAAAGCCGTGCCAGACGCAAGGTTTTCTTTGGAATATAAGTTTGACGGACTTTCAATCGTCATTGTCTATGAAGATGGAATTTTGACCCAAGCGGGGACGCGCGGAAATGGAAGAGTTGGTGAAGATGTGACCGAACAAGTTCGAACAATCCAAAGTGTTCCTTTGTCAATTCCATTCAAAGGTCGTCTCATTGTTCAGGGCGAGGGAATGATAACGCTTTCAAATCTAAAAAAATATAACCAAACGGCAAGTGAACCTTTGAAAAATGCGCGCAATGCGGTTGCAGGTGCAATAAGAAATCTTGACCCAAAAGTCACCGCCGCTCGTCGTCTTGATTTTTTTGCTTACGCCATAAATTATATTGACAAAAAAGAGTTTTCAACCCAGCAAGAAATCCACGATTTTCTTGTTGCAAATGGATTTAAAACGGGAAGTTTCTACAAGACTGTCAAAGATATTGAAGAAATAAAGGCGGAGATTGACAGGGTTGACAAAATCAAAGGCGACCTTGACATTTTGATTGACGGCATGGTGCTCAAACTCGACCAAGTTGCTCCACGTGAGGCGATTGGTTGGACTGCAAAATTCCCAAAGTGGGCGGTTGCATACAAGTTTGCGCCGGTTGAGGTGACGAGCTTGCTCAAAGACATTATTTGGCAGGTTGGAAGAACCGGCAAACTCACGCCTATCGCCGTTGTTGACCCAGTCACACTTGCTGGGGCAACTGTCACGCGTGCAACACTCAACAACATGGGCGACATTGAGCGCAAAAAAGTCAAGATTGGTTCAACTGTTTTCATCAGACGCAGCAATGAGGTCATTCCAGAGATTTTGTCCATTGCACAAGAGTTGCCAAACTCGATTGAAATTGAAAAACCAACTCATTGTCCGGTGTGTGGTCACGAACTTGTTGAAATTGGTGCAAATTTGTTTTGTCCAAACAAAGAGCGTTGCGGGAAGCAGATAATCAACAAACTCACACATTTTTGTTCAAAAGAGGCGTTTGACATTGAGGGACTGAGCATAAAGACAATTGAGCAACTAAATTCTGAACTTGGGGTTGAAAAACATTATCAGATTTTCGACCTAAAAAAAGACGATTTATTTGTGCTTGACAGCTTCAAAGACAAAAAGTCGGAAAATATTATTTCTTCCATCGAAAACAGCAAAAATGTTCCTTTTGCGAACTTCATCTATGCGCTTGCAATCCCAAATGTCGGAACAAAAACAAGCAAGGATTTGGCAAAAACTTTCAAATCGTTTGATGCGTTAAAAAATGCGACTTTCGAAGAGCTTTCGGCAATTCGAGATGTTGGCGACATCATGGCGCAAGGCATATTTGACTTTTTTCAAAACAAAAACAATGTTGCCGACATCAGCAAACTTTTTGAGCGCGGTGTGAACATTGTGTATGAAAATTTTTCAACTGGCGGAAAATTTGCTGGCAAAAAGTTTGTCCTCACGGGAACGCTTTCAATGTCTCGTCAAGAAGCGCAAAAAATGATTGAAAACGAGGGCGGAGAGTGCTCGTCATCTGTTTCCAAAAACACGGATTATGTGCTTGCTGGAGAAAATGCTGGCAGCAAACTTGAAAAAGCACAGTCTTTGGGTGTGAAAATAATTTTCGAACAACAATTTTTTGAGATGTTAAAAAATTAAAAAAACATAAAAAAATTATTCACAAATTAAAATTTGTGTGATATAATGCGATGTAATATTTTGAAAGAGGTATATGTTTATGATGAATCAACCACCAATCGACCTTATGGCAAAAAAAGCAGGCAATAACAAATACAGACTTTGCTGCTTGGTGTCAAAGCGTGCAAAAGAACTTGAAAAAAGAATTCCTGCTGAACTTGAAACGAGTGACAAAAAAGCAATCACAATCGCTTGCGAAGAAGTCGTTAATGGAGATATTGTTCCAAGTAATCTGGATTGAAGAAAGGGGTTGCAAAACGGCAACCTTTTTTTAAACTTTTTTTATCAAAAGGAAAATTATGTTTGCGAGTGTCATTGTTGATATCCAAAATAGTGAAGTTGACAAGGTTTTTGACTACCTTGTTCCTTCTTCAATGGCACTTTCTGCCGGAGACCGAGTCAAAGTTCCTTTTGGCGGCAGACTTATTGAGGGGTTTGTTGTTTCTCTCAAAGATAAATCTGATGTCCCCCAAGAAAAAATTAAAGAAATATTTTGCAAACTCGATTCTTTTACTGCAATAACACCTGAAATGCTTTCTCTCATGGACTTTATGCGTGACGAGTTTTTTCTCAAAATGGTCGATATCCTCAAGTTGTTTATTCCTTCTGGAATGCGCGGCGGCAAGGTGAAATCAATCATAAAAGATTGGTGCTTTATCTCAAAAGATAAAGACGTTGACGAAATCAAAAGCGGTCTCAAAAAAAATGCAAAATCTCAACTTGAACTCGTTGACTATCTTTGGGGAAAAGATGGCGAGTTTTCAAGCGTGCTTGCGGACAAATTTTCTCGCTCTGCACTAATAAAACTCAAAGAGATGGGAGTTGTTGAAGTTTTGGGAGTCGAGACAAAAAGAACTCCAAAAGCGCTTGAAGTTTGTGACACAAAAATCAAATATACTGCCGAACAAGAAAATGCAATAAAATCGGTTGATTTGTCGCGCCACGACACATACCTCGTTCATGGTGTCACAGGGTCTGGCAAAACCGAAGTGTATATGGCTCTCATTCAGCGTGTGCTGACGGCGGGAAAGACCGCAATCATGCTTGTTCCTGAAATTTCGCTCACGCCACAAGTGTTTTCGATTTTCAAAAGCCGATTTGGACAAGATGTTGCAATTTTGCATAGTGGTCTTTCTGCCGGCGAAAGATATGACGAATGGAAAAGATTGCTTTTGGGTGAGGCCAAAATTGCCATTGGTGCTCGCTCTGCAATTTTTGCACCGCTAAAAAATCTTGGCGTCATCATAATTGACGAGGAGCATGATTCAAGTTATATTTCAGATTCAAATCCGCGATACACGACTGAAATTGTGGCCCAAAAACGCGCGCAGTATAATAATTGTCCGCTTATTTTGGGCAGTGCGACGCCAGCACTCACGACATATAATCGTGCAAAATCCGGGGAAATAAAACTGTTGGAATTACCCGTTCGCGTCAACGGCAAAGAGCTTCCCAAAATTCAGATTGTTGACATGCTCAGCGAAGTGAGAGACGGGGGAAACCTGATGTTTTCTTCGGCACTAATTTCTTCGCTTGACGACTGCATTGCAAACAAAAAACAGGCGATGTTGTTCCTGAATCGTCGCGGATATTCTTCGTTTATGATGTGCAAAGAATGCGGATATGTTGCAAAATGTAATGATTGTGATGTGTCGCTTGTTTATCACAAAGAGGACGAATCTCTCAAGTGCCATTATTGTGGCAAAAGATATCGAGCGCTCACGCGTTGCCCAGAGTGCGGCAGCGGTTACATAAAGCAAGGCGCGATTGGAACAGAGAGAATTGTCGCCGAACTCAAAAAATATTTTCCAGATGTAAAAATATTGCGTATGGATAACGACACAACGGGCACAAAAGATTCATATGCAAAAATATTGAGTGAATTTTCGAGTGTTAAGCCGGCAATTCTTGTTGGCACGCAAATGATTGCAAAAGGTCACGATTTTCCAGACGTCACACTTGTGGGAATTGTTGACGCTGACCAAAGTCTATATCATAGTGATTTCCGCAGCGCTGAAAAAACTTTTGATTTAATCACGCAGGTCAGTGGCAGGGCTGGGCGAAGTGTGGACGAGGGCAAAATCATTTTGCAAACATACTGTCCGCGCCACTATGTATATAAATTCGCCGCAAACTACAACTACAAGGCGTTTTATGACAAAGAGATAAACATCAGAGAGACAACCGGGTTTCCGCCTTTCTCGGTTATTTTGAGAGTTCTTCTCGTGAGTGAAGACGATGAACTCGTCAGACGCTTGACAAAAGACTGTTATCATGACATATTGGAAGTGAGAGAAAAATATGACAAAGAGTTCTTGTATCTTGACGTCATGAAAGCACCTCTCAACAAAATCATGAAAAAGCATAGATATCAAATTCTCATGAGGTTCAAGCCGTCTCATCAAAAGGAATTGACCAAAGAGATTTTTGACATCGCAAACAAATTCAAAAGGCAAAAAGTTAATGTTTTTGTGGAAACCAATCCGCAAAACTTGAATTAAAAGGAAAAGAAGATGGCAGATAGAAAAGTTGTTATGATGGGAGACGAACTCCTTCGAAAAAAATCCAAACCTGTTCGTGTGTTCGATGAATATCTTTGGGACCTTCTTGACGACATGAAAGAGACAATGCACCACAAAAACGGAGCAGGGCTTGCGGCGGTTCAAGTCGGAATTCTAAAAAGAGTTGTCGTTGTTGAAGCAAACAACATGTTTATTGAACTGGTTAATCCCGTTATTGTTAAAGAACGTGGAGAAGACATAGAGGAAGAGGGATGCTTGAGCGTCGGAACGGTGACAGGACGAGTTAAACGTCCAATGGAAGTGACAGTTGTTGCTCAAGATAGATATGGCTATAATTTCACACTAACTGGAGAAAAGTTTTTGGCAAGAGTGCTGTGTCATGAAATTGACCACTTGGACGGAGTGTTGTTCGTCGATAAAATGTTAAAAGAAACAAAGGCGAAATAATGAAAGTAATTTTTTTGGGAACTCCGGATTTTGCACAAAATGTGTTAAAAAAGATATATGAGTCGCACCATGAGGTCGTGGCTGTTGTTTGTCAACCCTCAAAACCTGTTGGGCGTGGCGGAAAGTTGATTGACCCCCCAACAAAAGTTTTTGCAGATGAGCACGGAATTGCTTGCTTTCAATTTGGCAAGATATCAAAAGAGGGCGTGGAGACACTCGGGTCGCTTGGTGCTGACATTATGGTGACGGCGGCTTATGGTCAAATTCTGTCAAAAGAAGTGCTTGAAATAACTCCAAATGGCGTGATTAATGTCCATGCGTCTTTGCTCCCAAAATATCGCGGTTCTTCGCCAATTCAATGGGCAATCAAAAGCGGCGAAAAAGTGACCGGAGTCACAATCATGAAAACAAATGTCGGAATTGACGATGGTGACATGCTCTTGCAAGAAAAGTGTGAAATAACAGACGATGACACAGATGTGACAATGTTTGAAAAACTTTCTCGTCTTGGCTCAAAATTGATTGTTGATGCGCTTGATTTGATTGAGGAGGGCAAAGCAAAATTTGTTCCTCAAGGCAAAGACTATTCATATTTTCCAATGATAAAAAAAGAAATGGCGAAAATCGATTTCAATAGAACCGCAAAAGAAATTGACCAACTTGTTCGCGCATTTTATTCTTGGCCTGTCGCGCATTTTTCAATTTGCGACCAGGTTTTCAAAGTGTTCAAAGTAAAACCTGCCGTAGGCGAATTTTCGGGCGAAAATGGAGAGGTTGTTGCCTCTTCAAGCAAGTCTGGACTCGTTGTGAAATGTGAAGGTGGGGCGGTTGAGATTGTTGAAATTCAAGCACCGAATTCAAAGAGAATGCTCGCGCGCAGTTATCTCAATGGAAAGAAAATTGAAGTGGGGACAAAAGTTTGTTAAAAGAAGTTTTGCTGGACAAAAATTTTGAAGAAATGACCGAAATTTTAAAAGGATTGGGCGAGGACAAAAAATTTCGCGCAAAACAACTTTTTTGTGGTCTGAATTCTGGGCTTAAATTCAGAGAAATAACGACTTTGCCAAAAGACCTTGTTGAAAAACTTGAAAATGCTTATTGTGATGCACCCATTGAAATTTATAGAGAACTTTGTGGAAAAGATGAAACCAGAAAATTCATTTACAAATTACAAGATGGAGCATTGATTGAAGGCGTTTTGATGAAATATAAATATGGTTTCACTTTGTGTGTCTCAACTCAAGTTGGTTGTCGAATGGGGTGCAAATTTTGTTGCTCAACACGAGGCGGACTCATAAGAAACCTGTCTGCTGGTGAGATTTTGGGACAAGTTGTCATGGTCAATCGCCATATTGGTGGCAAGCTTGGTGACAAGCGAAAAATTACAAATGTTGTTCTGATGGGAAGTGGAGAGCCGTTTGACAACTATGAAAATGTCACCAAATTTTTGAAACTCATTAATGATGAAAATGGTCTCAACATAAGTCAAAGAAACATCTCGCTTTCCACTTGCGGATTGGTTCCAAAAATAAAACAATTCGCAGATGAGGGGAATTCTGCGACGCTCACAATTTCTCTCCACAATCCGTTTGACGAGAAGAGAAAAGAAATTATGCCGGTTGCAAACGCCTTTTCAATTGACGAAATTATTGGTGCGGCAAAATACTATTTTGACAAAACCAAACGTCGAATTATTTTTGAATATGCGTTGATTGCTGGACAAAACGATGGGGACGAGTGTGTTGATGAAATTGTCAAGAAATTCAAAATTAAAAATTTTTCTTGTCATTTCAACATTATTCCGCTCAATGAAAACGACAACAAAAATCTCAAATCGGCAGGTCGAAAAGGTGCATATAAGTTTTGTGAAAAGTTGGAGAAAAATGGAATGTCTGCCACTGTTCGTCGGACGATGGGGGAAGATATTGGTGGAGCATGTGGACAGTTGAGAAACAGCATAATATCAAATATGTAGCGAGTAGCAAATTTATGTATTTACAATATATTGTGGAGGTATGCAAATATTAAAGGTGTTGTGACACAGAACATTGCAGACAAATTTTGGGTGAACTCCCATGGATATGAGTTTGAATGTTGTGGAAAAAAAAACTTGAAGACAAACAAAATTTGTGTTGGAGATATTGTTGAAATTTCTGAAATTGACCAACAGTTTCAAATTGAAAAACAATATCCAAGACATAATTTTTTGATTCGCCCAAAAGTTGCAAACATTGACAAACTTTTTGTTGTCGTCGCCTCAATTCCTGAACCAGACTTTTTTGTTGTTGACAAAATGCTTTTATTTGCTTTTGCAAACAATATAGAACCCATTATCTTGATTAACAAGGTTGATGAATATGGCTTTGATTTGTTTGAAAGCATAAAGTGTGTCTATCAAAATGTTTGTCAATCACTTTGTGTTTCTGCAAAAACTGGTTATAATATTGATGTGTTAAAAACTGCTATGCATTCTTCAATTTCTGCATTTGCTGGGCAATCTGCAGTGGGGAAATCTTCTTTGGTTAATGCATTGATTCCATTTTCAAAACAAAAAGTTGGAATGTTGAGCCAAAGAATTGAAAGAGGAAAAAACACAACAACTCATTGCAAATTGTGCGAAATTGAACATGATTCTTTTGTTATTGACACTCCGGGCTTTTCGCTTGTTGATGAGTATTATTTGCCAATTAAGTTCGACGAATTATCATCTTTCTATCCTGATTTTTTGCAATATGCTGGACAATGTCGTTTCAAGAATACTTGCAATCACATCAGTGAAAATCAAAGCGATTGCTCGGTTCAGCAAAAAGTTGCAGAGGGCGTTTTGGACAAAGGAAGATATGATAGGTATAAACAAATTTACGAAGGTTTGAAAAAGAGGTGGAAAAATGAGCATAGATAAAGAAAAAATTGTTTCAGTTTCGATTGACCCTGTGACAGACAGAGAGCTTTTGTCATATTTGAAAGAGTTGCAAGAATATCGCGTTGATTATATTCATTGTGATGTCATGGACGGAAATTTTGTCCCAAAAGTCACATATGACAACAAATACGTTGAAACTCTTAACAAAAAAACCATCATTCCACTCGATGTTCATCTCATGATTGAGCACCCAGAAAGGCATATTGACAAATATCTTGATGCGGGGGCAAACATATTAACTGTGCACTATGAAGCTTATTCAACAAGAAAGGAAATGGTTAAAGATCTTGACCATATCAGAGAAAGAGGTGCGCTTGCTGGTGTTGCGATTTGCCCAGGAACAGAGGTTAACAATGTTGTTGATTTTCTCAACCATGTTGATGTCATTTTGTTGATGGGCGTGGTTCCAGGATATTCAGGGCAAGAATTTATCGACAATGTTTATCTAAAAATAAAAATGCTCAACGCAATCAGAAAGCAGTTTAATTTTAAATTTATTCTCGCGGTTGATGGGGGAATCACAAAAGATATCGCACAAAAAGTGAAAGAAATGGGTGCTGACATGATTGTTAGTGGAACATATATATATGAATCCGATCAACGCAAACGTGCCATCAGGTTGCTGCGACTTCCAACAAGTGTGAGCGAGATTTAACAAATAGTCTTCTGCTGTCATATATTTAAATAAGATAGCGGGGTGAAAGATGAAAATAATATGTTTTAAAGCACCAAAGTTTCTTGTTCCATTTTTAAAACTTTTTAAAAAGAAAAACAAGGATGAGAGTGAAGTCCAAGACGAAAAAACTACATAAAAAAAGCAACACACCCGTGTTGCTTTATTCTTTGATTTATGCTTTTTTTGCTGTTTTGATGCATTTTGTGCAAGCGGTCACTTTGGTTTCTTTTCCGTCAATAACCATTGTTGTTGTTTGCAAGTTTGCATTATATTTTCTGTTTGCTTTTCTGTTGCTGTGGCTAACTGTGTTGCCTGCCATTTTTCCTTTCCCGCAAACGTCACATACTCTACTCATAACTTCCTCCGTCTTTTTCTCAAATTAACGAAGATATCTTATCATCTTTTTTTGTTGATTGCAACACTTTTTGTTGCTTTTGTGAAAAATTTTGTGAATTAGTCAAATTTGCCTTGCATAATTTTTGCAAGTGTTGTATATTAGTGTTGATATTATTTTAAGGCGGTCAAATTTGACAGTAGATACAAACAACTTTTATGGCAATATTTCAATTTCCGACGACGCGATTGCTGTTGTCGCAGGTTATACTGCGCTTGATTGCTATGGTGTCGTTGATTTGATTTCCACCAATTTCAAAGATAATATCATGGAATTATTCAAAAAAAGAACTTTTGGCAAGGGCATAAAAATCACAAGTTTTGAAAACCGTATTTTTATTGATGTGTATTGCATTTTGAAATATGGTGTTTCCATCAGTGCTGTTGCTGAAAGCATGAAAAAATCAATAAAATATAAGGTCGAGAACTTCACTGGCATGATTGTTGACACGGTCAACGTTCATGTTGTTGGCGTTCGCGTTTAACTTTGGAGTATTTTACAATGCAGAAAACAATTAATGGTTCAGTTTTAAAAAAGATGATTCTTGCCGGTGGGGTGCTTTTGGAGCAAAACAAAAAACTTGTTGACTCTCTCAACGTTTTTCCTGTTCCAGATGGTGACACGGGCACAAACATGTCAATGACAATGAAGTCGGCTTGCAAAGAAGTTTCAAATTGCATGAACAGCAATATGGATGCAATCTGCGAGGCCTTTGCAAAAGGTGCTCTTCGTGGTGCGAGAGGAAACTCTGGTGTTATCCTTTCTCAAATTATAAAAGGTTTTACAAGTGTTCTTGCGCCTTTGACTGAAATCAATACAAAGCAATTTGCAAAAGCAATCCAAGAGGGTTCGAACATTGCTTACAAAGCGGTCACAAAACCAAAAGAAGGAACAATCCTCACAATCATTCGCACAATGGGTGAGGCGGCAACTGAATGTTCAAAAAAATGTCAAGATATGGAGCAGTTTTTGCAATATGTTTTGGACCGTGGCGAAGAGATGCTTCAAAAGACACCTGAAATGCTTCCAGTTCTCAAAAAAGCCGGAGTCGTTGATGCTGGAGGAAGAGGACTCATAACAGTGTTCACTGGTTTTTATAAAGCACTCATTGGCGATGAAAGCATGGAAGTTGACGTTGATGAAACTTTCACAATCAAACAAACCATTGATGAAGTTATTGCAGACATAAACAACCTTGCTGAAATTGAATTTGGCTATTGCACTGAATTTATGATTATTCATATGTTCAAAAAGACAACAGAAGCAAACATTGACCAACTCAGAGAAAAACTCATGCAAATTGGTGATTCTGTTCTCTGCATCGGAGATTTGTCTCTTGTTAAAGTCCATGTCCACACAAATCAGCCAAATGTTGCTTTGGGATATGCGCTTGAACTCGGCGAAATCTTCAACATAAAAATTGAGAATATGCTTGAACAAAATCGTGAACTCAAAAAGAACATGAAGAAGAATGAAAGTCTCAAAAACATGGGCATTGTTGCAGTTGCAGCGGGTGATGGAATTGCAAGTCTTTTCACTGATTTGTCTGTTGACAGCATAATCAAAGGCGGACAAACAATGAATCCAAGTGCTGCTGATATTGCGGCGGCAGTTGACCTTGTTCCAGCTGAAAATGTCTTTGTTTTCCCAAACAACAAGAATATTATTCTTGCAGCAGAGCAAGCAAAAGACCTCACGGAAAGAAAAATTATTGTTGTTCCAACAAAGAGCATTCCAGAAGGCATTTCAGCAACTCTTGCTTTCAATCCAGAAGGCACGATTGAAGAGAATGAAGAGGCAATGAATGCTGCAATAACAAACGTTAAATCGGGCTCTGTCACATATGCAGTTAGAGCAACTCATGTTGACGGGTTTGACCTTTCTGTTGGTGAAATCATTGGACTTGACGACAAAGCAATCCTGTCAAAAGGCAACGATGTAAATCAAACAACAATCGAACTTATTGGCAAAATGATTGATTCAAACGTTGTCAACATCACACTCATTTATGGACAAGACATCAACGAAACAGAGGCAAATGAACTCGTTGAATCTTTGCAAAAACTATATCCTCAATGCGAGGTGACAATGATTGAGGGTGACCAACCAGTTTATTACTATTTGGTTTCATTGGAATAAAATCAAAAAATATATAAATAACGCTTGATATTTTCTTGCTTGTGTGATAAATTATAATTATATACTAGATTGAGAGTGGACTTCGGTCCACTCTTAATTGTAGATAGGGGGATTTATGGCAAGCAAGGTTTGTGATGAAGTCGAAAAACTCATTAGTCCCATTGTGAACAAATTGGGATATTTTATTGTTGACATCGAGTATTCAAAAAAATTTGACGGAATGAATCTTGAAATCACAATAGACCGTGAGGGTGGAGTTGACATCAATGATTGCGAAAAAGTGCATCGTGCTATTGATGAACCGCTTGACGAACTCAATCCAACTGGCGACACACCATACATTCTTTCAGTTTCTTCCCCAGGTCTTGATAGGCCAGTGAAAAATCAATATGATTTCATCAGAAACAAGGGCAAAGATGTTGAAGTGAAATTGTATAAAAAACTCGACGGGAAGAAGAGTTATGTTGGAAAATTGACGGGCTTTGATGATGAGGAAGTCAAAATTGAAGTGTCTGGTCAAGAAAAAACATTCAAAAAAGACATGGTGGCAGCGGTTTGCCCAGTCATCGAATTTTAATTAAGGAGAAAAAAATGATTAACAAAGACTTTTTCCAAGCATTAGACGAATTGGAAGCACAGAAAAAAATCAACAAGGAGCAGTTTCTTGAAACGCTTGAAGCAGCATTGACTTCTGCCTACAAAAAAATGTATGGCGAAGCAAAAAATGCTTTGGTTAAACTCAATCCAGACAAGAACACAATCAAGATTTATAGTTATAAAACTGTTGTGAATGAGGTTGAAGACCCTGACAAGGAAATCTCTTTGGAAGATGCTCGTCAAATCAAAAAATCATATGATGTTGGCGACAGTGTTGTCAACGAAGAGTCGACAAAAGACTTTGGAAGAATTGCCGCACAAACTGCAAAACAAGTTGTTATGCAAAGACTCAAAGAAATCGAACGTCAAATGGCAATTTCTGAACTTTCTGAAAAAGAGGACGAACTTCTTACAACTGTTGTAAAACGTATCGACAACGGCAACATTTATGTCCAAATTGCAGGAAGTCACACAGAAGGAATAATGATGGAAAACGACCAAATTCCTGGCGAAAAGTTTAATGTTGGCGACAGAATCAAGGTTTATGTCAAGAAAATCAAAGAATCTTTCAAAGGCACACAAGTTCAAGTTTCCCGTGGAAACATTGGATTTGTTAGAAAACTTTTCGAACTTGAAATTCCAGAAATTGCGTCGGGCGATGTTGTTATCAAAAACATTGCAAGAGATGCTGGAAACAGAACAAAAGTTGCCGTATATAGCGACAAACCAAATGTTGATGCACTTGGCGCTTGTGTTGGAAATAGGGGAGTTAGAATAAACACAATCGTTTCTGAAATGAACGGCGAAAAAATTGATTTGGTGCTCTATTCTGACGATGCACTTGAATATATTGCAAGAGCATTAAGTCCAGCAAAAGTTTTGTCTGTTGAAACAAATGAGAGTCTCAAAGCTTCACGTGTTGTTGTTCCAGATGACAAACTATCTTTGGCAATCGGCAAAAACGGACAAAATGTCAGACTTGCTGCTCGCCTTACTGGTTGGAAAATTGATGTCAAACCTGCTTCCGAGGTTGAAGGAGTTGAACTTCAACAAAATCAAGATATGGAACACGAAATTGTTGATGTCGAAGACGATGAAGATATTTTTGCAGACCTTGAGGACATTGAAGAAATATCAGACGAAGAATAATTGGAGGGTCTATGAAAAAACCGAGTTTAAGAATGTGCTTGTGTTGTCGTGAAATGATGGACAAAAAAGAGTTGAAACGAGTCGTCAAAACACCCGAGGGAAAAATTATGCTTGACCTTTCCGGAAAGATGAATGGCAGAGGAGCATACATTTGTCAAAAACCCGAATGCTTGAAAAAACTCAAAAAGCAAAAAGTTCTTAACAAGGCCTTTTCAGTTCAAATTGACGACGAAATTTATGATAAAATAATTGAGGCGGTGGAGAGTGGAGAGTTCTAAAATTGCAAGTTATCTCAACCTTGCAAGAAAGGCAAATAGTTTGATTATCGGAACTGAAAACTTGAAGAAACACAACAAAAAGTTATATCTTATTATTGTTGTTAAATCTGCTGGCAAAACTGCTTTTCAAGTTGCTCAAACACAAAAAGAAAAAACAGGTTGCGAAGTCGTTGTGACAGACCTCGATTTGGCGGGAATGCTAAACGTTAACAATTGTCAGATTGTGGCCCTAAAAAACAAAGGGTTTGCTGACATGGTTATACAAAATTTAAATTAGGAGAAAAATTTTGACAGAAAACGAAAAAAACACTCAAAAAGAAGGTTATCAAAATCTTAAGTCGATTCATGGATTGCAAGTCGGTGGTGCAATTCAGAATGTTTTGCGTGATTTGAGAAACACAAGGCATATTGCCGAGCAACTGGCAAAGCAAGTGTCAGACATAAAAAAGACAAAAGCCACTCAAGTTCATGAGCAAAAAGAATCTGAAGTTGAAACGTCTCCAAAAGTTCAAGAAACGATTGAAGTTAAAACCGAAAAAACCGAAGAAAAGTCTTTTGTTCAAAGCAAAACATTTGTTGAGCGCTCAAACCCAAAGGATAGGGATTTTTCGCAGAACCATCGTCAAGATTTTTCAAAAAATAATTCTCAAAGACAATTTCAAGAAAAGCGAAATTTTCAACCGAATGGACAAAGGCCACAAGGTGGCAACAGACCTGGATTTGATAGAAACAATCCAAACTCAAGACCACAAAATGGTCAGTTCGCACAAAGACCTCAAAATGGTGGACAACAAAGACCATATACACCAAGGGATAATCGTCAAGGTGCAAAAACAACTTTTGCTTCAAGCAAGGGAAACAACTTCAAGTCTTTTAATGAAGCCCCAATGTTTGAACTTCCAACGCAGAACAAAACATTCCAAAACAAGAACAAAAACAAAAATAATGTTGAAGAAAAAAATCGCACTTTTGTGAAGAAAGCACAACAGAGAAACAACATTATTATTGAAGATGATGACGGATTTAGCGAAACGACAATGGGTTCAAGAAAACTCGTAAAAACAAAGAAAAAAGAGCAAACATTTGTCGCTCAAGCCATTGAAAATGCTGTTATCACATCAGAAGAATTCACGGTTAAATATCTTTCAGAAAAAACTGGTCGTCCAGTTAATGAAATAATCAAAAAATTAATGATGCTTGGAGTCATGGCAAACATCAATAGCACAATCACATTTGATGTTGCTGAACTTGTTGCAAGCGAACTTGGTGTCACGCTTGAGAAAAAAATTGAGAAGACTTATGAGGAAAAACTGACCGAAGTTGCAAGCGACAAAACGGACGAAAATGCCGTCAAACGACCTCCGATTGTCACAGTTATGGGTCACGTTGACCACGGCAAAACTTCGCTTCTTGACTGCATCAGAAATTCGTCAGTTGTTAGCGGCGAAGCGGGTGGAATCACTCAACATATTGGTGCATATCAGGTGACAAAAAATGGTGAGAAAATCACATTTATTGACACACCAGGTCATGCTGCGTTTACTGCAATGAGAGCAAGGGGCGCAAAAGCCACAGATATTGCAATTTTGGTTGTTGCGGCGGACGACGGAATCATGCCACAAACCATTGAAGCAATCAATCACATTCAAGCGGCAAATGTTCCAATGATTGTTGCTGTGAACAAAATTGACAAGCCAGAAGCGAATATTGATAGAGTTAAACAACAACTTGCTGAACACAATGTTCTTCCAGAAGAATGGGGCGGCGATGCAATTATTGTTCCGGTTTCGGCAAAAACAAAACAAGGTATTGATGACCTTCTTGGCATGATTTTGCTGGTTGCAGAAATGCAAGAACTAAAAGCAAATCCAAACCGTCTTGCAACGGGTGTTGTTCTTGAAGCATCACTCGATAAAAACAAAGGCCCAATAGCAACAATACTCGTTCAAAATGGAACTCTCAAAGCGGGTGATACTTTTGTTTGTGGCTTAACTTTTGGAAAAGTTAGAGCAATGTATGACGAAAATGGACGACTTGTTAAATCCGCAGGCCCTTCTTGTCCTGTTTCTGTTCTTGGTTTTGACGAAGTTCCAAACTCTGGCGATATGGCAGTTGTTATTGACGAAAAATTCTCAAAGAAAGTCATTGAAGAAAGAAAAGACAAAATTAAACTCGAAAGAGCAAGTTCAACATCTGGTGTCACGCTTGACGACTTTATGAATAAGGTTAATGAAGGAAAGCTCAAAAACCTCAATATCATCATCAAAGCGGACGTTCAAGGTTCTGTTGAAGCACTAAAACAGACTCTCACAGAAATTGAAAACGAAGAAGCAAAAGTTGTTTGCCTTCATGCTGGAGCGGGTGCGGTCACAGAAAGCGATGTTTTGCTTGCGAGTGCTTCAAGTGCAGTTATTATTGCTTTTAATGTCAAAACTCAACCAAAAGCAAAACAACTTGCCGAACAAATGAAGATTGAAATCAAAGACTATGACATCATTTATCAAGCGGTTGACGACCTCACGGCAGCAATTAATGGAATGCTCACTCCAAAATATGAAGAAAAGATTGTTGGTCATGCCGAAGTTCGCATGGTGTTCAAACTCACAGGAGTTGGCCAAGTTGTTGGCTCATATATCACGGACGGAAAAGCGGTTCGTCATGCTGGAGTTAGAATCACGAGAGGCGATGAAGAAATTGGCAGTTCGACCATTGAGAGTTTGAGAATCCAAAAAGATGACAAAGCCGAAGTCAACTACGGCTATGAATGCGGAATAAAACTTAAAGATAATTTCGCTCTCAAAGAAGGCGACAAGATTGAAATCTTTGTCAAAGAACAAATAAAGAGGTGATTTGGTGGCAAACAATGCAAGAGTTGAGCGCTTGAATGCGCAAATATTAAAAGTTTTGTCAGAAGGGTTGCTCAAACTGAATGACCCAAACTTTTATACGCTTATAACATTTATGAGTGCAGAAACTGCACCAAATTGCGAATTTTGCAAAGTGTCTGTGTCAATTCTTGAAAAAAATGAACAAAAAAGAGAACAAATTTTTGCAAAATTAATCAAAGCGACTGGATTCTTGAAAAAAGAACTTGCCTCAAAACTCAAGCTTCGTGTTGTTCCTCAAATCAAATTTGTGCTTGACACGGGAGTTGATCACACTCAAAGAATTGAAGATATTTTAAAAACTTTGAACATTCCAGATGAGGATTGAATGAAACATTACAAAGAGTTAATCAAAGAGCTGAAGAAAGCGGATAGCATTGCGATATTCATTCATGAATATCCAGACGGAGATGCAATCGGAGCATCTTCCGCTCTTTATTTTTATCTCAAAGCATTGGGAAAACACGTTGAGCTTTTTTCAAAAGAACCTGTTCCTCAAAATATGACATGGGTTGATTGTCATGATGAATATCAAGAACAAATTGCAACAGACAAATCATTTGAGTTGGGCATTCTGCTTGATTGCGCGGATATGGGTCGACCAGGAAAACCAATTTCAGAGCAAGCAAAGTGCTGTAAGAAAATAATTCGAATCGACCATCATTTGGCGGGGGAAGTGTATTCAAAGTTTGATGTTGTTGACACAAACAAGTCTTCGACTTGTGAACTTTTGACAGAAGTTTTGCTTGAAAACAAAAAAACATTGACAAAAGAAATTGCAAACTCATTATTGTTTGGGATTCTCACTGATACAAATAGTTTGCAAAACTCAAACACAACAAAAAGGACGGTTGAACTAATCGCCGAGTTGATGGAGATGGGTGCTGACCTAAACAAACTTGAGGAATATGCTTTTGCAAGCACATCACAAAAAGAAGTTGAGGTGACCAAAGAATTTTATAAGAATATGGTCCTTTGCCCAGAAGAAAAAATTGCCTATTCTTTTGTTGACTACAAACAAATAAGCAAAATTGGTGCAACAAAAGAAGATATGAATGGACATGCAAATATATTGAGAAACATCAATGGAATTGATTTGGCGTTTGTCATTTATGAAATTCGACCAAATTATTTTTCATGTTCACTGCGAAGTTCTGGAAATATTGCTTGCAACAAAATTGCGAAATATTTTGGCGGTGGCGGACATCGCAATGCATCTGCTTATAAATATGAAACCGAAAATATTGAAGAGTTGATTTCAAAAACTTTTGAGCTTTGTCGTGAGGAAATGAAATGTCAAGCGGAGTGATTTTGATTAATAAGCCAACAGGAATGACGTCGAACACTCTTGTTCGCAAAGTTGGAAAACTGATCGGCGAAAAAAAAGTGGGACATATGGGCACTCTTGACCCATTGGGGTGTGGCTTGCTTTTGGTGCTTTGTGGCAAGGCGACTCGTCTTTTTGATATGACAACAAACAAAACAAAAGTGTATCGAGCAGTTTTCAAATTTGGTGTCCAAACTGACACCTTTGACAGTGAAGGCAAGATTGTATGCCGCAATACAAAAGTTGTCACGAAAGATGAAATTGATGGGGTGATTGACACATTTGTTGGTGAGTTTGATCAAGTTCCACCCGAATATTCATCAAAAAAAATAAACGGGAAAAAGGCGTATGAAATTGCGCGCTCTGGAGGAGAGGTTAAACTTGCTCCAAAGCACATTAATATCAGTCGCTTTGAACTCGTCCGCGAACTTGAAAAGAATACTTTTTTGTTTGAAATTGAATGTTCTGAAGGCACATACATTCGAGCTCTATGTCGAGACCTTGCCAACTCTCTCGCAACATGTGGAACAATGTGTGCAATATGTCGCACAAAATGTTGTGGTGAGGCCGTTGAAAACTCAATCGTTTTGCAAGAGGTTGAGAAGTCTTCAAAACTTATTCCCGCACAAAATTTCATTGATTTGCCGAGCGTTTTTATTCCAAAAAGACATATTGACAATTTGAAAAATGGAATCAAAATTATGGCGGAGCAAAAAATTGATGGAAATTTCAAATTGTTTTGTGGTGACGAGTTTTGGGGTGTTGCGAAGGTTGAGGACGGATATTACAAAATTATAAGAAACTTTTTTGGGGGATAAAATGGAAAGAACAAGATTTGGACCATCGGGCAATGGAAGTGCGTTTTATGATGCTGGATATAAATCAAGTGTTGATGCGCCAAAGTGGCTTTGCGGAATTGGACTTGATGCATATGAGTATTCATTTGGAAGAGGCTTTACAATGGGCTTTGACAAAGCTGAACTTTTGGGAAAAGAAGGACAAAAAAATTCAGTTTTAATCAGTGTGCATGCTCCATATTACATAAACTTTGCAAATCCAAGTGATGAAATGTTTGAAAAATCTTTGAAATACGTGCTAACAAGTTTTGAATATTTGAGACATTTTGGTGGAAAACATGTTGTTGTGCACATTGGAACCAATGGAAAGCTCACACGCGAGGAAGCAATTTCTCTAATCAGAAAAAGAATTCCAATTTGTGTTGAAATGCTCAAAGCAAATGGATTTGGTGATTGCAAAATGTGCATTGAAACGATGGGGAAATACACTCAAATTGGAACATATGAGGAAATTGTGGACTTATGCACTTTGGACGATATGCTCATTCCTTGTTTTGATTTTGGCCACATAAATTGCGTTTTGCAAGGTGGGTTGAGAACGAGCGAAGATTATGAGAATGTTCTTTCTTATGCGATTTCAAAACTTGGTTATGAAAAAATCAATAATTGCCATATCCACTTTTCAAAAATTATGTTTTCGGACAAGGGCGAAATCAAGCATTTGGATTTTGACGATGATTTGTATGGGCCAAACTTTGAGCCGCTTGCTCATGCGCTTAAAAAACTCAATCTTCACCCGCATATTATTTGTGAATCGGCGACAAAAATGAGTGAAAATGCGCTCGATATGAAACGTATTTATGAAAGCACGTCAATTTTGTGACAAAAAACACTAGACAAATCAAGTTTTATTTGTATAATATATAAAAGTATAAAGGAGAAAACAGCATGATCACAGCAGGAGATTTTAGAAAAGGTGTCACATTTGAACTTGATGGAAACGTTTATTTGGTTGTTGACTTTTTGCACGTCAAACCAGGAAAAGGTTCTCCTTTCGTAAGAGCAAAAATCAAAAACGTTGTCACAGGACAAGTGCTTGAAAGAACTTTCAACCCTTCAGACAAATTTCAAGTCGCAGTCATTGAAAAGAAAGAGATGCAATATCTTTATTCAGATGGCGGAATCTACTATTTTATGGATATGGAAACATATGAGCAAATTCCACTTAATCATGATCAAGTTGAAGATGCTTTGCAATTCATCACAGAAAATATGACTGCCACAATTCAATTCTATAAAGGCGAAGCATTCAGCGTTGTTCCACCAAACTTTGTTGAACTCACAGTTGCAGAGTGTGAACCGGGTGTTCAAGGGGATACGTCAAAAGCAGGGAACAAACCGGCAGTTTTGGAAACGGGTTATTCAATCCAAGTTCCATTGTTTGTCAATCTTGGCGACAAAATCAGAGTTGATACAAGAACTGGAACATACATGGAAAGAGTCAAATAACATTGATTGTCGAAAAAGAAGATGTTTTGTTGCATCTTCTTTTTTTGTCACTTTTTTCGTGATAACAAAGTGTTGGTGAAAATAGGATATTTCAAGAGGTGAACAATGCTCAGAGATATTCTTCCAACCAAACTTGTTGATATTTTTGAAACAAAAATCAACTATTCAACACTTAATGAAATTCGATTTCGAATGGACAAACCAGTCGTTGTGTTCATGAATGGACAAGCGTTTTTTTTGGGTGAAAACGGACTGACAAATAATGTTGCTCACGCAGTTTTTGCGACCAAAACAATGATTGAAGATATTGTTTATCGGGCTAGTGAATGCTCGATTTATTCGGTGAATGAGCAAATCAAACTGGGTTTTGTCATGGCTTCAAGCGGCGTGAGAATTGGACTTGCGGGAACCATTGTGATGGACGGCAATCAAATCAAAACCATTCGAGATTTCACCTCGCTTAACATTAGGATTCCGCATGAAATCAGGGGGTGTTGCCTCGATGCTTTTTCTGATATTGTCGAGAGTGGTGGAATAAAAAACACGCTTGTTTTGTCTCCTCCAGGGTGCGGGAAAACGACTTTTCTTCGCGACTTTCTCAAACAACTTTCAAGCAAAAATTATTGTCTGAATGTTCTGGTGGTTGACGAACGTGGTGAAATTGCATGTCAAAGCGACAAAGGGCAGGCCTTTGATATTGGCAATTTCTCCGATATAATTTCATTTTCCACAAAAGAAAATGCCATTGAGCATGGGGTGAGAGTTCTTTCTCCAAACCTCATTGTGACCGACGAACTCTCGGGCGAAAAAGATGTTGGTGCGGTGATTCGTGCAATAAACTCGGGAGTTGGCGTGATTTCATCAATTCATGCTGACAGCATTGAGACTTTGAAGAGGAAAAAAGATTTTGCTTCCCTTGTTGAAAACAAATATTTTGAACGCTTTGTTGTTTTGTCAAGTCGCAAGGGTCCTGGAACATGCGAGGGGATTTATGATGAGAACTTTAGGCGAATAAGTCATTTTTCGTGAGGGTTGTATGATAAAAGTTCTTCTTGTTATTATCGTCATTTGCGGATTTGTTTATGTCGGATTTGGCATTTCAAACTATTATAAAAAACGCGAGGAGTTTTTTGCTGGGTTGATAATTTTGTGTGATAGAGTTCGCGCTGACATTGACTTTTCAAACAAGAATTTAATATCGATTTTTCAAACATTAAACTTTGAAGGAAACCTCAAAAAACTTGTCGCAAACTATTGTGAATATTTGCAAAACAAAGATATTGACATATCTGCAAAACATATTTTTCACGGAATTTGGATTCTCAAAGATGAAGAAAAAAATGTTATATCGGATTTTTTTGCAAGACTTGGAAGGCATGATTGTGACAACGAAATAAAACTTATTGACGATTTCAAAAACATTATTGAACCGATGTCACAATCAGCAAGTCAAGACAAAAGCAAATATGGAAAAATGAGTGTCAAAATTTCTTTTCTGTTGGGGCTTATGGTGGCAATTCTGATTGTTTAGGAGGGGTGTATGGGAGTTGAAATAATTTTTAAAATTGCTGCTGTTGGCATAATAACCGCAATAGTAAATCAAATTCTTAAATATTCTGGAAAAGAAGAAATCAGCACCCTTTCGACTCTTGCAGGACTCATTATTGTTCTTTTGATGGTTGTCAATCTCATTAGTGACCTTTTTGAAACAGTAAAAGCGCTTTTTAGTTTGTGAGGCGCATGTGGATATATTTAAAATTTTGGGGATTGGAATAATAACAAGCATTCTTGTTGTGGTCATAAAACAAATCAAGCCAGAACTCAGCATTTTTGTTGGAATTGCGGGTGGTCTTATCATTGTTTTTATGATTGTCGCGACTCTTCTTGACATTGTGAATGTGTTTTCAACCATAGCAACAAAAAGCGGGCTTTCAAACAATCTTTTTGTGTGCTTGCTGAAAATTATCGGCATTGGATATCTTACTGAATTTGCTTCAAATGTTTGCATTGATAGCGGTTCGTCTGGACTCGCGGACAAAATGTTGCTCGCGGGCAAAATCGTGATTCTATCCATGTCGCTTCCTGTTGTTATAACAATTCTTGACATCATCATTGGGTTGCTGCCATGAGGAAGAAAATAATTTTTTTTGTTCTTTGTTGTTTTGTCATTTTGGCAGTTATGAGTCAAAAAAATGTTTGCTTTGCTGAAGAGGACAAAACGATTGAAGAGCAAATTGGGGAAGAGGTTGCATGGCAAATTGATGACCTTGATATGTCTGCTCTTGAAAATATTCTCAAAAGCATAAAAGACGACGATTTCAATTTGTTTGGAGGTTCGAGTTTTCGGGCGCTTGTTGAAAAAATTATAAACGGAGAATATTCAAACGATGCATCGTCAATTTTCTCCGCTCTGATTAATCTTGTTTTTGAGGACGTTTTGGAATTTTTGCCAATCCTCACGTCGATTATCGCGATTGGAGTTTTGTGTGGGTTTATCTCCGCACTAAAGAGTGGAGTTTCTGGCAAAAGTGTTGGGGATATTGTTCATTTTGTTTGCTTTTCTGTGATTGTTGTGTTGGTCGTCAAAGTTGTTGCTTCAATGGTGTCGCTCACGACTTCAACTCTTTTGTCAATCCAGTCACAAATGGAGGCGATTTTCCCAATTTTGCTGACACTCATAACTGCGCTTGGTGGAACGGTTTCGGTCTCACTATATCAACCAACGATTGCACTTTTAACCACCGGGATAATCGCCATTTTCACAAAATTTGTCATGCCGATATTCATTTTTTCTCTTATATTTTCAATCATATCAAATCTCACAAATGCCGTGAAACTCAACAAGTTCGGGGGATTTTTTAATTCACTTTTCAAATACACGATTGGCTTTGTTCTCACAATTTTTAGTGCATTCCTTTCAATTCAAGGAATTGCGGCAAACTCGCAC
>JBJFDC010000050.1:0-28679 GCA_051889215.1 Christensenellales bacterium
TTGATTATGATTGTTTTTTTTAGTAAAATACAAAATATACAAAGGTACACCTTTTTGGACAAATTTCTCCTTTTAGGATGCACCTAAAAGGAGAAATTTGTCGGAATGTCGGAATATCCTGATATCGATATAAAAGAAAATTATATCAAATGTTTAAATTCTGAACTTTTAAGTATTTTGCTTAAAGATAGATGTTCTGGCAAAAACATAATTTGGGCAACAGATATTTATTCAAACAGAGGGCCTTTCTATGACTCGCAAGAACACATCACTGGGAAACTTATTACTGGAAGATTTGGTAAAATAATCAGACCAAGAATAGACAAATCTCATAAAGAACAAAAGATAAGAATCAAAAACAAAGCTGAAGTTTTTACTCCATCATGGATATGCAATGAAATGAACAATCATCTATGTGATGAATGGTTTGAAGATAAAAATGTATTTAACACCGCAAAAGAAAAAACTTGGATAGTCAATCATAACAAAATATTATTTGCAAACGAAAAAAAGAAAAATTGGCAGGATTTTGTAAAACTAAAGGTGCTTGAAATATCCTGTGGTGAGGCACCTTTCTTGGTTAGTAGGTATGACACAACCACTGGACAGTGGATAGATGTGGGCAATCGAATTGGAATGCTTGACAGAAAACTAAGAGTTGTTAACGAACAATGTGATAGCGAGCCAGATTGGTATAACTGGACACTTGAGGCAATCAAGTCAACTTATGGATATGAATGGCAAGGTGACAGCTTGCTGATTGCAAGAGAAAATATACTCTTTACATTTATTGATTACTATATAGCAAAATTTGAAAACTTTCCAACAAAAGAATATCTCGTTGAAGTTGCAAAAATATTGTCTTGGAATATTTGGCAAATGGATGGACTGAAATATGTTATTCCAAACTCTTGCAAACCTATTCCCCAAAAGCAAATGTCATTATTTGATGATGAAAAACAATATGAACAATGTCAAGGTTGTTCAAAAAATGACAACAACCTACATACTGGAATTTACTGCAAGATAATGAACTGGGAAACAAAAAGGTCAATTAAATTTTTCAAAGGAGAAAAACGTATGAAATTTGATTTTGTTATAGGAAACCCACCGTATCAGCAAGAAAGTGTCGGTGAGAAAAAAGCGGATGAATCTATTTATCATTATTTTATAGATGCATCATATAAATTAGGTAAAAAAATAGAATTAATAACTCCTTCTAAATTTTTGTTTAACAATGGAAATACACCAACAGAATGGAATAAAAAAATGTTAAATGATCCTCATTTTAAAGTAATTCGCTTTGAACCCGTTGCCAATAAAGTGTTTCCAAATGTTAGTTTTAAAGGTGGAGTTGCTATTCATTATTATGATCATGATGTTAATTTTGAACCAATTATCCAATTTACAGAATTTTCAGAATTAAACTCAATTTTGAAGAAAGTTTTAAAATTTAAAAATAAATCGTTAACAACAATTATTTATAATCAAAATAAATTCAATTTGTCTACATTATATTCCGATTATCCTGAATTGCGAACTCTAATTAGTAGTGATGGAAAAGAAAAAAGAATGACTAGTGGGTGTCTGAAATATGAATGTTTTACAGATGTAAAAAGATCCGAGAAAGACATCCAAATATTAGGCGTGATAAATAATAAGCGAACTAGAAAATATTTAAACAGAAAATATCTTGAAGAACCAAATGAAAATATTGATAAATACAAGGTAATAATTCCAGCAAATAATGGTTCTGGTGCAATTGGTGAAGTTTTAAGCACACCCCTTATCGGGGAACCCCTTATCGGGTATACACAGACATTTATAGCTGTTGGTGCATTTAATTTGCTTAAAGAAGCAGAAAATGCTCTAAAATATGTAAAAGGTAAGTTTTGCAGAGTAATGTTAGGTGTATTGAAGGTTACGCAAAATGGGAAAAGAGAAATGTGGCAACTTGTTCCCATTCAAGACTTTACAGATAAATCAGATATAGATTGGTCAAAATCAATACATGAAATAGACTTACAACTTTACAAAAAATACGATTTGGATGAAAATGAAATTGCATTTATTGAATCTCATGTTAAGGAGATGAAATAATGGCAAAGATAAAACTAAAAACCTCTGAAAAAGTTGCACCAATGATATATGCATACACAACTCCTGGTGTTGTATATCACGATGGCTGGACAAAAATTGGATATACAGAAAGAGATGTAGATACTCGTATTAGAGAGCAAACTCAAACAGTGGACATTAAAGCACATAAAGAGTGGCAAGACCTTGCTATCTTTTCTGATGGAAAAACAAGATTTACGGATAAAGAATTTCACTCATACCTTGCAAAAAATGATATTCAAAGAAAAGACCCACAACCAGACAGCGAAGGTTGTCCAGAATGGTTTTATATAAGTGGTGATGAATCTTATGCTTTATTTGGCAAATTCAGGCGTGATCAAGGTGTTTTGCAAACCCTTGGAGTTATTCCTTATGTGCTCCGTCACGAGCAAAAGAAAGCTGTTCAACAAACAAAAGATTATTTTTTGGATAATTCACATAAGGCAGAATGTTTGTGGAATGCAAAACCAAGATTTGGGAAAACATTATCAACTTATGATTTGTGTAAAGCGCTCCCTGATATCAATAAAATACTTATTGTAACCAATAGACCAGCTATTGCAAACTCATGGTATGATGATTATGTTAAGTTTTTAGGGACAGAGTCAGGATATTATTTTGTAAGCAATGTCGATGGACTTAAAGATAAAAAATATGTCTTATCAAGAGAAAAATATTTAGATATGATTGCTGTGCCAAACCACAAGGGGTGTATAGAATTTGTGTCTTTGCAAGACTTAAAGGGCTCCATCTATTTTGGCGGAATGTTTGACAAGTTAAAAGAAGTATCCGATTTGGAATGGGATATTTTGATAATTGATGAGGCGCATGAGGGTGTTGACACTTACAAAACAGATGTGGCATTTGACCACATTAAGAGAAGATATACTCTTCATTTGTCAGGTACTCCATTCAAAGCGCTTGCAAATGATAAATTTCCACCAAAAGCAATTTATAACTGGACTTACGCAGATGAACAAAAGGCAAAACATGAATGGGATGCAACAAATGAAGAAGAAAATCCTTATGCCAACCTTCCTCAACTCAACTTATTAACATACAAAATGTCTGATATAATCAGAGATAAAGTTGAACAAGGTGCAGACTTTGACAATGATGGACAAAATGAAGCATTCTGTTGGGATTTAAATGAGTTTTTTGATACAAATGCAAGTGGAGAATTTATACATGGAGATGCAGTTGATAAGTTTTTAGATGCCTTAACAAAACAAGAGAAATTTCCATTTTCAACAGATGATTTAAGAAAAGAATTAAAACATACTTTGTGGCTACTTAAGTATGTTAGCAGTGCAAAAGCTCTTGCAAAGAAGTTGCAAAATCACGAAGTATTTAAGAATTATACAGTAGTACTTGCCGCTGGAGATGGAAGAATTGACAATGAAGGCAATCCAGATGATTTATACGAGTTTGATAAAAATCTGAAAAACTCTTACGACAAAGTTGTTAATGCAATAAAGCACAACGATAGAACGATTACAATTTCTGTTGGACAATTAACAACTGGCATTACAATCCCACAATGGACAGCAGTTATGATGCTGTCAAATGTAAAAAGTCCTGCTCTTTATATGCAATCTGCATTTAGGGCTCAAAATCCTTGCTTATTCAATGAGGGTGGTGAAAGTTGTAGAAAGCAAAATGCCTATGTTTTTGATTTTGATCCGGCCAGAACTTTAACCATTGTTGAAGAATTTGCAAATGATTTGCTTTCTGACACAGCCAATGGTCGTGGTGATTCAGACACAAGGAAACAACATGTACGAGAACTTCTCAACTTTTTCCCTGTATATGGTGAAGATGATGAGGGTGAAATGATTGAACTTGATGCTGAAAAAGTTTTATCTATCCCTCGTGCTATTCACGCAAAAGAAGTTGTCCGTCGTGGATTTATGAGCAATTTCTTATTCCAAAATGTAGGTAATATTTTTAACGCTCCCAAAGAAGTTTTGAATATACTGCAAAAGTTTGAGCCAGTAAGGGAACCGATTGGAATAAAAAAAGAAACAAAAGATGAATTAAATATTGACAAAGATGGCAATGTGTCCATTCCAGAAGAACAAATTATTGGAACTGCAAATGATGTTTTTGGTGAAAAAATTTATGGCGACATTGAACAGAGTTTGATTGACACAGTTGCCACAATTCAAAAAGAAAACGAAAATTCACACAAGAAAGATGAAAAACTTAACGCACTTTTAGAAGCTTTCCATACTAATATCACGGATACATTGGTTAAAACAGCAAAAGACAATTATGGTGGAAATTTATCCAAATCTACACAACAAGCGCTTGTTAGAAAGATAAACACAACAGCAGACACATTTGTCAAAAAACAATATGGAAACTATCAAATAAATAGTAACAAACTTGAAAATGAACGCTATAAGGAAATTGAAAATTCAAAGCAAGCTGGCAATGTTCACAGAATTGCAGAAATCAACACGAAATTTGATGAAAAGAAAAAAGAGATTGAACAAAACTTTATGAGTTCTATTCAATCTGAAGTTAAAAATGTTATTGATAATGCTGGCAGAACAATTGTTGAAGCTGTGGAAACAGATAAAAATGAAAAACAAAGATATTCTTTAATGGAAAATGTAAGAGACCATCTGAGAGGATTTTCAAGAACAATCCCATCATTTCTTATGGCTTATGGTGATGAAAATACGACATTAGAGAATTTTGATAATATAATCCCTGATGAAGTATTTAAAGAGGTGACAAGCATTTCACTTGATGACTTCAGAAAATTGAGAGATGGATTTGATTTCATAGATGAAAATGGTGGAAGAAACCACTATAATGGCTTCTTTGATTCGATAGTTTTCAATGATTCTATAAAAGAATTTCTAAAGAAAAAAGAAGAACTGTCAAATTATTTTGATGACACATCAAAAGAAGATATTTTTGACTATATCCCACCTCAAAAAACAAACCAAATATTTACTCCAAAGAAAGTCGTAAAAGAGATGGTTGATAATCTTGAAAAAGAAAATCCTGGTTGCTTTGACGATCAAAACCACACATTCATTGATCTTTATATGAAGTCAGGTTTATATATAACTGAAATTGTAAAGAGATTATTTAGAAGTGAGAAAATGAAAGTACTCTATCCAGATGAAAAAGTGAGACTAAACCATATTTTTGAGAAACAAGTTTATGGACTTGCACCAACAGAAATTATTTACAGAATTGCATCTACCTTTATACTTGGATTCAGTAAAGAAATTACAATAAATAAACATAACCTAAGGAAATTCGATGCTCTTCCTGATGCTCAATCTGGAACATTAGAGTCAAAACTTGATAAAATATTCAATCAATAAAAACCAAATTTGAACGGATAAAAAACATCCGTTCCTTTTTTAATATTTCGAAAGTGGACAAGGTGGCCGAACGGAATTATCGATGGTCGCAAAAGATGGTTGCTCGAGCTGGACATTCAAAAGTTTTGGCGTTCCCAGAGGGAATCGAACCCCCAATTTTCCCTTAGGAGGGGAATGTTATATCCGTTTAACTATGGGAACTAACATTTTTATGATAACATAGTGAGATTATTTTTTCAATTGTTTTTTGGTCGTGGCAATAAATACATTTGTATTTAAACAAATCAAGCATGAAAATACTTTGTTGTTGGCGGATTATCAAAAGATGTTGTTGACAAATTTGATATGTGCGTTATAATTATTTTAACATATAAATTTTGCCCATAAAACATATTGACACGTATATATCAAGCAAAACGTGGAGGGAAATATGACAAAATCTGAAGCATTAAACATCATTAAAGAATTTGTGGAAGGGAAATTGCATATTGATGATTTCAAAAAAATATGTGTTCACAATCAAGAGTTTCGTCAATTAATCAAAGATTGCGAGAATTTGAATATTGGCAAAAAATATAATTTTCAAATATTAAAAATGTTGGACAATTGTAATTGGAAAAATTATTCACAACAACATAAAATTTTTCTAATTTTTCTTTTTTATCTTGCCGACAATGGTATCAAAGATTTTAAGGAAACAAATATTTATTTTGAAAAAGCTTGTGAGTTTGCTGACTTGGTGCCGGATTGGTTGCCTGATGATGTGATGACTTTTGTTGATGAAGAAATAATAAACAAAGCACCAGAAGAATTAAACGAAAAAGATAAAAAGAAATGGATAAAAGAGCAAATTAAAAAAACATTCAAGTATGAAAAAAGACCTCCCGAGTTTGCCCAAGAAGGAATGTGGCCACAAGACGAAGATGGAAATTTTCTGGTGTTCAGAAAACAAAAACAAAAAGGCGAATTGGTGACATATACTTTTGTCAATCCAAAGACAAAAGAAGAAGTCGAATTCCAGGAATTATATTAGAATTGTGTTCGTGTTTAACTCGCGGTGCTCGCACCAAAAGACTGTGGAGGGGGATATGACAAAAGTTGAAGCATTAAACATCATTAAAGAATTTGTTGAAGGGGAAATTGATGTTGAAGAATTTAGAACCATGTGTTTAACGAACAATTCTTTTCGAGATATTATAAAAGACTATAATAGTTATAACATCAAAGATAAATACAACAATAATTTATTGAATATGATCGACAAGTGTAATTGGAAAAATTTTGATGTGCAAAGAGATTTGCAATTAATTTTTACGATATATTTATATAAAAATTCCACAGAAAAACTGATTCCAACAAACAAATATGCAGAAAAGTGTTCAATTTATGGAGATTTGGTGCCGGAATGGTTGCCTGATGATGCGATGACTTTTGTTGATGAAGAAATAATAGCAAAAGCACCAGAAGAGTTGAGCGAAAAAGATAAAAAGAAATGGATAAAAGAGCAAATTAAAAAAACATTCAAGTATGAAAAAAGACCTCCCGAGTTTGCCCAAGAAGGAATGTGGCCACAAGACGAAGATGGAAATTTTCTGGTGTTCAGAAAACAAAAACAAAAAGGCGAATTGGTGACATATACTTTTGTCAATCCAAAGACAAAAGAAGAAGTCGAATTCCAGGAATTATATTAGAATTGTGTTCGTGTTTAACTCGCGGTGCTCGCACCAAAAGACTGGGAAATTTCTCAGTCTTTTGTTTTTAATGAAGATTTTTAAAATAGAAATTTAATGTGTTGCGTTGGTTGATTAAAAAATCAAAAAAAACCTTGAAATTTTTAATGAGATATATTAAACTAAAATTATGAGGTATCATTTTGTCATCATGTATATATAATTGTGCATGGTGCTGCACATGGTTTGCAGCACAAGTTTTTTATGTTCAATTTTTATATATGGAGCAACAAAATGATTATATTAGATGTAAATAAATTAACAAAAAACTTTGGTTTTGGTGTTCTTTTTGAAGACCTGTCTTTTTCACTTGCTGAAGGAGAGTCCATTTCAATTGTGGGACCAAATGGATGTGGCAAATCCACATTGCTTAAAATTATTGCGGGATTGGAGCGTCCGGATGGTGGGACAATAAATATAAAAAAGGGCGCAAAATGCTTTTATTTTGACCAGACCGCTTCAAGCATCCAAGACTCTCGTAGTGTTGAACAAATTCTTAAAGATTCTTTTGAGGATATCAAAAAAATGGAGCAGCGCATTTGTGATATGCAAGAAAAATTAACAAATGACACACAGGCGGCGGATTATGATTTGACACTCTCAAGATATTGCAATCTGCTGGAGCAATTTCAGTTGGCGGGTGGATATGATGTTGACGTTCGAATAAATCAAGTTGTCGAAGGTTTGCACATTGACAAAAACATGCTCAACCAAGTTTACGACAAACTTTCTGGTGGCGAAAAAACACTTGTGCAACTTGCCAAGGCATTGCTTCAAAAACCCGATTTGTTTTTGCTTGATGAACCGACAAACCACCTTGATATTGATAGGATTGAGTGGCTTGAGGATTATATCAAATCTTTTAGAGGAGCGACTGTGATCGTGTCACACGATCGATATTTTCTTGATAAAATGTCAAACAAAATTCTATCTCTTGAAAATGGAAATTCAAAAGTTTATTCGACAAATTATTCGGGTTATTTGGAGCAAAAACAGCACGATTTTGAGGTTCAACTTGCTGCATTCAAAGATCAACAAATCGCGATGAAAAGACTTGAGGAACAAATAAAATATTTTGCTGAACTGGGCATGGCAAAAAATAGCTCAACTCTTTGCGATCGTGCACATTCTCTTTCCACGCAACTTGAACGAATGAAGCGAGCAGCAATAAAAAGACCTATTGAACAAAAAAAATTTGATGTTGAGTTTTCAAACATCAAAAAATCCAGCAAAATTGTTTTTGAGGCAAAAGATTTGGTTGTCAAAATCCCAGGAGGAAAAACAATTCTTAATAAAGTCAACATAAACATTAGTTCGGGTGACAAGGTGGCTTTTATTGGCAAAAATGGCAGCGGAAAATCAACCCTAATCAAAACAATAATGGGCGAACAAGATTTGCAAATTTGTGGCGTGGTTGAAGTTGGGCCAAGTGTTAAAATTGGATATTTGCCACAGATAATTGAGTTTTTAAATCCAGATGCCTCTTTGCTTGAATATTTCAAAAATGAAATTGCAGTTGATGAAAAAATTGCGAGACAAATTTTGGCTGGATTTTCCTTTTATAAGGACGACGTTTCAAAAAAAGTTAAAAACTTGTCCGGCGGAGAAAAAATCAGGGTCAAACTGGCGATTCTGCTTCAGCAAAAAATCAACACATTAATTTTTGACGAGCCAACAAATCACATTGACATTCCAACAAAAGAAGTGTTGGAAGATGCGCTGGCAAATTTTGACGGAACGCTGATATTTGTTTCGCACGACCGATATTTTATTAATAAGTTTGCCGATCGTGTTTACGAATTTTCAGACGGCAAAACAACACCATATTATGGGAATTACGATTATTATAAATCACAAAAAAATAAATAATATTTTGTTGAGGAACAGGGCAAATTATTTGCTTTGTTCTTCTTTTTTTTGTTTTGTGAGGTCTTTTTTATAAAACAAAAATTCTCCATCAAACTGGGGCTCGTCAAAATTTTGTTCAAGAAGAATTTTCTTCATTGCTGGATTTTTGGGGAGAGTGAAAACTTTTATGCGTGAATAGATTTTGTTGAGTGAAAAACAATTTTCGTCAAAAATGTCGCGGATTGCTTGTTTGGCAATCCCTAACCCGCGAAATGAAGGGTTGACGATGATGTTGTATAGGTTGAGGGCTTTGCCAGACTCCTCAATCCCAAGCATGATTGCAACAACAGGTTGAGCGGGGGAACCAACGTAGCCCAAATATTGTCCAAACCAACCATTGTTCATATCTTTTAGGCAAAGAGATATGTCGCGTGCGGTGTCTGTCCAATTTTTTGTTTCCATACACAAATTATGCTTGTCGTTCTCGCTCATCCAACTCTCAATCAGTTTTTCATTTTGACCATTTATTTTTTTCCATAAAATTCTCATGGATTAATGTTATAACAAAATAAATAAAAAACAAATAAATTTGAGCGATTTATTAAAAAACTCACTATTGACAACAGTTCGTGTGTGTTTTATAATGTATATAATTTCAAACTTAATAACAAATCAGTTTGGGAGTTTTTATGAAATATTCAGCACAAGGACGCATAGTTAAAATTGTTGTGATGGTGGTTATCGCGGCATTGGTTGTTTCGGGCGTTGTTTGTGCTGTTTTTCTTTTTAGAAACAAATCAAGAGATGAAGAAAAATTTGAGATTTCAAGTCTTGACATTTTGTATGATGATGAGGTTGTTGAAAATTTTGATGTTGAGGTCTTTTGCAAAGATATAAAATTTGATGCAAAAATAAACGATGTTCAACTTTCGAACTATCGTGTCAAACCAACCATCACTTGGGAAATTGTCGGCGAAGATTTGAATTGTTTGGTTGATGAAGACGGACTTGTTCAAATTGGCAACGTGTTGGGCGAGATAACACTCTCTTGCACGGTTGAAAGTTCAAACAAAATGACAAAAACTATTCCAATAAATATAACAAAAAAAGCGGGGAGCAATCTTCAAAGACTTGATGCCACGGTGAACGATGGCTGTTCAACAACTTATGTTGAGGGGCAAAAGTTTGATAAAAAATCCATTTCAGTTGTTGGAGATTTTGGCGAATACTTCGCAATCATCTCAAATTTTGAAACAGATTCTGACATTCTCGACACATCAATGACAGAAATTGCCATAACTTTTGACGGGCAAATTTTTATTATGCCAATATCTGTTTCACGCAAGACTTTGAAGGACATTGAAATAATCAGACAACCAAACAAAATCAATTATGTTGAAGGTCAAACTTTTGACAAAACTGGACTAAAGATAAAAGCGATATATGATGCCTGCGAAGAAGAGAGCGAGGCGATTTATACAAATGAACTATCTGCACTTTCAACACAAGATGACGAGGTTGAGATATTTTTTGAATTTGATGGAGTCATAAAAAGTGCAAAGCAAAAAATTTATGTTGCAAAAAGAAAACTTTTGTCATTGACACTCAACTATGAAAACATACAAAAACAATACACTCAAGGCGAAAAATTCAATCCAAGTGGACTCAAGGTTTTTGCAAATTTCGAAGAACTTGGGAGCATTGAAATATTTGATTATGTTGTTGAAGACAAAATTTTGATGGGCGATGACAAAAACATTGATGTTTGTTTCACTGAATATGGAGTGACAAAAATTGCACAAATCACAGATTTGATTGTCCTAAAACCTTATGAAGAAATTTGTCAAGTTGAAATTGCTTCTCCAAGCGATGTGACACTCGCCTGGACATATTCTTATTTGGACGATGAGAAAAATGAACATATTGATAATCTCACATATCAAGAAAATGATTTGCTTTTTGATGTGAAAAATGGATTGTATGAAATTCCTGTTGGTGCAATGGTGACAATATCTGCAATAAATCCCGCCGTTGTTGATTTTGTTTTTGATGGTGAAGAACAAAAAATGGATTATCCAAACATGACAAAAATATGGAAAATTCAGTCTGGTCAAAACCTAAAAATTGAGACAACTCAAATGGCAGGAGAGAGAGTTTCAATCAGTTTTGTGGGTGACAACAAAACAAAAAATTTCCTCTATTCAAAAACTTGGAATGCACCATTAAGAAATCAGGACATTCAAAAACTTTTCTTGGTGTTTTGTGATTGTGACAACAGTTATTATACATATAAAATTGATGACATAACATACTCTGCGAGTGAATTGACAGCGGTCGCATTCAACAAAGACACTGTGGTCATTGTTGAAAAACATCAAGTTCAATCAAATTTGATTGCCTTGAACTTGAATTATGGAAACGATTTGCAAATCACAATTATGGTCGATCCAGAAAACTACTCATATTCAAATCTTCCCCGTCCAACAAAAATTGGTTATGTTTTTGATGGCTGGAAATATGATGATGACACAATGATTTCAGAATCCAATTTCAAGTCGTTTTTGCAAAATTCACAAAATTTACATCAGATTTTTGCAGTTTGGACAAAAGAAACAATAAATTACGCAGGCGAAGACATCGTGGGTTCGTGGCAATGCGAAATTGTTGTTGAAGAAAAAAGTGTCAAATGTGTGGTGGAGTTTGGGCAAGACGCAACATTTTCATATAGAGTTGAAGTTGACGGCGAAGAAAACAATTCTTTTGTCGGCTCATATAGAATTGAAGAAGGATATATTTCAATCATATCGGTTGAAACCACAGGCGATTATATGCTTTTGTCGCCAAATGACTTTGAATTTGAAATCAGTGCTGGAATGCTTTATTCGACCATTTTTGTTGTCGACCAATTCACTTTGATATCAACATATGCGAATTTGTCGGTGGCATAAAAAGGAGGGCAGAATGGAAAAGTTGAAAAAAACAAAAATCCTCATATCAATAATTTTGTTTGGCATGATTGTTGTTTTCGCCCAGCTTTTTTGCGCTGCTGAAGTGTTTGCTGAAGACTTTGAAACAAGTTCTGGAACTCCTTTTGTCATTGAAAAAAATGAAATCGAATCCATAAAACTATACACCTATGACAGCACTCAACTAAAAATTGGCGACAGTGCGACTTTGAACGTCAAAGCGACACCACAAAACGCGAATTTGACATTGCAAGAAATCAGATACAACATAATTCGTGGCAAAGATTTTGCTCAAATCAAAGCAAACAAACTCACAATTTCACAAAATGCTTTGATTGGTGCCACGGTTGAAGTTCAGGCGATTGTCGATTCTGTTGTCAGCGAAAACACATTGACTTTTCATGTTGTTGAAACACCGCTTGACAAAATTGTCATTCAAAACAATTTCGAATCTCTGTTTCAGGGCGAAAGGGCAAAATTAATCACAAAATGCATTCCAGACGATGCGACAAATAAGTCACTTGTTTTTGAGATTGTTGAAGGTGGAGAATATTGCAAAGTTTTGCTTGATGGAACAATTTGCGTCGATAGTCTTCTTCCAAGAGGAGATTTGAGGGCAACTGTTCGCGTTTCGAGTTTGTCCGATGGCTCAATTTACACAGAAAAATCTTTTGGACTATATAAACCCGTGACGAGCATCAGTTCTTTTAACAGGACACTAAAAAATGTTGAGCAATGCCGAGAATATAATTTTGGTGCAACGAGCGAACCAAGGACAGCCACAAATGCCTCATTGGGCGTGGCCTATTCACTTGATGTGCCTTCATCTGTTGCAACAATAAGCAAAGAAGGAATGCTAAAAATTTCTGCGAATGCACCAATCGGAACAAAAATTACAATCAGAATGGACGCGGCAGACGGAGTGAGTTATGAACAAGAAGTTGAAGTCGTTTCAGTCTATGCGACGAGTTTTGCTGTGACGAGTGTGAGCGCGCCAACTCATGGTGAAAAATATCTCCCTGGCGACATCATAACAATTTATGCAGAGTTTTTGAAACCATTTAACATAACAGAGGAAAACAAGCAGTATAGCATCAAAGTTAGTGACCAAAGTTTGGCAACAGTTTGTGGTCATTCGATTGTCATAAGCGAAAACATCACTCAAGATGACCCTCATTTTGTCGTCACTGCCTACACCAATCAAAACGGCATCATTTTGAGCCAAGATGTTGAAATTTATATTTATATCCCAGTGCAAAAAGTTGAGGCGACTCAAAATGTCACAATGCTCAGAGAAGGTTCATCATATGATATAAACGAATTGATTTCAACTCAAATTTTGCCACAAAACAGCGAGATAAAACAAGTTCAATTCGAACTCGCACCAACAGATTATGCGGTTGTTTTTGGGGACAGATTGATTGTTAAAAATGACTTGCCAAGTGGGGACTTGAAGATTGAATTATTTGCTTATGCTGATGGTGTTTCTTCTGATACTTTTGTTTTTGATTTATATAAACCCGTTCAAGATATTCAACTTGAGAATGCAGACCTAAAAGAAGTTGAACAACAAAGGGAATATTCATTCTCTGCAAGCGCATATCCATTTAATGCAACATTTGGAGACAGACCTGTCGAATATTCAATCAATGTTTCCCAAGATGTTGCGACCATTGATGAAGACGGAACGCTAAAAATATCTGCGACTGCTCCAATCGGCACAAAAATAAAAATTCGAATTGATGCAACTGATGGAGTTTTCCACGAACAAGAAGTCGAGGTCATTCCAGTTTATGCAACGAGTTTTGCTGTGACGAGTGTGAGCGCGCCAACTCATGGCACAAAATATTTGCCGGGTGATGAAATTGAGTTCGTTGCAGAATTTTTGGCTCCATTCAACATCACCGAATGCAACAAGGTTTATGAGGTTTCCGTCAACGACCCAAGTTTGGCAGAAGTTGATGGACACGTTGTCAAAATCAAATCTATTGATGAAATCACTCAAGACGACCCTCACTTTGTTGTGACAGTTTCCTCAAATCAAAACGGGACAATGCTTTTGGAAAGTTTTGAAATTTCAATTTTCATTCCAATAACAAAAATAAACATCAGCCAAAAAGTTGAAACAATATTTGAAAATGCTGTTTATGAAATTGGCGACCTTGTCGATGTTGAAATTTTGCCACAAAATAGTGAAATAAGAGATGTTGAATATGTCCTTTCAAATCAAAACAATGTCGTCAAATCGGGGACAAAATTGCTTGTTAAAGACGATTTGCCAAGTGGCGATTTGACTGTTTCACTGAATGCAAAATCTGGAAAAATTGAGTCGGAAAGTGTGACATTCAAACTTTATAAACCTGTTCGCGAGATAGTTCTCAAAAACAATGACTTGAAAGAAGTTGAGCAACAAAGAGAATATTGCTTTGAGGGTGTGAGTGCACCAAGTTCAGCGACACTAGCGAATGTTTCAATCATCTATTCAATCAATGTTTCCCAAGATGTTGCGACCATTGATGAAGACGGAACACTAAAAGTTTCTGCGACTGCTCCAATTGGCACAAAAATTACAATCAGACTTGATGCGCCAGATGGAGTTTTCCACGAACAAGAAGTTGAGGTCATTCCAGTTTATGCAACGAGTTTTGCTGTGACGAGTGTGAGCGCACCAACTCATGGAACAAAATATTTGCCGGGTGATGAAATTGAGTTCGTTGCAGAATTTTTGGCACCATTCAACATCACCGAGTGCAACAAGGTTTATGAGGTTTGCGTCAGCGACCCAAGTTTTGCAGAAGTTGATGGACACGTTGTCAAAATCAAATCTATTGGTGAAACAACTCAAGACGACCCTCACTTTGTTGTGACAGTTTTCTCAAATCAAAATGGTGAAATATTAAGTGAAACAAGAGATATATACATTTTTATTCCTGTCACTTCGGTTGAGATTGCTCAAACAAAAACCACGCTTGAAGAAAGCAAAAAATATTCGTTGAATTCATTGTTGAGTGTTGAAATATACCCTCTCAATAGCGAAATAAGAAATTATGAATATGAGTTGCTATCCAGTGAATTTGCATCAATTTGTGATGGTGAATTACAAGTGCAAGGCAATTTGCCAAGTGGGGCATTGAAAGTCCAATTAAGAGTTAAATGCGACGGCATACATTCAAACACTTTGACATACGACATCTATAAGCCAACTCGTTTTGTCAATATTAGTGCCGACAATTCAAACCCAATCAGCTCAATGTTATCAGGAGAACAAGTCAATTTGACTGTTTCAGTGAGTGAAACCGCAAGTGTTCTCAATCCAAGCTTGACAATCATAAAAGGTGCTGAACTCATTGAAGGCGATTACAAAAATGGCGACAATATTGGACTATGCTTCTTCGTTAAGAAAAATCTTTGTGAGGTCGAGGATCTTGACAAGCAAATCATAATTCAAGCAAGCCAAGATGGAATTAAACAATCTGTTGATATATTTGTTTATATTCCTAATGAACAAATTTCAATTAATATTGAAAAATTAAGCAGAGGAAACAACACCTATTCCACGACTCACACAAACAATGCCGACGACACAAGGTGGGTGATTGTTTCAAAACCCGATTGCGTGACGACAATGGAATTGGGACAAATTTATATCGACCCAAAAACAACAGCGGGGACAAAAGTCAAGATTGTTTATAAGTCAAAAGACAGATTGGCAAAAGAGTTTGAATCCGAATTTGTTGTTGACGGGCTTGACCAAACACAAACCGAAATTGTTTATGCTTCAAGCGGTTCAATTTGCGACGCATCAAAATTCAATGTTATTGTTGGTCAAGATAGCGAAAGTGTTGCCATCACACAAGATTGCCATCAACTTCATGTTGGACGCTCAACCGATGTTCAAGTGAAATATAGGGGACTCGCCCTTGAGGAATACGGACTTCAACTCGGAAATTGCAAAATCACAAAAGGCAAAGCAACAATCGCTTATATTGACCCTGATTACATTCAAATTGCTCTGTCGGATGAAGAGGTGGGTGGAGCAAGGATATCATTTTCTGCTCAAATCATTGATGGTGACACATCTTATGAAATTAATTTGGAAAACATTTTCACTGCTTTCCGTCCAATGAGCGGCACACCAAAATTCGGCCCAATAACCTCAATGGACGACTACATTCCAATCTCGTTTGAAGACTTTGACCAAACTGCTTCATATACAACTAGCTATTTGAAATTTGAGGGCGAGACATCAAACAATTCAAGCATAACCGAAGACGGCAAATTAACCCTTGTTGCCGGCAAGTCAAGTTTGACACAATATTTTACAATTTCATGCCAACAAGATTATAATGAAACAACTATTGAGTATGAAAAATATGTAAACGCAAGGTTAAAATATGTCAAATTGAATCATTCTGGCGGAACAAACACTCTGGATTACTTTGTCCTCATAGAAGGTTTCCACAACCAAATTCCAATTCCGACAAAAGATGGATATATTTTTGACGGATATTTCGACGAAGTGTCACATGTTATTGATATGACAACAAACGAGTCATATACAACATCGACAGCTGAACATTTGGTTATTAATCCAGACGGCTCGATATGTCGCATTGAAAATGTATCAAGAGCAATTGCATGTTGGACGCCAATTACTTATTATGCTGTTGTTCGCACTTATTTGGATGGAAATTTAAAAGAACAACAAAATCCTTATTTACTCAAGTACAATGAATCTGCCACTTTAAATATTGATACGGCTGATGGGCAGACATTTGAATATATACAAATCAAAGGAAACACCTACACTGATAACCCATTTATTGTTCAAAAATTAACAACTGTTGATGGTGAAACTGTTTATATTGATGTTCATTTCAAGTCGAATTCTTGCGTCGCAACGGGAACATTGATAACGCTTGCTGACGGGACGCAAAAAGCAGTTGAAGACCTTGATGGCACAGAACAACTCTTGGTTTGGAATTTATTCACGGGAACTTTTGACAGTGCACCAATATTATTTATTGATTCTCATGGCGAAAACATTTACAAAATCTTGAGATTGCAATTTGAAGATGGGACTTGTGTTGATGTGATTGATGAGCATGGTTTCTGGGATTATAACCAAAACAAATATGTTTACATCACTAATAGCAACGCAGAATATTTTGTCGGTCACGATTTTGACCAACACTTTGTTGATGAAAATGGAGTTCAACGACACAAAAAAGTCAAACTCATCAGTTTTGAAATCTTTGAGACATTCACCAATGCTTGGAGTCCGGTCACATTTGAACATTTGTGCTATTATGTTGACGGCATGTTGTCTGTTCCAGCGGCGACAGAAGGGTTCACAAACATTTTTGAAGTTGATGCAAACACAATGCAAATTGATGCCGAAAAAATGCAGCAAGATGTTGAGACATATGGAACATTTGATTATGAAAAAGACTTTAAAGATTTGATTCCGCAAGAAATATTTGAAGCTTTTGGCGGGGAATATCTCAAGGTGTCAATCGGAAAAGGTTATATAACTTTTGGAGATATTGAGGGACTGATTGAAAAGTATAAAAAGTTTTTTGTGATGGAGGAAATGGATGAATAAAACAAAAAAACAATTTGTCTTGACATTCTTGTTTGTGCTTATGCTATTTTCTCTTGCAATTTCGTTTGTGCTGTTTCCTTTTGCAAAAGTTAATGCTCAAAGCATTGTGGACCTTGATGGCGTTGATTCAAATGGCGCGGTCGTCTTGAATCAAGACGACAAATATTTGACGACAAAATCATATGAAGTGGAAAATGACACAGGATATGAGGTTGGAAATAGGGGCGAAAGTTTTGTTTTGTCAAAAGACGGGAAAGGCGTCACTTTTGCTCAACTCTATGTTGACACTTTGGGCGAGGGAGGAGAAGTTCTTCGTGGAAGCGAGCAACATAATGGTTTTGATGCATATGGTTATGTCGCTGGTGGCGGCGAACCAATTTATCAGGTCGACAAAGACAACAATCTTGTGCAAGACGAGAATGGTCAAAATATCATTATCGGATACAAGTCCATTGCTGTGAAATTAACATATAATTTTGGGTCAAATGACAACATGTTGGGAACGGACGGCAAACAATGGAACATCAGTGAAGATACTTGGCAAAGAGGCATAAATGGAATTTCTCCTGTCGGCGTTGTTGGCAAAGGGGCAGTCATTATACAAAAGTTTGTTCCAACAGACGACAAGTCTTTTCCTCGATCAAATGATGACTGGACTCGCCTCAATGAATATTCGCAAAAGCAGACCGATGGCATTCATACAGTCAATTTTTTCAATGAGTTTGACCCGAGCAAAAATCAGACTCCGATTGTGCTTTATACCCCAGATGGGAATGACCTAAATAACGGACTTTACATAAAAATCACAATCGCATATGAACTTGTCAACTATGAAAAAAATTTTTTCACAACAAGAAAAACTTATAAAAATGTTGTTGAAGAAACCACTTTTTATTTGTGCAACACGAGCGGAGAGATCGTGTTTGAAAACTTGTCTTTTTCAAATTCCACTCAACAGCAACCAATTCAAAGCGAGCCAAGCACAACTCTTGAGCAAAAGGGTGGAATAATAACAAATTGTCAGGGTTCAGTTGAGGGATTTAGGATTAACACGCAAGGCAGCAATTTTGATGTCAAATATCGCTTTAATGGCAGCGGCAATTATTTCAGATGCAATGATGGCGAGGTGTTCTTTAATCCAGGCCGATATGATTTTAAAATCACGACCAAACTTGGACTCGTGAGGACGAAAACGATTTATGTTCATGAACAGGGCGAGGAAAATAATGCGCGAATATATTTCGGAAACAGTCTTTTTTCTGATGACAGCCAAAGAGTTTTCACGACTGACTCATATCCGACATTTTTGGAAGGACACATAACACTCAAGACCAATCTCTTTTCCAAAAATATTTATGCGCCTCTCGTGGGCAAGGTGTATAAACTTGATGGCGACTGGGAAGAGATTGAAAGAGATGACAAAAATCTTCCAAAAGAAAAACTCGTTTCAACCAAACTCGCAAACGACGACACTTGGGAATTTTCGGATTTGGAAGAAGGGAAATATGAGGCAATATTTGCAAATAATGCAGATTTCTTTGATGGCGAAACATCGGGAGACACATACAAATTTATTTGGAGATTTTCTGTTGTCAGTGAGGGACAAAGCCCTATCATAAATCAAACCATTCTTGAAACTGCAAATTGCATCAGTGACTATGACAGCATTCAATATGTTGTCAAACTCAAGTCAAAAGGCGAAGGAAATTTGCTCGTTTGTTTTGCGGACGAGAGCGATGCTTATGATTTTGCAAACAGATATTTGGTGAGCAAGGTCCAAAAAACTGACGACATATATGTTTTTGACGATGTGAGTTATGCAACCGAAAAATCCATGCTTGAAAAATTGCATCAAAAAGCGCGTGAAATGGTGTCAAGGCACTATTTTGATGCAACAAATCCGGCGACCTTCCTCACGATAAAAATAAACAACATTGCTCCACCAATAACAGATTCTTCATCGGAAGAGCAAATCGAAGACTACAACAATTATCAAAGTCTTGAAAACACAAATTTGCCACGAGACATAATCGTGTTTTATGACGAAAATCAGTCAAGTGCTTTGGCGGCAGGTGAAGCATATCTCAACGACAGACCATATGCATATATAAATGAAGATGGCGAAATTGAAGTTGGCGTCAATTCCGTAAAATTTATATCAATCGCCGACTATGAAAGTTCATCAATAACACTATTTAATGAGGGGACAGATTTGGTTTATGATATCCCATATGGGGTTTCAATCCAAGAGTTTTTGGACACCAAAAATGCGCCAAGCGGAAGATATAGGGTGGTTGACAAGAATTTTGCCGGAACAACAGAATTTTGGGCGATATATCTTTGCCCGGGAGACATGCTTTCAAGCATACAACTTGAAAGAACTCTGAATGGAATAACCACAGAGCATAATTTGAACAAACTTGACAATCACATGAGAATTCGTGCCAATAATGTTCTCATCACAGGTGCACAAAACGCCCTTGACCCATACGGTATTATCAAAATCCACAAAATTGGCGGCGAAACAGCAATTTATCATATGTGCGAATATGCCGACATTCCTGCGATTGACCAAGAGGGTAAATATGAAATTGTTCTCGTTGACAGAATTGGTCGCAGCATCGAATTTTATGTTGATATATATAGTCCAAACAAAGTTTATTTGTTCAAACTTGTTGACAATGGAAATGAAATTTTGTCTGCCCGAGCATATGGCGGAAAAAAATTTGCTCTTCCTTCTCTTGAACCAGCAAATCAAAAATTTGTCTTTGGTGGTTGGGAAGATGAAGAGGGAAATGTTTTCTTTGACGAATACATTTTTGAAAGTCCAAGCGACATAACACTCCACGCGGTTTGGAATTATGCAAATGTTGAGATAACTGTTTATGACGGAAAACAACTTGATTCATTCAACTCTCATGTTGGAGATTTTGAAACTCTCCCACAAGTGTCGAAAACAGGATATGATTTGTTTGGATATTGTTTTTCTCAACCTGATGGAACACTGCGCTTCTATCGCGGACAAATAAATCGCGTTCCAAATGTTGAAACCATGCGACTTGATGCGGTTTGGACGAAAAGTTCAGATGTTGATGAAATCCCTCAAGGAACTGATGAAAAACCATTGATTTCTTTGGTGAATGGGGACATTATTCGAACTGTTGAAGGTGATGACGAAAACATCTTGGATTTGCCTGAACTTCGAACAGATGGATTGGAGTTTGTTGGCTGGTTATATCAATATGGTCTTTCTGGCTCAATATTCAAAACGCAATTAAATTTGAATGAAATCACACAAATTTGCGGCGAAAAACAAAATTCAATCAAACTCACCGCAGTTTGGAAAACGGCAGATGAAAACGGCGGTTCCTTGATTTCTGGCACGACAAGTGCTTCTGGGATTTCGTCATCGTTTGGTGGCGAGAACACAAGGCAAATGAGCACAAAAGCAAAAACATCAGTCATTTCTGGAGTGTTGGCGTTTGTTGCCATATTGCTCGCAACAATTTTGGCAGTTGTGTTTGCAAAACGCAAAAAAAGCACCAAACAAATTGATGGAGAACAAGTGTGCGAAGTCACTCATCAAGAGTCACAAGATGAGCCGCAAAAACCAGTGACACCAAGACCTCATCATGTGAATGCTTATAAATTCAAAACATTCAATTTCAAAAAAGTGTTCACTCGTGTTCTGTTCCCTTGTCTTGTTGCATTTATGGCATTCACCATGCTGTTTATTTCGCAACAAGGACTCATGTTCTCTGTGCGTGGATATGTTGACCAAAAAGAATATGAACAAACAATCCAAACCGAAATTTCGCGTCAACTTGACCTTGAAAAAGATAAAGCTGACGACGAACAAGAAGAGTTGTTGCACGACACATTTGTTCGCGTTCAAGACACTTTTGCCACAACATCTTCAAGCGACACCCATGCCGAGACCCAATCCACCTCTTCAACCGACCTGAGCGACGAACAAGCATTTTTATATACTCTTGTCATGCTTGATTTGGCAGCGATGGGTTATGATGTTTTCCCGGCCAAAGCATATGTTGGAGATAAAATTCTTGATGGATTTGGATATTCTAATTATGAAAACATTTATGAAACAAGAGATGGCGCAGGGATTTTATTTGGTGCAGGATTTGTTGGACTGGAAAAAAATGAAATTAGTCAATCGGATATTGATGATGGAATTATTATTAAACCCATTGAGTGCGATGACGATGCTCCAAATTATCTATTTACTTTCTCTGAAGAATGGGGACCAATTCATTATATTTCATACGGAAATTATGTTGTCTATAAAATTCAAGATTATGCCATCAATTATGCAAGCACAATTGATACAGGTGATTATGATGATTCTTTGGGCGATGTATATAATTACGATATTGGTGAAATAACACACTATTCTAATTATGGCGAAGAATTCAAGTATGATTCATATGGAATATACTCGGATATTAATTATCTTGAAGTTTATGAACAACTTGATGAAATATTGAAGAAGCAAAATCAAGACTCGTTGACAATTTCAGTTGAAAAAGCAGAATTTATCTCATATCAAGCGTTAAGCGACTATATGGCTTCAAATCAAAATGAGGCAATGCTTGGTGTTGATGCTGATGCATTGCTTCAATATGAAGCGCAAATGGATCAAAATCAATATTATGTCATCATGGCAGATGGCACAGTCCAAGTTCTTACGCTCCCGCCAGACCCAGAGGAAAAGGCATCAATTTGGGAACGAATTTGGATGGGGTTAATTGCGGTCACAGGTGTTATTCTTGGCGTTGTTGTCGCATCAATTCCAGGAGTTGGACCATATTTGAGTGGTGCAATCATTGCGGCTTCAATTGACCTATTTATGCAAGTGACTGTTTCGGGTGTGGCTTGCGAGGACATAAATTGGGCATCAGTTGGAGCGAGTGCAGTCACAGGTCTGTTGACGGCGGGCATTGGTTCAGTGACAAGCGCTGCAACAAAAGCAGCAGTTTCAGGAATAAAAAATGTTGTTGCGAAATTCTTTATTGAAGCAGGCATACAACTTGCAAGCGGCTTATTCAGTGGTGCAATTTCATACATCACGACTGCTGGGATAAAAGGCGAGCCAATAACAATTGAGGGGCTTGTCAAAGCATTGATTGTTGGAGGTATGACATCAATAATCATGTTTTGTGGCGGCAAAGCATTAAAAGCAATTTCCGCCAAAATAAAAACGATAAAGGGGACAAACAAACCACTTCAAGAGCATCATTATTTGACAAACAAAAGCAAAAGATATACAATGAAATTTAAGGAAATAACGGATAAATATGAACTTGATTTGGATGAGAAATGGAATAAAGAACTTCTTCCGCATCAAGGAAGACATCCATATGCTTATCATAATTACATGTTAGAAAAAATTAAACAAATTGATTCTGTTGCAAATGGAAATACTAAAAAGTTCTTAAGAATGTTTAAAAAAGTCAAACAAGAAATAAGAAAAAAGCCAGAAATGCTATATAAAAATTATTGGTTGGAGGTGAATTAATGAAATATTATTCTTTGATAGAAATTGATGATGATATAATGCCAGTTCACTTCAAAAAAGGGGAATTGCCTTATCCTGTTTCAGACCTTGAAGATGGCATGAAGCTCAAACATAAGCCCCAAACACCAACTGTATATTTGGACGATGATGTTGTCTTGTATGATTGGGCAAGTGTTGTGCTTCCGGTTGTTAGCAAAAGATTTTTGGATTTGATTTTACAAAGCAATTCAGAGGGACTTGAATATTTTCAAGTGAATTTGATTGACAAAAACGGCATTTCGCATGAATATTATGTGTTAAATTATATTCCAGTTTTGAAGCATGCAATGGATAAGAAATCTTCCAAGATAATTAAAAGTTGTTGCAGGCGTCTTCCGGATAGCGTTGCAATTCCTTCAATCATTGAAACGGCGACAAAAGGATTGGATATATTTAGACTTGAAGAAACTGGGTTTAAAATTTTTATATCAGAGAAATTAAGCAAAACACTGAAAAAGCATAAAATCACAGGACTGGAATTTTGTCAAGTGCGAACTTTTAATAGTCAAGAAAAATAAAAAGCACCGCAGGGTGCTTTTTTGTTTTGAATTTCTATTGTTGGGAAAAATTATTTTGTCGTGTAATATTTTTTAAAAAAACACCAAAAATTAGCACTCTACCCTTGACAGTGCTAATTTCGGGGTCTATAATATGTGTTTAAAAGGAGGAATTTGACTATGAACTACGATAAATTGACACAAAAAAGTGCCGAATGCATTCAGAATGCACAGCGACTGGCACTGGAAAACGGCAATCAAGAAATTTGTCCTTTGCATATTTTGAGTGTCCTTGTTGATGAAAAAGATGGTTTGATTTATCAGATGCTCAAAGATATGAATGTGAACACTGATTATCTTTCAAAAGACTGCAAAGAGGCGATTTTACGTTTGCCAAAAATCAGCCCGCTCAATCAAGCATATCTTTCAAAACAGGCCGATCAAACATTGTCACTTGCACAAAATATATCCCAACAAATGAAAGATGAGTATGTTTCTGTTGAACACATATTTTTGGCCATGTTTGAAAAAGGTGACAGGACAACGTCTGACATACTTGCAAAAAACAAGGTTGACAAAAATGAATTTATAAAAGAACTTGCAAGCGTTCGAGGAAATGCGAATGTGACAACAGATAATCCAGAGGGAACATATAATGCGCTAAAAAAATATGGAACAGACTTGGTGGAACTTGCTCGCAAGAACAAAATTGACCCAATCATCGGGCGTGACAGCGAAATCAGGGACACAATCATGATTTTGTCGAGAAAAACAAAAAACAATCCCGTGCTTATTGGCGAGGCAGGTGTTGGAAAAACTGCCATTGTTGAGGGGCTTGCCCAACGTATTGTAAATGGCGATGTGCCAAGCAATTTGAAGGATAGAAAAATTTTCTCGCTTGATATGGGGGCATTGGTTTCTGGTGCAAAATATCGAGGAGAGTTTGAGGAAAGACTCAAATCAGTTTTGAACGAAGTCAAGAAAAGCGACGGAAAAATCATTTTATTTATCGATGAATTGCACACAATTGTCGGCGCCGGAAAAACAGAAGGGGCGATGGATGCAGGAAACTTGCTTAAACCAATGCTCGCTCGAGGAGAACTTCATTGCATTGGTGCGACAACGCTCAACGAGTATCACAAATACATTGAAAAAGACCCCGCACTTGAAAGAAGATTTCAAACTGTTTTGGTCGGAGAACCAACAGTTGGTGACACAATCGCGATTTTGCGTGGGCTCAAAGAGAGATACGAGGTTTATCACGGCGTGAAAATCAGTGATAGCGCACTTATTAATGCCGCGGTTTTGTCCAATCGATATATCACTGACAGATATCTTCCCGACAAGGCAATTGACCTTGTTGACGAGGCATGTGCGATTGTCAAGACCGAGATTGACTCAATGCCAACCGAAATGGACGAGATAAGGCATAAAATCATTCAACTGCAAATCGAGGAAACAGCGCTAAAAAAAGAGACAGACGAACTTTCGAAGTCGCACCTTGGCGACATTCAAAAAGAACTTGCCGAACTTCAAAGCGAGTTTAATCAAATGAGTGCAAAACTCAAAAACGAGAAAGAAAATATCAACAAAGTTCAACTTTTGAAGGAACAAATTTCATCAGTTAATGCTCAAATTGAGCAAGCTCAAAGGGAGTATGACCTCAATCGTGCAGCAGAACTCAAATATACCAAACTCATTGAACTACAAAATCAACTAAAAGATGCAGAAAAACTTGTCGAAAGCAACAAAAACGGGATTTTGCAGAGCAAAGTGACCGACGAGGAAATCAGACAAGTCGTTTCAAAATGGACGGGCATTCCTGTCAGCAGTCTAAAAGAAAGCGAACGTGAAAAAGTTTTGCGATTGCCTGAAATTTTGCATGAGAGGGTTGTTGGTCAAGACGAAGCGGTGCAAAAAGTTTGCGATGCAATCTTGCGTTCTCGTGCAGGCATTCAAGACCCAAATAGGCCTCTTGGCTCGTTCTTGTTCTTGGGTCCAACGGGTGTGGGAAAAACAGAACTATCAAAAACTTTGAGCCAAGCACTTTTTGACGATGAGAAAAACATCATCAGACTTGATATGAGTGAATATATGGAAAAATTTTCAGTTTCCAGACTCATTGGCGCTCCTCCAGGATATGTGGGATATGAAGAGGGGGGACAACTGACCGAGCAGGTTAGACGCAAACCATATTCGGTTGTGTTGTTTGATGAAATTGAAAAAGCACATCCAGATGTGTTTAATATTTTGCTTCAAATTCTTGACGATGGAAGAATAACAGATTCATTGGGCAAGACTGTTGACTTCAAAAACACAATAATAATTCTCACAAGCAATCTTGGGGCGGATTTAATTTTGCAGAGCATTGAGCAAAATCATGAAATCAGTGCCGAAACGAGAGACGCGGTTAAGGCAGTTTTGAGACAACATTTCAGACCTGAATTTTTGAATAGACTTGATGACATAATTTTGTTTCAATCTCTTCAAAAAGAACAGATTGGCAAAATTGTTGATTTGCTTTTGAAAAAACTTGCTGACAGACTAAAAGACAAACAACTTTCTCTTTCTGTCACACCTGCGGCAAAAGAATATATCATAAACAATGGATATGACGAAGCTTATGGCGCAAGACCTCTCAAAAGGTTTATTCAAGACACTGTTGAGGCTGCTGTGGCAAGAAGAATTTTGTCTGGCGAAATGTCGGCGGGACAAACAATTTTGATTGATGCAAATGACGATGAACTCATTGTCAAATAACAAAAAATGCGTGTTTAATTCAAATAAACACGCGTTTTTTGCAAAAAATCAAAAAAATGATTTGTCTTTGCATAAAGTTGATGTAGAATGTAAATGATTTTAATAATTTGGGAGAATATATGTTAGAACTGCAAAACATTGGTTTTTGTGTTGCTGACAAAACAATCCTTGAAGATATAAACCTAAAATTTGATTACGGAAAAATTTACGCCATAACTGGACACAATGGAAGTGGCAAAAGCACCCTTGTCAAAATTATTATGGGGATTTTGAAACAAACTCAAGGAAATGTTGTTTTGGACGGCAAAAACATCAACGATTTGGACATTCCTGCTCGCTCAAAAGAGGGGATTGGCTTTACTTTTCAACAACCTGTCAAGTTCAAAGGTCTCACAGTTTGCGACCTTCTTGAAACTGCTGCACGCGGAAAACTTGATTTCAAGTGTGGTTGTGAATATCTTTCGCGTGTCGGACTTTGTGCAAAAGATTATTATAATCGTGAACTATCTTCAAGTTTGTCGGGCGGTGAACTCAAACGAATTGAACTTGCGATTTGTCTTGCTGAAAACAAAAAAATCAACATATTTGACGAACCCGAGGCGGGCATTGACATTTGGAGTTTTGGCGGTCTTGTTGATATTTTTAACGATTTGAGAACGCGCGGCGTGATGACAATAATTGTCACGCATCAGCAAAAAATTCTTGACATTGCGGACGAGATTATTGTGCTAAATTCATCTCGAGTTGATGCTTGCGGCAAAGCAAAAGACATTTTGCCAAGTCTAAAAAGTGGCATATGCAAAAAACTTTATACGGAGGCGGGCAATGGACAAAATTGACAAGGATTTGCTCGCTCAAATCTCCGATTTACACAAACTGCCAGAGGGCGCATATAACATTCGAAAAAATGGGCAAGCGCTCACTCGAAACAGCACGAGTGAAATTGAAATTATACCAAAAAAAGACAAGAGTGGGATTGATATTATTGTCAAACCAAATGTCAAAGGCAAAAGTGTTCATATTCCTGTCATCATCACTGTTGGCGGACTCGAAGATTTGGTTTACAACGATTTTTATATTGGCGAAAATGCCGATGTCACCATTGTTGCGGGCTGTGGAATTCACAATCCGACTAATCAAAAAAGTGTGCATAACGGCATTCATTCGTTTCATTTGGACAAAAATTGCCGCGTAAATTATATTGAAAGACACTTGGGTTCGGGCAAGGGCCCGGGCGAAAAAATCCTTAACCCTGTCACAAAAATTGACATGAAAGAGGGGAGTGTGTTTGTTATGGAGACCACTCAACTTTGGGGTGTATCAAGTGCCAAACGAACAACTTCGGCACGTCTTGGCAAAAACGCAAAACTCGTTATCAAAGAAAAAATTCTCACAACTCAAAACCAAACTGCATCGACAAAATTTGATGTTGAACTTTTGGGCGAAGGGAGCAGTGTTGATGTCATGTCGAGAAGTGTTGCAAAAGACTCTTCATATCAAAACTTTTTCTCAAAAGTTAAAGGCAAAAATCGCTCTTTTGGTCACGTGTCGTGTGATGGAATTTTGGTCGATAATGCGCGCATTGACTCAACTCCAAAAATTATTTGTGAGTGTGTTGATGCAACCCTTGTCCACGAGGCGGCGATTGGAAAAATTGCAGGAGAACAACTGACAAAACTTGAGACGCTGGGACTCACGGCGCAAGAAGCGGAAGACTTGATTATCAAGGGATTTTTGAAATAACATATTTTGGCATAAAAAAACACAGGCAAGCACCTGTGTTTTTGTGTGATATTAGTTTAGACCAACAATATCTTCATGTGTGACATCATATTTTTCGTGCATTTTCACATATTGTTTGTTCATGTCGACGGCTTCAGTCGTCTTTAAATCAATTTCATATAAATCAGTTGGTGCAATATGATTCAAAAGCAGGGAATAGATTCCAACTTTTGCTGCCATGAGCACGCAATTAATAAGGTTGTATGAAATCAATGATTTTATGAATGCTCTATTTTGTATTTTTTTCAACATGACATTTTGTGGAAAATCTTTTCTGAAGTCTTTTTTTGTATACATATTTTTCTCCTGTTCGCTTCAAATTTTATCACCAATTCTTCCATTTGTCAACATGCATTTCCGATTGCAAACAGAGTTTGCTTGCGTGCAAAACACGCAACAACTCCCACGCACAAAAAAAGACCGAAGCGGTCTTTTTGGTGGAAGCGGTGGG
>JBJFDC010000051.1:0-5417 GCA_051889215.1 Christensenellales bacterium
CCGAGGAATTTTGACACAGGTGTTCCCAAGGCGACATCTTCTTTAAACACGAGAATTTTGTTCTCACTTGCTCCGGGATAAACATCGTCTCCAATTCCAAGCTCTTCCCCCGAACAAAACATTCCGTCAGAATCAACTCCGCGCATTTGAGATTTCTTGATTTCAACGCCATTTGCAAGTTTTGCTCCCGGCAAAGAAACAGGGACCAAATCCCCTTCTCTTATGTTTCTCGCAGAAGTTATGATTTGAACTTCCTTGTCACCAAGATCAACCCTGCAAACTGTGAGTCTATCCGCATTGGGATGTTGTTTTATTTCCAAAATTTTTCCAATTCTCACATGATCAATAAATCTATCTTGGAAAATGATTTCTTCAACTTCCATTCCTGCAAGCGTGAGTTTGTCTGCAATATTTTGTGGAGTGTCAGAAATATCAACAAAATCTTTCAACCAATTCAAAGTCACTAACATAATTCACCTCTATTTATTTTGACTCAAAAATCTTACATCGTTTTCATACATCATGCGAATGTCTGGAATTGAATTAACAACCATTGCAATTCGATCAATTCCCATTCCGAAAGCAAATCCCGAATAAACCGAACTATCAATTCCGCAGTTTTCCAAAACCTTTGGATTGACAATTCCCGCTCCAAGAAGTTCCATCCAACCAGTTTGCTTGCAACGAGAACAACCTTTTCCTTTGCACATTGGGCAAGTCACATCAACTTCAACACTTGGTTCAGTGAATGGAAAATATGATGGGCGGAAACGTGTTTGAGTTTTTTCACCCAAAAGCTGTTTGAGAAGCATATCAAGCATGCTTTTTAGATCGACCAAAGAAATATTTTTGTCAACAACAAGTCCTTCAAATTGATGGAAAACTGGACTATGAGTTGCATCACTATCAACTCTGAATGTCCTTCCGGCAACAACAACTTTGATTGGTGGCTGCTTCCCTTCCATGCTTCGAATTTGACCAGCCGATGTTTGTGTTCTCAAGAGGACATTTGGTGTGATATAGAATGAATCTTGCATGTCACGTGCTGGGTGGTCTTTTGGAATGTTTAGCGCTTCAAAATTGTAGTAATCGCTCTCAATTTCAGGGCCAGTGACGACCTCAAAACCCATGTTTTTGCAAATATCAATCAATTTGTCAAATGTCTTTTCAAGTGGGTGTAAAGCACCAACTTCATATTCTTTTGATGGCTCGGTTATATCAACTTTTTCCCTCTGTATTTTTTCTTCAATTATTTTTTCCCCAATAACAGACTTGATTTGAGCAACTCTTTCTTCCAAAAAGTTTCTCAACTCATTGACAAATGAACCAATTTGAGGTCTGTCCTCTGGGGCAACATCTTTCATTCCGCGAAGAAGTGCAGTCAGCGCTCCACTTTTGCCCAAAAACTGGACATAAAAAGCATTAATCATGTCCATGTCATGAATTTCTTTGAGTCTTTCTTCAGCAAGTTTTCGAAGTTCTTCAATTTTTTCTTTCATTTCCTCTCCTTAAAAAAATATTTCACCCCAGTTTTTAGGGCGAAACATATCGCGATACCACCTAAATTCGTGCAAAGCACCTCATTTATGTTATTACGGAACAACCGCCGTTCCCTACTATGATTTCAGGACGGAGCTAGAAAGTGAATTCAGCAAACTTGTCTTTAACAACCTTTCAGCCCACGAGTTGTTTTCTCTTTCAAGCCAGTTTTTGCATACTAGTCTTTCATCATCGCCTTTATTGACAGGAAAAATTTAACATATAAAAAAAATATTGTCAATCATTTGAATTTAAAAAGTGAATATTGTATCATCGTTTTTATGGAATACACAAAAATTATTGTTGACAATGCAAAACCAAAAGAAACCATTGGCGCCTATTTGAGACACCATAACATTTCCTATCGATATTTGGAAAAATTGAAAAAGACTTTTGGATTTATAAAACTCAATGGTCACGTCGCAAAAGTCGATGCAAAAATAAAAGACGGCGACATCATCGAGATCAAGAGCAACGTTCAAACAAAAAGCAACATACAAACTTGCATAATACCACTAGATGTTGTGTTTGAAGATGATAATATACTCATTATAAACAAACCAGCAGGTTTTGCAACCATGCCAACAAAAAATGTTTATAACTACAATCTTGCAGGCGCAATCATGTTTTATATGGAAAACAAAGACCCAAACTTTGTTTGCAGAATAATCAACAGACTCGACAAAGAGGTTTCCGGACTTGTGCTCGTGGCAAAAAACTCATTTACCGCTTCATTCTTTAACGCAAACCCAACCGCTTTTGCCAAAACATATCACGCACTGCTAACTGGAAAACTTTCCGAAAAAGTGACAATAGACAAAAAAATCGCAACAATTATTGATGAGAATGGATTTAATCAACGAGAGCGAGTTGTTGACGAAGAAAATGGACTTGAAGCAACAACCTATATTGAACCAATAAAACACCTAAAAACAATTGATTGCACGCTCGCAAAAGTCACAATCAAAAATGGCAGGACTCATCAAATCAGAGTTCACTCCAGTTCTATTGGACACCCCCTTCTTGGCGACACCCTATACGGCCAACAATCTCCACTGATTTCACACACCGCACTGATATGCAAAGAATTTGAAATCATAAGTCCAACGGACGGAAGTTTTTTGAAATTTGTTGTTCCATATCCAAGCGATATTCAAAGATTGTTAGTTGGGGATCAAGTTTAGCATTTCATCAAGAGATTCCGAGTATAGATATGTGTTTGGAATTGAACCAATTATAATGCTTTCAGCGAGCAACAATTCTGTTGTCGTTGCGATACTTTGATTTTGAGTTGGCATAACAACACTGACATTTGAGTTTATGTTGACATAAATTCTATGATTGGTTTGGTTTATGCCAGCTTCACGAAACTCTGAACGAAAATTGCAACTTATCACACCAATTGGAATAAGACGAATCCTCACTTCTGGTCCTCTGCCAACAAAAATTGGCATGCCAGAAAAAGTTCCAATCGGGATTGAAATTCCGCGTTCTGCGATTTCTCCGAGTTTGATTTCGGATAGTTTAACCAAATCGCGAGCAAGTCGGTTTATTTCAATCGCATCAGCACTTATTAGTGTCACCATGCCGCTTTCGTTGCGGCTTATTTTTATCATATCATCATAAACTGGCCCAGCATTGGCAACCTCATAAACCGCTTGGTTTACAGCCCTTTGTGTGAGTGATTTAACCTTGATTTCACTCATGGACAAAATAACGGGATTGATTATGAAATTAAAATATAGCAACACCCCAATGATTACCAGAACAAAACAAATTGCCGCCAACATATACTTTTTCTTTGTTGTCAACCTCTTTTTTCTTTTTTGTGGTTTTATATATTGAACATACACGGAGTATTATATGTTTGACCATTGCGACACATTCAATCAGTCTTTTGTTTTGCTTTTAAAAATTAGTGCAAATATAAACGCAAAAAACACCGCTGCGGCAATTCCTCCCGCCGTGGCCTTGAGTCCTCCGGTGAAAATGCCCAGCACTCCGCCCTCTTCAACCGCTTCCATCGCGCCCCGAGCCAAAGAAGCGCCGAACCCAATGATTGGAACATTAATTCCAGCATTGGCAAAATCAGATATTGGTTGATAGATGTTGAACGCCTGCAAAACCACCCCAATCATAACAAATGTGACCAAAATTCTTGATGTTGTCATCTTTGTCGTTATGACAAGAATTTGTCCAATCATACAAACAAATCCACCGACCAAAAAAACCATTAACCAGTCAAACCAAGTCATTTCCCCTCCTTTTCAATCACGATTGCATGAGCGATGCATGGAATCGTATCCCCTTGCTGACATGAAAGTGGAGAAAGGAGTGCGCCTGTTGGAACAAACAGCACTTTGTTATATACGCCCTCTTCAACCTTTTGCAAAATATAAGAATTCAAAACACTTGCGCTACAGCCACACCCACTGCCACCCATAAAAACCTTTTGATTATTTTTAAAATACATTTGACCACAATCACCATAATTATCCCCCAAAACATACCCCTCTTCTTCCATCAAATCAACGAGCACTTCACTTCCATGCTTTCCCAAATCTCCCGTGACGATGAGGTCATAATCTTCCGGCTTGGTTTTTGTTTCCTTGAAATGAGCAACAAGCGTATTCATTGCAGCAGGTGCCATCGCCGCGCCCATATTGTTCACATCTTTAACTCCCCAATCAACCACCTTGCCTATCGTCGCCATTGTCACGACGGGTCCAACACCCTTTGGTGAAAGGACGAGCGCTCCCGCACCAGTCACAGTCCATTGAGATGTTGGCGGCCTTTGATTTCCAAGTTCCAAAGGAAAACGATATTGTCTTTCAGCAGAAGAAAAATGGCTCGCAGTCGCACAAACAACATTGTCAAAATGACCGCTTTCAATAAATGTTGAGCCAACCGCCAAACTCTCCGCCATTGTCGAGCAAGCGCCATACAACCCAATAAAATTTGTTTCATATTGTCTTGCGGTGAAAGTTGATGAAATAATTTGGTTCAACAAGTCTCCCGACAGCAACACACTTATGTCGCTTGGTTGCAGTTTGGCTTTTTCCACCGCGCCCAACACGGCATATTCAAGCATTTTTCTTTCCGCTTTTTCATATGAGTCCTCACCAAATGAGTCATCTTGAAGTGCATAATCAAAGTATGGTCCAAAAAAACCTTCTTTTTCTTTTGGTCCAACAACAGAATAATAGCCAATTATTCTTGGCTTTTTCTTAAAAACAATGGTTTGTGTTTGATTATTTTTTATCATAAAGTCCTCAAATAAAAAGATAAATAAACCCAACAATGATGCTTGCAACAACGCCTGACACAATCACAGGGCCAGCAACCGTAAACATTTTTACGCAAATTCCAAAAATGATGCCCTCGTGCTTAAATTCAATCGCAGGACTTGTCACAGAATTTGAAAACCCGGTGATTGGCACAATTGAACCAGCGCCCGCAAATGCTCCAATCTTGTCATAAACGCCAATTCCTGTGAGAAATGAAGCCAAAAAAATCAACACAATAAGAACATATGTCCACTGCGTTGTTTGGTCAATGTTGGGCCATATCAACATCAAAAGTTCGTTAATTCCCTGACCGATGAGGCAAATCAATCCCCCAACCCAAAATGAGTTGAAAAGTGTTGGCCATGGTTTTGTCTTTGGAATTTTGTTTTTTATATACTTGTTGTAATTTTCATTTCTTAATGTTTCGTCCATATTTCCCTCGTCAAAATTTATTGACATATAAAAAATTTTTAAACTACGAATTTTTTTTGTAAAAGAGCAAACTCTAATATAAATCGGAGGTTTTATGAAAAAATTTTTGTTATCAATTTCACTCTTTTTGCTTTGTGTGTTTCTTGTTGGATGCTCGAA
>JBJFDC010000052.1:0-27095 GCA_051889215.1 Christensenellales bacterium
TCGGTGTCCTCAATGCGCAAAATAAACTTGCCATGTTCATGGCGAGCAAAAAGATAACCATATAGAGCGGTTCTCAAATTCCCAATGTGCATATATCCTGTTGGACTCGGTGCAAAACGTGTTCTTGTTTCCATATTTTTCTCCTGATAGGACGATTTTAGCACACTTTATAAAAAGTCGCAAATTAACAAATAAATATTATTAAAATAATAGTAAAATTTTGAGCATTTGTGCTATACTAACTTTTGTTAACAAAGGAGAATATATGAAAAAGTTTTTTGCAGATTTCAAAAAGTTTATTAGCCGCGGCAACATCGTGGATATGGCGGTTGGTGTTATCGTCGGCGGTGCTTTCTCAAAAATCGTCACAGCACTCACAAACAAAATCATCATGCCATTCATCAACTATTTGTTGTCACTTGGTGGAACAGGTCTTTCTTCAGCATACACATTTTTGAAAAAAGCGTATGATGCAGCAGGTGAGATTGATTTGGCAAATTCAATCTATATTGACTGGGGTGCATTCATCACCGCCATCATTGATTTCTTGTTGATTGCATTCACATTGTTCTGTGTCATCAAAATTGCAATGAAGAGCAGTGAACTGATAAGAAACACAACAAACAAAATTGTTCGCAGTGCACCAACAAAAGAAGAGAGAAAAGAACTCAAAGCGGCTGGTGTCAACATGAAAAATCATGAAGAATTGAAAACCGCTCTCAACGAACTTCGTGAAAGAAAGGCAGCAGAAAAAGCAGCAGAGGAAGCCGCAAACACTCCTGCACCAAAACCAACAACCGAAGAACTTCTCGCTGATATTTTGGCAGAACTCAAAAAAGATAATAAATCAGAAGAAGCCAAAGACGAAAACCAAGAAGCACAAAATTAATCAACAAAATAAAAACCATGAAAATAATTTCATGGTTTTTGTTTTTTCCCTTATAAACAAAGGCGTGCAATTAATTTAAAATTTAATTAAAATTTAATTTTATATTTATTATTTTTATTTTTTTAATTAATTTTAATTATTTTTGATTTATTTTTTATTAGTTGCACAATCATTAAATGTTTTCTTGAAAGATGATTGAAAGAAGATCTGGTCCAGTGTGAGAACCGATGACTGGTCCAATAAAGTTGACGATGATTGTTGGATTGTCAATTTTTTGCTCAATCAGCGCTTTGAGTTCATTGACTTGGTCAAAGTTTGCTGTGCAAGTGATATATATTGGAGTGTTTGGAACAATGCCGTTTGGAACAAGTCTGTCGGCAAGTTTCATGATTGCCTTTTCTGTTCCGATAATTTTGTCAATGACTTGGAGTTTTCCGTCTTTGTCAAATTCAAGAATGGGGCGGAGTTGAAGCATTTTGCCAACAGCTGCGGCAAGTGGCGAAATTCTTCCTCCTCGACGGAGAGTGTCAAGATTTCCAACATAAAAACCAACACTAACACGTCTGACGACATTTTCCAGTTCAGCAACGGCAGTTTTTGCATCGGCTCCCTCGTCTCTGAGTTTTCTTGCACACCACAGGACGAGATTTTGACCGCCAGTTGCACTTTTTGAGTCGATTATATAAATTTTGTTTTTATGCGTTGCATTGAGTTCTTGTGCGACATGTCTTGCTGTTCCACAAGTTCCGCTCAAACCCGAAGACAATGAGATGTGTATTATATCTTTTCCTTGCTCCAACAGCGACAAGAAATATTGTTCCAAATCATATGGGTTGAGTCCAGATGTTTTGAATTGTTTTCCAAGTTTGAGTTCATCATAGAAAAAATTATAGTCTTCAAAGGTGGAGAAATCGTCAATATGAGTTGTTTCACCCTCAATATAGACAAGAGGAATATAAAAGATGTTCATCCTTTTTAATTCGGTTTTAAACTCATCGCAACCAGAGTCGGTTGATAAAATAAAATTATCCATTTCTGCTCCTATAACAAATGTATTTGTGTTGAAATAAAAACAATACAATTATTATGGATAAATAAAAAAGTTTTGTCAAACAAAAAATATTTCCGTTTCACAAGTTTTGATGATTTGCATGAGCGAAACTGAACATTCTATTTTAATATCAAACTATTAAACAATGTTTAGTTGTCGAGAACATCTTTCAGACTTTGGTTTTCGTCAACAATTTGAAAATAGCAATATTTTATTTTGCTTGAAAGTCCTTCGCTCGAACTCGAGACATCATCAATATAGTCCACGACATCTCCAATCGACAAACTGATTTCCAACAGTTTTTCAGTTAGGCGAGAAGAAAATGCCTTGTCAAACTTTGTTTTTATTTCTTTTGTTGAAGAAAGGAGTGAGGAAAGTTGATTTCGAATTTCATTCTCTTTTGAGACATTTGTGTCGAGTGCGATTGCCATGTCATAGAGAGAGTCAAAACAGTTGGAAAAACACATGAGTGCGTTGTTAAGGGCGCTTTGTTCGGACTGAGAAAATGTTCCGGAAATTGTTGTTGTCGAGACGGTTATTGTCAAAAGTTTTGCGTTCATTCCTTGCGAGATGAGTTTTTCGATTACTTTGTCCGCATCGGATTTTTCTTTGTAGCCCGAGGCGAGAACATGAAATATTCCATTATCAAAATAAATGTATCCCGCTCCTCCTTTGTCTTGAAACGACGAAGCGCTTGTTCCGGCACCTGCAAAGTTTGTTGATTGATAAACTGAAACCGCGTAGATAACATAGCCATTTTTCTTCATTTCATTGTTGTTTAAAAAAGAAAACGACCCGACAGTGATAAAGTTTGAAAAAAGCATTGCAAGCATAACACAAAGCCCAATGCCAACAATAATTACGACAAAACTTAAAAACGCTCCTCCAGTCGAGCGGTTTTTTGTTCTTTTCATCATGTTGTCGGGGTAAAAATTTTTTGGCATATTTTGTTGCATCCTTAAAAACTATTCAATATTATGTTTATGCATGCAGAACACAGATATGAATTGTGTCAAAATCGTGGACAATAAAGTCATTTGAGGATAAACTAAAAATCGGAGGAAAACATGGAATTAAAACCAATTTTTGACAGGGTGGTTATAAAACCCATTCTTGAAAAAGAGAAGAAATATGGAAATCTCATTGTTGCAGCAGAGTCAACTGAAGAGCCAACCCAAGGCGAAGTTGTCGCAGTGGGCAATGGCATGTTGGGAGATGGAAAGCAGGTCGAAATGCAGGTCAAACCTGGGGACCGCGTTGCATACTCAAAGTTTGCTGGAAGCACATACAAGATTGATGGCGAGGATTTTGTTGTTGTTCGTCAAACAGATATTCTTGCCGTGATTGTTTAGGAGGGAATATGTCAAAAAAAATTTTGCAAGGAAAAGATGCAAGGCGCGCACTTGAAAAAGGCGTTAATCAACTTGCTGATACTGTGAAAATCACACTTGGACCAAAAGGGCGTAATGTTGTTTTGGAAAAGAAATTTGCTTTGCCACTCATAACAAATGATGGCGTGACAATCGCAAAAGAGATTGAACTTTGTGACCCATTTGAAAACATGGGTGCATCAATTCTTCGTGAGGCATCAACAAAGACTAATGATGTCGCAGGAGATGGCACAACAACTGCTTGTGTTTTGGCTCAAGCAATGATAAATGAAGGATTTGAAAAGTTTGAGGACGGCTCGAACCCAATAATTCTTCGACGCGGCATGGAAAAGACAGTGAACTCTTGCATCATTCCAAAACTAAAAAGCATGAGCAAACCTGTTTCAACAAATGAAGACATCTTTCAAATTGCAAGCATTTCTTGTGGAGATGAGGAAATCGGACATCTTATTGCTGATGCGTTCAAAAAAGTTGGCAACGATGGAATTATCACGGTCGAAGAGTCAAGGACAATGAAGACCGAACTTAATGTCGTCAAAGGAATGCAATTTGAGAGGGGATATATTTCTTCATATATGGTCACAGACCAAGAAAAAATGGAAGTAAATTTTGATAATCCTCTCATTCTTGTGACAGACAAAAAAATTTCGTCAATTCAAGAGATTTTGCCAGTGTTGGAGCCAGTTGCAAATTCCGGAGAAAAACTTTTGATTATCGCCGAGGACGTTGAGGGAGAACCGCTTGCGACAATCATTGTCAACAAAATGCGCGGAACATTCAACTGCGCGGCGGTCAAAGCACCAGCATTCGGTGAAAAACGTAAGGCGATTTTGGAAGATATTGCGCTTTCATGTGGTGCTACTTTTGTTTCGAGTGAAGCGGGAATGGAACTCAAAAATGTGACGGCGGCAGACCTTGGACGAGCAAAATCAGTCAAAGTGACAAAAGACAAAACGATTATTGTTGAGGGGGCAGGCGACAAACAAAAGATTGAAGAAAGAATCAAACTTGTTAAATCTCAACTCGAACAAAATCCAAGCGTTTATGACAAAGAAAAGTTGTTGCAGAGACTTGCAAATCTGTCGTCTGGCGTTGCAGTGATTGAAGTTGGTGCGGCGACAGAAATCGAAATGAAAGAGAAAAAACTCCGCATTGAAGACGCGCTTGCAGCAACAAAAGCAGCAATGTGCGACGGAATTATTATGGGCGGAGGAATTGCTCTTGTTCGATGCCTTGATGATGTCAAAAAGTTTGCACAAACTCTTGATGGTGATGAAAAAACTGGTGCGAACATAATTGAAGATGCAATCAAAGCACCACTCCTTCAAATTTGCAAAAACTCTGGGTTCGACGGCAAAGAAATTTTGACAAATGTCTTGTCACAAAGCACGGAATTCGGATTTGATGCACTCAAAGGAATATATGTAAATATGTTTGAAAAAGGCATTGTTGACCCAACAAACGTCACAATAAATGCTCTCGTCAACGCAACAAGTGTTGCTTCAACCCTTCTCACAACCGAAAGCATTGTTTGTGAAAATCCAGACGACGACAAAAAATGTCATTGCGACAAACACGAAGAATATTAATAATATTGAGATTGGCAATTTCATAAAACACTTGAAATTGCCTTTTTTTTGTGCTATGATTTTTTTGAATGTGGAGGTCTTATGGCAAAGTATTGGTGGCAAGATGACCAAGATGATGAAGATGATCTTGAAGATTTGAATGCTAGCGCAAGAAAAGTGTTTCTTGAAGAAAATGGGATAAACGCCCAAACCCTCAAAAAAAGATTTAATGAAATTGTCAAAGAGCAAAGTGTCACAGTTAATGCCGCTTTATATAATGTGGAGCGTGAGTATAAGAGATTTTTGGGCAATGTAAATGATGAGCAAAAAATTCAACACAAATTTCAGACGTATATAAACGTGTGGAATTCAATTATTGACAATTTTAACACATATGGATTTTTTGAGGCCAAAGAAAGGGTTCAGGTTGATCTTGATGTGCTTGAAAATGCAACGAACGAAGTTGATATATGGAAACGCGAAGCATATGAAAAAACTATTGGATTTGGGGCTAATTCTGTCAATTCTTGGGTGAAACAATATGAGTCGGCAAACAAGAGGCATCAAGAAATCGAAAATGCTTGGCAAGAAAAAGCCGACAAGGCAAAAACTGAAATTGAAGAAATGAAGAAAAGCTTGGGACTTGAACAAACAAGAAAAGATGAAGAAGAAATAAAAAATCTTGCAGATTCTTTTTCAAAGGACTACAACAAGTTTGCGCTTGCCTATCCCGAAGATGAATTTGTTGTTGCCATGGAAAAAATGATTAAGAGTGCATATGGTTATGAGCGATATCTTGGTGCAAGCACTGTGCTTGATTTGGCAAACAAGATTTCTTATGGGTCGATAACAAATGTTTTTTGTGTCGACAAAACAAAAGATGAAGAAATGGGGAGATAGAAATGGGATTTTTTGATGTAATCCTCAAAAGCATTGGCTTTGAAGTTGATGATGGGGAAAAGAAACAAAAGAAAGCAAAAAAACAAAAAGCAAAAGTTGAAGAGCAAAAATCGCCAATGACAGCAAAGTTTAATTTGAGTCAACCAAAGCAAACCGAAGTTCAAAAAACCGAACCAAAAGAAGAGCAAAGAATTGTTGAACGCGACAGCGGGCTTTCAGTTCAAGCGGAAATTGGAAAAAATATTGCTGTGTTTGCACCAATTTCAGTTGAAGAACTTGGGGGGATTGTTGATTTCACAAGAAAGAGACTTGCAGCCATTGTCAATCTTTCAAACCTCACGAACACTGAAATGGAGAAAGCACTTGATTTTTTGAGAGGTGCAATGTATGCGATGCGAGGACAGGTCAGCCAACTTGATGCAAAATTATATCTTGTTGCACCAGAAGGCACAGCAACAATAACAAACGAATAATGGCATGTTGAATATTTGAAATTGCCAAACAAACATTTGCAAGAGATTAAAAAGTTTTGCTCAATCTCTTGTCGTTTTTTATTTCACAAAAAAAATGGTGAAATTTGGCATGGAATTGCGGATTTATAACCATAGAGGTTGACGAAAATTTTTGAAAAAGTATAATTGTTATGATGAAAAAAATTAAAGTTAATGTCAAGTTTGTTGTGACGTTTTGTGTTGTTGTTGCACTTGTGGTGTTATTCGACCAACTTTCAAAATATTTGATTGGTGAAAACTCATATGATTTTTTGAAAGGTTTTATTTCAATTGAGGGTGGACACAAAAACACTGGCGCGGCTTGGAGCATTTTTTCGAATGGAACGGTGTGGTTGATTGTGATATCAATAATTTTTTTGGCGGCTTTGTTTGTGCTCAATCGCTTTATAAAAAAGAAAAATCTCCTATATTACATTTCTTTTTCAATGATTTTTGGTGGAGCGATTGGAAACTTGTATGACAGAATTGCTTTTGGATATGTCAGAGATTTTATTAAGTTGGATTTCATGAATTTTCCAATTTTTAACATTGCGGACACCTTTTTATGTGTCGGGGTGTTTTTGTTCTGCATATTTTTGATTTTTGTGGAGGCGAGAAGTGGAAAAGAAAAATCTTCAAGTGACTCCAAATGATGTTGATTTGAGACTGGACAAGTTTGTCCTTGAAAACACACAAGACCTCACTCGCGCAAGAATAACAAATTTGATTAAAGATGGCTTTGTTTTGGTTGACGGAAAAAGGGTTAAGGCGGGCGAAAAACTCAAGTTCGGGCAAACTGTCAGCGTTGAAATTCCAGATGACAAAACACTTGACCTCGCGCCACAAAAAGTGGATTTTGAAATTTTGTATGAAGACGATGATTTGCTCGTCATCAACAAACCACAAGGGCTTGTTGTTCACCCAAGTGCGAGTTGCGGGGAGGCGACACTGGTCAACGGGTTGCTTTATCGCGTGAAAAATCTCAGTTCGATAAATGGAGTTGTGCGACCTGGAATTGTGCATCGCTTGGACAAAAACACATCTGGAGTCATGCTTGTTGCAAAAACCGATGCGGCACACATCAGTCTTTCAAAACAAATCGAGACAAAAACTTGCAAGCGAAAATACTATGCCTTGCTTGAAGGCGTTGTGAATTATGACGAAAAAGATATTCAAACAAACATCGCAAGAAACCCTTCCGACCGCAAAAAAATGGCTGTCGTGCCAAACGGGAAAGGCAAAGTCGCAATCACTCATATGGAAGTCAAAAAGCGTTTTGCGCACTACACATTTTGTGAGTTCTCATTAAAAACCGGAAGAACGCATCAAATCAGGGTTCATGCAAAATATATTGGACACCCTGTCGTGGGTGACGATGTTTATGGGAAAAAAGACACAAAGTTTGGTCTTGTGGGGCAACTTTTGCACTCTCACTATATTGAATTTGTCCATCCAACAAGCGGTGAGGTCTTGAGTTTTGAATGTCCTATTCCGGACTATTTCCAAAAGGTTTTGGAGCAAATTTAAAGCCGAAAATCACTGTTGAAAACGACAAAGTTTTGCGATATTGGTTGTAATTTGTTTTGAGAAAAACATATATTTTGATAGAATATGCCAAAGGAGTTTTTATGAGTAATCCAAACACAAATTTAAAATTTAAAAGATTTATGAGCTTTGTTGCTTTTCTTGCAACAGTGCTCGTTGCAGTTGCTCTTGTTTTGCAAGTTGTTTTGGCTGCAGTGGGAGTTCAGGCAAACATAATTAATGCAATGCGACTTGTTGGAGAAATCATCGCATATGTTCTTGTTATGCTGACTGCATTTTTCTATGTTAGAACAAAAAAAGGAGTTGTGTGGATTGTGCTATATGCTGTTTGCGTGACCGCAATCATCACACTTTTGATTTTGAGATGATGGAAAAAAAACAAAAGATTATTTGGATTGTTGTTTTTTCCGTTTTGGGCGCGTTGAGTTTGGCATCTTTGGTTGGACTCAAATTTCTGCGTGAATTCAAATATGGCATGTTTTCAATGGTCATAATTTGGGGAATTGTTCTAACAATTTTTCAGATTTTGCGTCTAAAAGAATTTAAAAAACTTTTGGACGAAGACATGCCACTATATCTGGCTGAACTTCTCAATGCGGGAATAATTACACGTGAGCAGTGCCTCAATCCGGGCAAGCAAGAAAAAGATATGTTTTTGTCAGAACACATGAGCACAATTCGCAAAAAGAGGTTTTTTATTTCACTTTCAATAATAATGGCGCTCTATGGGATTAGTTTGTTTTTTCTTTTTTGACAAATCAATCTCAATCCCTTGTTTTTTGAAAAAATTATGATATACTTTATTTGCTAAAATTTAAGGAGAAATTATGGAATACAAATCAAAAAAATTAGAAAAAAATCAAATTGAAGTCGAATTTAAATTTTCACATGACGAATGGGAAAAAGCAACTGAACTTGCTTATGAAAAAAACAAGGGAAGATTTAACATTCAAGGTTTCAGAAAAGGCAAAGCGCCAAGAAAAGTGATTGAAAAACTTTATGGCGAAGGAATTTTCTTTGACGATGCGTTGGACGAGGTTTTTTCTCATGCGTATAGTGACTATCTTGATGCAGAAAAAGATGTTTTGCCAATCGCACATCCAGACATCAAACTTCAAAGTTTTGACGAAAACGGGCTTGTTCTCGTTGCAACAATTCAAGTTGTTCCAGAAGTTAAACTTGGTGCATACACTGGACTTGAATTCACAAGGAACAAAGCAAAAGTCAAATCAAGCGATGTCGATGCCGAACTTGAAAGACTTCGTCAAAAACAAGTGCGTTTTGTTGAGGTTTTGGGACGTCCCGCTCAAATGGGTGACATGGCTGAAATCGACTTTGTTGGCAGCGTTGATGGAGAAAAATTTGAAGGCGGTGCAGCAAACAACTACAAACTTGAACTTGGCTCACATTCATTTATCGACACATTTGAAGACCAAATTGTCGGCATGAATGCAGGCGAAGACAAAGTTGTCAAAGTCAAATTCCCAGAAGGTTATCCAGAAGAAAAACTTGCTGGTCGCGATGCTGAATTTGCCGTTGTTCTCCACAAGATTGAAGAAAAAGTTCTTCCAGAACTAAACGATGAATTTGCTTCAAACATTAGTGAATTTGAAACACTTGACGACCTCAAAGCAGACATCAAATCAAAACTTGAGAAAAATCTTGAGGTGAAAGTTGAACGCGAACTTGAAAACGCAATGGTTGACAAAATTGTTGATGGCAGCGAGGTTGAAATCCCACAAGTTCTCATTGACCGCCAACAAGATGCTTTCATTCGTGACTTTGAACTCAGACTTCAATATCAAGGCATGACAATGGAGAGTTATCTCAAAGCAACAAATTCAACCATTGAACAAATGAAAGAAACAACTCTTGATCAAGCAAAAAGACAAGTCAAAATTCGTCTTGTTTTGGAAGCGCTTATCAAAAAAGAAAATTTGCTTGTATCAGAAACAGAACTTTTGGCAAAAATCAAATCAATGGCAGACCTTTATAAAAAAGATGTCGAGCAATATAAAAAACAACTTGGCGAAAGACAAATTGCATACATTGAAAATGAAATGCTTATGGACAAACTTTTTGCATATTTGAAAGATAACAACATAATAAAGTAATTAGAGGTGACTATGTTAATTCCAATGGTCGTTGACCAAGTCAGTGGGGGCGAGCGCTCTTATGACATCTATTCAAGACTTCTTGAAGACAGAATAATTTTCTTGTCGGGCGAAATTAATGATGCGGTTGCAAATAGTGTTGTCGCACAACTAATTTACCTTGAAGGCAAAAACCCCGACAAAGACATCTATCTATATATCAACAGCCCAGGCGGAAGTGTTTCGGCGGGACTCGCGATATATGACACAATCAACTACATCAAGTGCGATGTTTCAACAATTTGCATTGGACTTGCAGCATCAATGGGGGCATTCCTCTTGAGCGCAGGCACAAAAGGCAAGAGATTTGCTTTGCCAAACAGCGAAATCATGATTCATCAACCTTTGGGTGGAGCACAAGGTCAAGCGAGTGACATTGAAATTCAAGCAAGACATATGCAAAAAATCAAACAAAAAATCAACAAGATTTTGAGTGAAAACACATCTCAACCGCTGGAAAAGATTGAAAAAGACACAGACCGCGATTTCTATATGAGTGCGGACGAGGCGTGTGTCTATGGGCTTGTTGACAAGATATTTGACAAAAGAAAATAACAAAAAGTTTATGCTCACGAATTTTCGCGAGCATAAATGCTTAAATTGAGGTTTATTTTCAAACAATTTGAAAATATTATAAATTGAGGAAATTATGAAACAAAACACAACAATGACATGCTCTTTTTGCGGCAAAAGCAATTCAAGTGTAAAAAAACTCATCGCAAGTCCAGATGGAACTGCGTTTATTTGCAGTGACTGCATTGAAGTGTGCAAAGAAATAATAAAAGACGACAATGTCGCCAAAATTGAAAAAGAACTCGTCCTTCCTTCTCCAAAAGAGATAAAGGCAAAACTTGATGAATATATTGTCGGGCAAGACCAAGCAAAAAAAGTTTTGTCTGTTGCTGTTTATAATCACTACAAAAGAATCAATCACAACATTCTTGCAAAAAAGACAAACAAGGAACAAAAAACTGACGACATTGAACTGGAGAAGAGCAATGTTCTCTTGATTGGCCCAACTGGTTGCGGAAAAACACTTCTTGCAAAAACACTTGCAAAAATTCTCGATGTTCCATTTGCTTCTTGTGATGCGACAACTCTCACTGAAGCGGGATATGTCGGAGAAGACGTTGAAAACATTTTGCTCAAACTCATTCAAAATGCTGACTATGACATTGAAAGAGCACAACGCGGAATAATTTATGTTGATGAAATTGATAAGATTGCACGAAAGACTCAAAATGTTTCAATCACGCGAGATGTTTCGGGTGAGGGCGTTCAACAAGCACTTCTAAAAATTATTGAAAGCACAATCGCATCTGTTCCTCCTCAAGGTGGAAGAAAACACCCTCAACAAGAAATGATTCAAATTGACACAACAAACATATTGTTTATTTGCGGCGGAGCATTCGTGCAACTCAAAGACATTATTGAAAAAAGAATGTCCTCTTCAACACTTGGTTTTGCCGCTGATGTCAAAACAAAAATTGAAAAAGATGAAATCAACCTCATCGACAACATTCAACCCGATGACCTAATTAAGTTTGGGCTAATTCCAGAATTTGTTGGACGTCTGCCTGTTGTTGTGGGGCTTAGTGACCTCAAAGTCGACTCGCTCAAAAGCATCATGACAACTCCAAAAAATGCAATAGTAAAACAATATGTCAAAATGTTTAAGATTGATGGCGTTGGACTTGAATTTGAAGATGATGCAATTGAAGCGGTTGCAGAGAAGGCAATTGAACTCAAAACTGGCGCGCGTGGGCTTCGAACAATCATGGAAGAAGCAATGCTCGGACTCATGTATGATATTCCAGACCAAAAAGACATCGAAAAAGTTGTTATCACAAAAGATTTCATTCTGGGGCAAAGCCCAGCAAAAATAATAAAGAAAAAAGCAACAGTCGCCTGACTGTTGTTTTTTTGGAGTCAACAATTTTTTAAAATTTATCAAATTTATATTGACTAGGTCGTTCTTTTGCTATAAATGCAGCCGCAATAGTTTTGCTCATAGAGGTTTTGTTGGCGCGCCATGAGTCGGCTGATTTTGTAGCCCTCGCGTTTCTTGAAGTCGGACGGGAGCCATTTTGTTTTGTTTGATTGGAGAGACAGTCCAATTTGGTTGAGCCACTCGGCATTTTTGTATGGGCTGACGGACAGTGTTGAGCAATAATAGTCAAATCCATGTGCTGCGGCAAACTCATATGTTTTTTCGAGTCGGAGTTTGTAGCAACAATAACATCTTTTTCCGCCCTCTGGTTCATTTTCAAGACCGTGGGCGATTTTTGTGTAGTCATCTTGCAAAAATCCAAGTTCGACAAATTTTATGTTTTCGCCGCAAGAATTGAGGTGATTGATATATTTGATTTGTTCGTTTTTTCTTTTTTCATATTCAGAAAGGTCGCTCATGTTTGGGTTGTAATAAAAAATTGTCAGGTCAAAATATGGTTTTAACCTTTCAATCACGAGCGTGGAGCATGGGGCACAACAGGAATGGAGCAAAAGCGAAGGTTTGGTCTGCAAATTTTGCACGCACTCGCAAAAAAGTTTGTCATAATTGATTTTGTTCATATTTTCATTTTAGATAAACTTGAAATTAAGTCAATAATAATTAAAAAAACTTTGCGAAAAATGTTGAAAAATAGGTTTTTATAATATATACTATAAGTGAAAATTTACTTTTGGAGAAAAATTATGGAATTTTTTAAACAATATGGCTGGATTGTTATTGCGATTGTCGCTTTCTTTTTGATTGTCATTATTGCAATCAGTTATAGAAACAAACAAAAAGCAAACAAGAACAATAATAATGTTCTTCGCGTTGAAGAAAAGAAAGAAGAACCAAAACCGGTTGAACAACCACAAGTTGAAGAAAAAGAAGAAGTTGTTGAAGAAAAAGTTGAAGAACCAAACGTTGAGGCAGAAAAATCAGAAAAAAAATCAACAACAAAAAAACCTGCTGCAAAAAAGGCAACAACATCAAAAACATCAGCAAAAAAAGAAAAAGTTGAGACTGAAGAATCGGCTGAAGAATCAAAAGTTGAAGAAAAACCAGCAAAAAAATCAACTGCAAAGAAAACAGCAGCAAAAAAAGCCACAGAAAACACAGTAGTTGAAGAAAAGGTTGAGGAAAAACCTGTTGAAGAAAAGGTCGAAGAACAAGAGGTTGCACAAACTGAAGAAGCGAGTGAGAAAAAGGCAAAAGGTCCACACAATTATCGCGTGGTTTATGACAAAGAAGAAAAACTTTGGAAACTCAGAAAAGATGGTGCAAAACGTGTCATAAAAAATTTCTCAACAAAGGCAGAGGCACTTGAATATGCAAAAGTCCTTTCCGAAAGAAATGACATGGGTCTGACTGTTCACAAAAAAGATGGAAAATTCCAAAAGAAGAAATAACAAAAAGTGACCCATTCGGTCACTTTTTTGCAATTTAAAAAGGAGTTAATATGAAAAAGTTTTTTAGATTTTTAATCGTTTTGATTCTCATTGTTGGAGGTTGCGCGGCATATTTCTTTTTCTCAAATGGCAAAATGATGATTGGTGTCGTCAAAGCGGACAAAGAAGCACTTTCAACCACTCTCAACAACTCAATCAAAAAAGTCCATGACTATGGCAATTTTAATTTGAGTTATCAAAGTGATGACAAAACAACAAAAATCAATAGTCAAATATTGATTAAATTTGATGGCGAAAACAGATATTTTTCTGCCGAAGTCACAAAGATTGTTGGAGACACAACAACAAATTCAAGTTATTATTGTGAGGCAAAAGGAGATGTCGCGACTGTTTATGTGACATCTGGTGATATAAAAAATTATCATATCACAACATGGAACTTGGCACTCGCAGAAGTCACAGGCGGCAGTGCTTTGCCAAATATTCTATTGGAAAATGATTATGAAATCAAAAAAGAAGATTTTGTTGAAAACTTTAAATCTTCAACAGTGACATTCAGTTTCAAGCCATTCTATTATGCGGCAAAACTTGAACTTGAAAAATCTGGAACAAACATGAAATTTGACATAAGCAATCGAGGAATTTTGAGAAAAATCGAAGCATCAACAAAAACAGTTTTGGTTGATTTGTCCGAAACGCTCGTTGTCAACAAACCAGGAAAAGCGGTTTCAATCGCCTCTCTTTCTGCAGAACAAAAAGCAAGTTATTCGCTTTTGGGTTGATAAAAAAGAAAAAACCTCTCGCATTTGAGAGGTTTTTTCTTTTATTTATTCTTTTGCGGTTTTGCAAGACGCAATTAATATTCGGCGTATTAACCCTGCTTTTTGTTTGATGTTTTTAAATTCACTTTCAGAAATTTTTTTTGTTTTGAAAAGAATTTCCAACCAATATTCAGTTTCATAGCACTCTTTTAGAGATATTTCCAATTTTGCGACGAAATCGTTTTTACTATGAGCATATTGTGCCTCATGAATATTCGCTCCAATTGATGTCCCGGAACGTAAAAGCTGATTGATAATGCTGTAGGGTGCTTTAATCTTATCGCAAAAATTAATGATTTCTATTGCGAGTTCTTTTGATTTCTCAATTAACAAGTTTTGTTTCATGCTTATATAATAACCTTATTAGTTATAAATCAAAATGTTTTATGATATTGTTCGTTTTACTTACAATGTTATTGACGTGGTCAATTATATTATTCGCTAACACTCATAATGATATTGAACCAATACTTTTGCAAAGCAAAAATATCATTGCATTGCAATATCATTTGCGTCAGCAAATAATATTGAGCCGACAGGTTCAATTTAAAATTGCCTTACGTCATTTTTTTGGCGCAGAGAGTGCGGAACATGCAACAAGTGCATGAGAATCCTCCTCTCTGCAAACTGTCGTTTTGGCGCAGAGAGTGCGGAACATGCAACAAGTGCATGAGAATCCTCCTCTCTAAAAAAATTGCCTTGCGGCATTTTTTGGCGCAGAGAGGCGGATTCGAACCGCCGGAACATTTCTGTTCACCTGTTTTCGAGACAGGCACATTCGACCACTCTGACATCTCTGCTCACAATGCTAAATAATATCATTTTGCTCACATTTTGTCAAATGTCAAAATAATTTTTATATATTAATTAAAAAAATGAAGTTTGAATTGTTTTCGTTTGACAAAAATGATGGGTTTTATCTATAATAATAAAGTATAAAAAGGAGGATTTATGAGTAGAACAAACAAAATTATTTGCTATGTTGTGGCTTGTGTGATGCTTCTTTGTGTTGCAGTTCTGATGTTCGGCTGCAAAAATAATGATGGCGAAACAAAGGTCATGAATATGTCAATCAATCCTGAAGTTGAATTTATTCTTGACAAAAACAACAAGGTTGTGTCTGTTTCGGCAAAAAATGATGAAGGCAACTTTATTATTGCAAAAGCAAGTTTTGATGGGATGACAGCAGAAGAGGCCGCAAAACTTTTTGTTCAAATCTCAAATGAAAATGGTTTTGTTGCCGGCGACATTCAAGTTGAAGTTTCTGGAAGTCAGGCAGAAAAATTGCTTAATAGCGTAAAAGCCAATGTTGAAGTTTATCTTGACCAAGAGGGACTTAATGTTGAAATTGTCCTTGAAAAAATTAACAGGGCAGAACTTGAAGAGACGCTCAAAGACTGCATGAAGGAACTTGGAAGTGATGAAATTGCAAATCTCACCGAAGAGCAAGTTATTGCAAAAATCAAAGAAATGAGAGACCAAACAAAAGATCTCAACACCGAAAAACTCAAAGAAATGTATTATGAGTTCCGCGCTCAAGCAATTGAAAAAGCGAAATTTGATGCATATATTGAGGCAATCCAAAATTCAAACATATTCAACAAAGACCAAATTGTTGCATACTATAATGAACTCATACAAAAAATCGCTTCAATGCAAAAATCGTTTGTTGATGAGTTTTTGTCAGCGAAAAGCGAATATCAACAAAAAATGCAAGAATTTATTGCTGCAAAACAAGAATTGCTTCAAGCAAGACTTGATGAAGCAGACCAAAATGTTTTGGCTGAAAAAGAAGCCGCACTAAAACTTGTTGAAGAGCAATTAAGTGCTATAGAAGAAAAAGCAAGAGCTGCACTCGAAACGGCAAAAACAACTTTTGCAACAATCAAAGCAACATTGAATGCCGCTATTGAACAAGTTGTCAACAATTTGCCTCAATCAATCAACGCAAATATCAATGTTGAAATCAACAAAACCAAAGTTAATTTTGAGGCAAGTTTCAAGGCGGATTATGCTGAATATATCAATGGCGAATATTGGGCTGGACTTGAAGTGAAAGTTGCTTAAAATTTGCGTTTATATGATTGCAAGAAAAAAGATTTGTCAATTTGGCAAATCTTTTTTTGTTTCATCAACAGAATTTTTTGAGTTCGGCAAAAAGTTTTTGCTTGTTTTCATCTGACATTTGAGTCAGTGGCAGGCGAAGAGTCGAACTCATTTTGCCCAGATGCGCGAGTGCTGTTTTGGCTGGAATTGGATTGACTTCAATAAAAAGTGATTTGATGAGCGGGAGGAGCGCAAGCTGAATGTCCCTTGATTTGTTTATGTCGCCCGCAAAATATGTTTCACAAAGGTCGTGCATTTGTTTTGGAACAACGTTTGATGCCACCGAAATCACGCCAATGCCACCAAGTGCAAGAATTGAATATGTGAGTCCGTCATCTCCAGAATAAACCGGCATGTCATCGCCGCAAATTCTTATTATTTCAGTGATTTGTTCAATGTTTCCGCTGGCTTCTTTGACTGCAACGATATTTGGAATTTTGCTTAAAATTTTTAGTGTTGAGGGCTGAATATTGACGCCAGTTCTTCCTGGAACATTATAGAGAATGATTGGCACTTTGACCGCGGAGGCGATTTGTGTGTAGTGCTCAACAAGTCCGCTTTGAGTCGCTTTGTTGTAGTATGGAGTGACATGAAGAAGGGCATCAACTCCAAAACTTTCATATCTTTTGCTTTTTTCAACTGCCACTCGTGTGTTGTTTCCGCCTGCGCCTGCAATCACTGGAACGCGGTGGTTGACATGTTTGACTGCGAATTTGATGACTTCATCGCATTCGTCTTGTGTCATGGTTGCAGGTTCTCCTGTTGTCCCAAGGAACACAAGTGCTGAAACTCCGTTTGCAATTTGTTCTTCAATGTGTTTTGCGAAGGCATCAAAATCAATTTTTGTCCCGTCCTGAATAAATGGCGTGACGAGTGCGGTTGCAACACCGCGAAATATTTCTTTTTTCATGTTATCTCCTTAAAAGCAGGGGCTGAATTTGTTTTGATTTGTCAGCATAAGCCAAAGTGTCCTCAATTTTTGACCAGTCACATATAAGTGATTTTGGTTTGTTTTCTGGGTCGTCTTGCCCAAAAGGCACAAAAAACACATTTTTTGCCGACAAAAGTTTTGCGATATTTTCAAGATTAAATCCAAGTGCATCGTTGGTTGATATTCCAAGGATTATTGGTTTGTTGTTTCTCATGAGTGACTTTGCGACCATTGTGACAGGGGTGTCAGAAATTGCGTTGGCAAGTTTTGAAAGTGTGTTTCCAGTGCAAGGTGCAATAATCAAAACATCAATCATATTTTTTGGTCCAACCGGTTCGGCGTCTGTCATTGTCTTTATTGGTGCTTTTCCTGTGATATTTATCACTTTTTCCTCAAAATCATTTGCTTTTCCAAAGCGAGTGTCAGTGTTTGCGACAGACAAGGAAAAAATTGGAACAACATTATAGCCCTTGTCAACCAAATTTTGGATTTCTGGCAATATTTTTTCGTGTGTGCAAAATGAGCCGGTTATGGCAAATCCGATGTTCTTAAACATAATTATTTTCTCCTGTGATATTTTCTAATAAATATTTTGCTGCAGTTTGTTTTGAGTATCTTTGTGGAAGAGCAGGGGCGGGCACAAATTTGAAATGCGTGGCAAGGGCTGGGTCTATGGAATTTGTCGATGCTGTTTCAATGTAAATTGTGTCGCGTGCAATTTTCCCAAAATTTTGCTCATCAAAAAGCACTTGAGGAATGGTGTTGACAATAACATCATATTCGTGGAGGTGGGTTTGATAGTCATCTCCAAAATAGCAAGTGTTTGTGAATGTAAAACATTCGGGGAATTTTTCTTTGTTAAATCTCACCAACGCATGATGGACTCCAAGTCTCCCCAAATATATTGAAAGCGCTTTTGCAATTCTCCCGGCACCCAGAATGAGCACATTGTTTTCGAATATCGATTTTGGAGAATTCTCCAAAATTAGTGCCAACACACCTTCAGCGGTGAGGTTTGCATTTTTTATTGTAAATATTTCATCATTCATCAAATTGTGATAAACAACATCTTTATTTTTTAATTTTTCTTGATGATTTTCCGATAATTTCCCGCAATATAGAGAGATTTTTTTTGGAATGAGATTAATTTCTTCATCTGTCCATTTTTTTGCAGGCGAAAATATCAGTGCGTCACCCACACTTATGCTACCTAGCGAGTTGAATGAAAAAACTTCAGTGAATAGTTTTTTTTCGTCAAGCATTGTTTTTAGAATCTGATTTCTCGCATCGCTCGTGTCAATAAAATATGTCATAGTTCCTCCTAAAACAAACTATGAGAAAATTCTCGTTATTGTCACTCGCCTTTAACAAAAAACCAAAAGTTGAAATATACTTTTAGTATGGAAAACAAACATTATTTTTTAAGCGCCCTCACCAATGAGGGATTTTGGAATTATTTTGACTATGCTATAGATAAACATGATGGATATGTTTTTGTTCTAAAAGGTGGCTCTGGCAGTGGGAAAAGCACACTAATGAAACACGTCGGCGAATTTTTTGGCGGGCTTGGTGAAAGCATTGAATATTTCCATTGCTCATCGGACCCCGATTCTCTTGATGGTGTTAGAATTCGAGAGCGTAATGTGGCCATTGTTGACGGAACAAGTCCGCACGTGAGGGAGGCAAACATTCCTGGAGCGGACTCAAAGATTATCAATCTTGGTTCGTCAATTTCTGATGGATTGAGGAGCAAAAGAAAAGAGATTGAAAACCTCTATGACAAGAAAAAGCACGCATACTTTTTTATTGAAAAAATTCTTTGTGTTGCTGGATCTTTGTATGAAATTAATGCTCAAATTGAAAAAAACATGAAAAAACACGCTGATTTGGATAAATTATTCAACAAACTCATTGAAAAAACTTGTGGCGAAAAACTCGAAAAAGAGGGTTCAATTCGCCACTTGTTTAGAACTGTTATTTCAGAGGACGGCGAAAAACAATTCGACAAAACAAACTCTTTCAAAAAGGTTTTTCGGGTAAAACTTGGGGTGTATGAGGCAACTGAACTTTTTGAACGGCTCGCATCAATTTACGAACAAAACGGATTTGAGGTTATATGCTTCCACGACTATCTCAGTCCAAAAAACATAGAATCAATCTATATTCCTGAAAAAGATATTTTGATTGAAAGAACAAGTCTTCGCATGACGCTGGGTTGTTCTGATTTGGAGTTATATGTCAACAATGAGTTTATGATTGACGGAATGCTCGCCTTTGCTGCCAAGTATCTCGGGATTGCAAGGTCGCATCATTTTGAGGTTGAAAAAATTTATCGAGGATATGTCGATTTTTCACAGCATAAAAGCGTGACAAGCGAAATCATTTCAGATATAAAAACAAATTTTCCGATTGGGTGACGAGAACAAAGCAATCACGCGATTCATATTATGAATTGATTGGATAAAATAATCGGAGAAAAATACAATGTTGGTTGTTCATAAATACGGCGGCTCAAGCGTGGCGACAACTGAAAAAATCATGGCCATTGCAAGCCATTTGCATGAACTTCATGAAGCGGGCGAAGAACTTGTTGTTGTGGTTTCAGCAATGGGCAAGACGACAAACAAATTAATTTCTCTTGCTCATGAGATTACCACAACTCCAAACAAGCGAGAAATGGACGTTCTCATGTCCACGGGAGAACTTCAATCGGTTGCACTGCTCTCCATCGCACTAAACGAACTCGGAGACCGAGCGGTTTCGTTGAGTGGTGCCCAAGCGGGCTTTTTGACGAGCAGTGACCACACTCATGCCTATATTCAAAAAATTGATATTCAAAGAATAAAAAAGCATATCGACAATCACGAAATCGTTATTGTCGCTGGATTTCAAGGCGTTGATTGTTTTGGCGACACGACGACATTTGGTCGGGGCGGCTCGGATACGACGGCAACCGCTCTGGCGGCGAGTCTTGGTTGCGCGTGTGAAATTTATACAGATGTTGAGGCGGTGCATAGCATTGACCCAAACATATATAAAGACTCAAAAAAGCTGCACGAAATCACATATTTTGAAATGATGGAAATGGCGGTGAGTGGGGCAAAAGTCTTGGAGCCGAGGAGCGTTGAACTTGCTTATAAATACAATGTTCCGCTATATCTTGGCAAAACACTTGAGGTTGACAAAACAAAAGGAACTTGGGTTATGGAAAAAGTCAATATTGAACATATGCCGATGCGTTGCATATCGGTCAAAGAGGGATATAACGCGATTGTTATCACGCTCAATCGTTTTGATACGAAATATTGGAACCAAATATACAAACTTTGCGAAACACTAAACAATTACGAGATGCTTTGTTCAATTATATCAAAAGAGAAAGCAATATTCTCATTTGGCGTGCTCGATGGGTCGCTTGAAGAAGTTAAACAAAAAATTCAAGATGGGTTCAAAGAAAGCATTGGGGCATTGATTCAAGGCGGGATTGTCGAAATTCATTGCGGACTTGCAAGACTTTCTCTTGTGGGAATTGGTCTTGCAACTCACACAAGGATTGCGGGAGTCGTTTCAGAGTTGTTGATTGAGAATGGCATTGAATATGGTTTTGTTTCAAACACTGAAATTTCACTATCTTTTTCGATTGACAAAAAAGACAAAGACAAAGCAGTTGAAATTTTGGCAAAAAGATTTGATTTGTGAGGGAGTATGAAAAAAATTAATTTGGCCGTGGTTGGCGCAACTGGAATGGTTGGCGGGAGTTTTCTTAAAGTTCTTTCGGAAAAGAATCTGCCGATTGAAAATTTATATTTGTTTGCAAGTGAACGAAGTGAAGGCAAAGTACTTGAGTGTATGGGGAGACATATCGTTGTCGAAAAACTTTCTGAAGAAAACATAAAGAACAAAAAAATGGATTTTGCTCTTTTTTCGGCGGGAGGGGCGAGGTCGGAAGAATTTGCTCCCATCTTTGCAAAATGCGGTGCAACTGTAATTGATAACTCGAGTTTTTGGAGAATGGATAAAAATGTGCCGCTCGTTGTGCCTCAAGTGAATCCGGAAGATGCTTTTTTGAATAAGGGCATCATCGCAAATCCAAACTGTTCAACCATTGGTGTTATGGCGCCACTCAAAGCACTGGACACACTTTTTGATTTGGTTGAGGTTGATTATGTGACTTTTCAAGCGGTTAGTGGAAGCGGAATGAAAGGTGTTTTGGACCTTGAACGAACAACGCGAGGAGAAAACCCACAGTTCTATCCATATCCAATTTTCAACAACTGCATTCCACAAATTGACTCTTTTGTTGAAAACGGGTTCACGAAAGAGGAAATGAAAATGGTGAATGAGAGCAAAAAGATTTTGGGAAAGCCGGGCTTGAAAGTGTCGGCGACATGTGTTCGTGTGCCAGTTGCAAATTCCCATTCGATTTCAGTTTCTGCGACATTTGAAAAAGAAGTGGAATTAAACATGGCGAAAGAGGTGCTGAAAAAATTTCCATCAGTCGTCCTTCTTGATGAACCGGAAAACTCAATATATCCTGTCGCCACCATTGCCACTGGAACAGACGAGATTTATGTCGGAAGACTTCGCGTTGACCTAAACAACCCTCGTCGCCTCCATTTTTTCACTGTGTCCGACAACATCAGAAAAGGCGCAGCATCAAACGCAATTGAAATTTTGGAACTTTTGCTTAAGCGGAAAAAAAGATGAGGTTAAACTGCCTCATCTTTTTTGTTTTTGTCAATGTCCGATTTGAGAATGTCGGGAACGTCTTTTGGAGTTGAGTTGATTGAGTCGGGTTGATTTTGGGAAGCTTGTTCTGTTTGAAGCATTGCAATTTCAATTTCCTTCTCTTTTTTGCTCTTTGCGCTGTCGATTGATTTTCCAAACACAACAAAACGACAAAAGAGATATTCGGTTGCAAAATTTATTATCATTGTGCCAGCCAGAACGATATATTCATTCCAACCAATCCCTGTGAGGGCATTGCTCCACCAGGTTGAAAGTGGCGTGAACACTGCATAATATCCCGCAACTTTGAGCATGGCGATTGGAATGTTGTTTGCCGACTTAAATGTGAACTTTCTGTTGAATGTGAAATTCCAAACAACTGAAAGCACGAGGCCAATCAAATATGCAATCCAATATTTTAGATGTGCGACTTCGTTGAGAAGTGTTGTTGTTCCAAGTTGAATAATTCCCGCGGAGCAAGTGAACAGCAAATATTTAAAAAATCTCAAAACTTCTTTTTTCTTATTTTTTTTCATGTTGGAAAGTTTACATCAACAATCTTGTTTTGTCAAACCCTAATCGAGAATATTATTTGGAGCAATTTTGTTGAAGCGTGGATTAAAATAAGAAACAAGTGCGAGAACAAGCAGGATACTGCTAAAAATCAGATAATATATGTTTTTTCGGACAATAAAACTCGACAAAAGCAAAACAAAAGAAGCAAAAAAATATCCTTTGCTGCGTTTTCTGTTGAGTGACATGCCCAAAATTTCTTGTTTTGTTGGTTTTGTTTCATTCTCAAGTTTTGTGTTTATTTCTGGGAAACAATCATAAAATTTAAGCAACTTGTTGAAAGTGTCGGTCTTATCCAAAATTATAATTTCAAAATCTTGAAAATGCTTTGCGAGTTTATAGACGTCTTGGTCAACGCCCCCTGTGGTGATAACAACTTTTTCGGGATTTTCTTTTTTTGCTGTGTTGATGCAATACAAGAGATTGTCGCACGAAAAATTTTGATAAGTATAAAACGGAATTAAAACGATTTTTTTGTTTGGATTTTCGACGACAATATATTTGCTTTTTTTTGTTGCTTTGTGTTTTAGACAAGCGAGTTTGTGGAAAAATTTTAAGTTTTCATTGTCATCTGAAAAGAGAAAAGTGAGTGTGATGTCGTCAATCTTTTTTTGCAGTTCTTTTTTGCTTCCGTTTTTCTTTTGTTTGTTTTTTCTGATAAAAACCAAGCAAACTTCAACGAGAATGACAAAAAGCAATGAAGATATGAGAGCTGTGGCAAAATTTTTCACAAAATATCTTATCCAAACAAATGCGACAAGAAATTCAAGAAATGCACGAGCCAACACACTTACTATAGTAAATATATTAATTTTATTAAATATCTTTTTCATATAATATTTATGGACACTTTTTGTGTTTTTAATCACCTCTGATTTTTAATTTTTTCATAATTCCATATTGACAAAATTGGCATAAATGCTATAATGTTTCAAAAAAGGAGATAAATCAATGGTTGGAATTGTCACAGGAATTGTTTTGGGAACAATATTAGGTGCTGCTGTTGCAACAGGAGTTGTTGGTTATACTGCAACAAAAGCCGGACAAAAAACAAGGGCATCAAGTGTTCAAAGAAGAGCTCAACAAGGCAAATTAAGAGGCAAACGACTTGACAGAGCGCTTGAAAAAAATTATAGAAGACAAATCACAGCAATTCGCTGGGGACAAATGCCTTTGATGGAAAAAGTTAATGCTTTTGATTACGCAGTGAACAAAGATTCAGATTTTGAACCTCTTTGGGAACAATCCAATTATTTGGGCGTTTCAAACAGACAGAACAGAAGACTTGCAGTTTGCAAATCAAAAATAAAGATTGCAGAACTCAAAAACAAAAACGTCGGAAGATTTCAAAAGAGAAGAGACAAAATCGTCGGCACATATGGCGCTGGACCAATGAAAACAATGGGTTGGATTGAATCTTTGCCAAAAGTTGGCGGTGGCGAATTTGTAAACCAAATCAAGGGCTATGGCAAAAAGGATTCGGGGGCTTATACTGGTGGAGTTGACAACGAAATCAGATATGTTATGGCTGCAACCTTTGATCCAAATGTTGGTTATGACCCAAGTGACTTGTTTCAAAAAGCACAGCAAACATTCAGAAAAACATCAACTGATAGTGGTGTGTCATTCTTGAGATTTGGCATAAATTATCCAACAACAGCAGGACTTGTGCCAGACAGATTTGTTGTTGGCCCAAGAAAAGATATGTTCCAGACATCAAAACTCGTTATTTTGGCAAATGCATGTTCAAAACTCGCAAATAATACTGATGTTAAAAAAGTTCAAGTTATTGATGAATCACAAACAAAAAATAATAGAGTCAAATATCTCACGAGGACACAGTTCGCAGATTATGTTTCAACATATTTTAAAAACGAAGGCAAATCGGGAATGAAGGCGCTTGAAGCTCTCGATTTTGAACAAGCCAAAGAAATTAAAAACACTCTTTCAAACTATACAGCGGCATATAATATCGACATACAAAAATAAAAGAAATGGAGAACGCGGAAAGATTCCGCGTTTTTTGTTTTTGAATGTCGAAAACGTCAAATTAGATGGCGTATATTTTTTAATATAATTGACACATATTTTTTTTATATATATAATCATTTTTATGAATCCGGGATTTTACATAGGAAAATTACATATTGCGTGGTATGGGGTTTTGATTGCACTGGGCATGCTTGTTGCAATTCTTCTTTGCATTCCAAACGTCAAGAAAAGAGACATAAAAATGGAAGAAATGATTAGTCTCGCACTTTGGGTTATCCCTTTTTCCATCATTGGAGCGAGACTGTATTATGTCGCTTTCTATACCCATGATTACACTTTTGTTGAAATGCTGCGAATTTGGGACGGCGGCATGGCAATTTATGGCGGTGTTATTGCTGGGGCACTAACAGTCATTATTTGGTGTGTCATAAAAAAGAAAAACATTGCCGCATTCATGGACGTTATCGCACCAGGTCTCATCATTGCCCAAGCGATTGGAAGGTGGGGCAATTTCATCAATCAAGAAGCGTATGGTTATGTGGTTGAAAATCCAAATCTGCAATGGTTTCCATATGCGGTCTTTATTGAAGCGGATGCAAGCTGGCACCTTGCCACATTCTTCTATGAAAGCATGTGGAACTTGGTTGGGTTTGCAATCCTTATGGTGATTTTATACTTTGTGAAAAACAAGGGCACTGTTGTCGCATCATATTTGGTGTGGTATGGTGCAGGCAGGGTGTGGATTGAAGGATTGAGAACGGATAGTCTCTACATTGGAAATTCGGGCATTCGTGTTTCACAACTTCTCAGCATATTCATCATTGTTGGTGGGCTTGTTTGGTTGGGTCTTATAATATATAAAGATATAAAACAGCGAAAACAAAATGGAGGAGATAATGAGGCAAGACAAACAAAAAAACAAGCAGGAAAATGAATATCTTATTTCCATCATAACAAAAAAATATGAAGACGAACTTGACCAAAAAAACAAAGAGATAGCAAGACTAAAAGAAGAGGTCGAGGTGCTGCGTAGTGGTCAAAGACATCTTGCCTCAAAAAAGGCAAGCATTTCAAACGCGTTGGTCGCGGCTGTTGACAAGGCAAAAGAAATTGAGGACAGTTCAAAAAAAGTTTATGAGTTAAAAATCAACCAACTGTCGGCATTGCAAGCGCGCTGGGAAAAACTCCTTGAAGAAATGCTGGCAAAATATCCAAACCTCGTTGAGACTGAAAATGTTTCTCATATGGTTCAAAAATTCAAACAATCCATGATTGAAATTATGTCAGAGGATTTTGACATTCCAAAAACACAAAAAACAGTTGCCACAAGTGGAGACCAAATTCGCTCACTTCTCAGTCGGGTTAACAAAACAGAGAAAAAACAAGTGGTTAAAATTGAAAGAAAGAAAAAACAACCACAAAAATCTATTGAAAAAGTTGTGCGTGCATTTGGCGAAGAAAAACCAACACTCATAAAACCCATCGTAAACATGACAATGAACAAAGATGAGGGCTACGAAACTCTTGCTGACAAATTTTTGAGTGTTGACGAAGAAGAAGAGAGTGTTGGGCTCAACAAAGCCGTTTATTCAAAAGTTGAAAAAGATGACCCATATGCATATCCAGATGTCAATGAGAGTGGTTTCAATCTTGAAGAGGCCGTCAACCCAAAAGATGATTTGGAAGAAATTATGAAATCGTTTGATTTCTATGAAAACTAATCACTATCGAAAAATCAAATCTGCCACGGCAGATTTTTTTGTTAATTTTAATTTTGCAGGACAGAATTTGCAATGAATTCAAAAAAAATTGAAAATTTTTTCTTCCGACTTCGATGTCAAAATGGCTGTTTTTTAGGCGTTTTTGTGCGGTTTTAGGAAACACGGGGTATCGTGTTGAATGTGTTTTTAAAAAAGTTTAAAAAAAATGTAAAAAAATAAAAAAAATTTTGAAAAAGTTGTTGACAACCACTTTTTAATGTAGTATTCTAACCTAGCATTCGCAAATGAATGCAATGTTCTTTGGAAACTGAATAGAAGCAAAAAGATAGAAAAGGTAAATTGTGCAGTGAAACAAATTGGTGAGCATAATGCAAAATCAATTCGTTTCATAACCAAAAGTCAACGAACAAACAGTTATGAGCGAAAAATCAAAATCTAATGATATTTACTATGCAAATAGTTAATATACCAAAAACGTTAGAGTTTGATCCTGGCTCAGGACGAACGCTGGCGGCGTGCTTAAAACATGCAAGTCGAACGGAGTTGATTTCCTTCGGGAAAGAGACTTAGTGGCGGACGGGTGAGTAACACGTGAGCAACCTGCCTACTACAGGGGAATAACACTTAGAAATAGGTGCTAATACCGCATGAGACCACAACCCGGCATCGGGAAGGGGTGAAAGGAGAAATCCGGTAGTAGAGGGGCTTGCGTCTCATTAGCTAGTTGGTGAGGGTAACGGCCCACCAAGGCGACGATGAGTAGCCGATCTGAGAGGATGAACGGCCACACTGGAACTGAGATACGGTCCAGACTCCTACGGGAGGCAGCAGTTAGG